>CADCOT010000115.1 GCA_902803145.1 uncultured Spirochaetales bacterium | reverse complement strand
GAATTCTACACAACCTTTGACATCCAACCAGGCGATGCCATGTATGTGGCCCCACAAGACCGCCCAGTTGTCTGGTAAATATTAAAGCCCCGGTCTCCCGGGGCAATTTTGTCAGATGCTGTAAGAGCAGCACCGAATCCCTCTGGTGTATGTTTCCTTTGCAGGGAAAAGCATTGTAAACTCTCCGAAGGCAAACTGAAAGTTCCTTCGCCTTGACCTGAGTATTATCTGAAATCTATAATCAGCGCTAATACCATGATTAAAGTTTACACAAACGGCATTGATTTCTATGAAGAGAACAAAACATTTTTGCTGACTAACGAATATACGGAGCCCTTTTTCAGGCTTGATCACCCACTGCTGACAAAAGCCGGAAAAGATGAATATGCCATCAGGGTTCAAGAAGGAAATGCCCGCCTTCTTGCCTTGTGTGTTGAACCGTACAGTATCCTTTTGCATGGTGACAAGTCTTTAGCTTCTGAACTTGTGCTCTTTCTGACTTCCAATGGCTACAAAATAAAGGACTACCTATGCTCCATTGAGCTTGGGGAAGAACTGATTCCCCTCTTCCACAGTAAGGGATTTGATTTTCACCTCTCGCTGGGAATGGACTTTATGGAGGCTGACAGAAAAACTTCAGAGCCCTTGAATGCTGTCGTCCATCCTACAGCGGATGATGTTGACCAGCTGTTTGAAATGACCTGCAACTTCATAAAGGACTGCGGTCTTACCGATATTGTAAAGAAAGAACGCATCCTAGAAAACCTGGAAAACTACAGAATTCTCAAATTAGACGGCAAGATTGCCTCAATGATAAAAATCCAAGAATGGACGGACAGGGCTACAAAGATAAGCATGGTCTACACTCGCAACGAATATCGCAACCAAGGCTGTGCCAGGGCCATTGTCAGTTATGCATTGAATGAAATTGTAGATTCCAAGAAGGTTGCAACTCTGAACGTGGATCAGAAGAACCCGATTAGCTACCATCTTTACACTTCAATGGGCTTCAGGAAGATATTCTCACAGGGTGTGTTTTCTCCCATTTCCGCCAAAAATGCAAAAAGTTGAAAAAATCGGAGTAAGAAGAACTTGGCCAACTGGACTTGCCCTATAGGCCTGTCCCGCTGACCCTTGTGTTAAATCATTATCCTTAGCACAAATACTTGTTGAAGAAATCCGCCAAACGGTCGAAGGGGATATATCCCTTGTCTCCGCCATCATAGAGATCCGTGTGGCTTGCACCTGGAACAATGACAAGTTCCTTGTTGCTTCCGACCAGTCTCTTGAAGGCATCCTCACCGAAGTACCTGGAGTGAGCTCTCTCTCCATGCAGGACCATAACCGCATTCTCAATCTCATCTGAATATGCAAGAAGCTTCATGTTCATCAAGGATGTGCTCCTCCCCTAATGAGCAGGAGATTCTCGATTCCCCTCAAAACAGCCGAAAACCTCCTGCAAAAACACAAGGTGTAAGGATTAACATAACTTGAATAAATATGCTAAACTCTCGGGTATTCTACGAAATCTATGCGTTTCAAACGCTGAACGGAGGAAAAATATGAAGAAAACTTTAGTAGTTCTCCTTATCGCCCTTGTTGCTTTCGCAGCATTTGCAAAGGGTGCAACAGAGACTAAGGCTGCCTCAAACGAATTCCACATCGGTATCGTCACAGGTTCAGTTTCACAGTCTGAAGATGACCGCCGTGGTGCTGAGGCTTTCCAGGCTCTCTACGGAGAGGACATGGTCAAGCTCGCCATCTACCCCGACAACTTCACTGAAGAACTCGAGACAACAGTCCAGACAATCGTCAACCTTTCTGACGATCCCCTCATGAAGGCCATTGTTGTCAACCAGGCAGTTCCCGGCACAGCCGAAGCTTTCCGCCAGATCAAGGAGAGAAGACCTGACATCATCTGCCTCGCAGGCGAGTCACACGAAGATCTTCCCGTTATCGGCGCAGCAGCCGACCTCACATCAAACAACGACTTCGTTGCAAGAGGCTTCCTGATCATCAACACAGCTCACGAGCTCGGATGTGACACATTCGTACACATCTCATTCCCGAGACACATGGCTTACGAGACAATGAGCCGCCGTGTCGCTATCATGAGAAAGACTTGTGAAATGTACGGTATGAAGTTCGTCCTCGAGACTGCTCCGGACCCGACAACAGACGTCGGAGTTGCAGGTGCACAGGCCTACATTCTTGAAAAGGTTCCCGAGTGGGTTGAGAAGTACGGCACAAAGGCTGCCTATTTCTGTACAAACGATGCTCATACAGAGCCTCTGCTCAAGCAGCTCCTTGCTTACGGCGGATACTTCATCGAGGCTGACCTCCCGTCTCCGCTCATGGGCTATCCCGGAGCTCTCGGAATCGACCTCTCTGCAGAAGCCGGAAACTTCCAGGCAATCCTTGCCAAGGTTGAGGATGCAGTTGTCAAGGCCGGCGGCGCAGGCAAATTCGGTACATGGGCATACTCCTACGGTTACACAGTTTCCGCAGGTCTTGCACAGCATGCCAAGAACGTCATCGAAGGCAAGAGCCAGCTGAAGGACATCGACGATCTGTCAAAGGCCTTCGCACAGTTCTCACCCGGTGCAAACTGGAACGGCGGTGCATATGTTGATGCAGACGGCGTCAAGAGCGCCAACGTCTTCCTCGTCTACCAGGATACTTACATCATGGGCAAGACAGGTGACAAGTACATGCACTCAACAGAAGTCACAGTTCCTGAATGGGCATACGTCACAAAGTAATCCGGGTTACTTCAATTCACGGGAAGGGGTCCGCCCCTTCCTGTGCTGTCAATGTCGGAGGCCGACTCCGGCTTTGACAACACAATAACTGAATGATCAGTAAGGTGAGTCAATGGAAAAAACAAATGTTCCTCTTCTTGAAATGAAGAATGTGAGCAAAAGCTTTTTTGGCAACCAGGTTCTCCAGGACATCAATTTCAAGCTCGAAGCCGGTCAGGTTCTCGGACTTGTCGGAGAAAACGGTGCGGGAAAGAGCACGCTCATGAAGATCCTGTTCGGAATGAACGTAATCAAGGAAACCGGCGGTTACGGCGGCGATATCCTCATCAACGGAAAGAAGGTTGTCTTCGAGACACCTTTCGACGCCCTCGAGGCCGGTATCGGAATGGTTCATCAGGAGTTCTCCCTCATACCCGGGTTCACAGCCACGGAAAACATCCTCCTCAACAGGGAACCTCAGAAAAAGAGTGTCTTGTCGGAGGTTTTCGGTGAAAGGCTTAACACCCTGGACAGGAAGGACATGGACGAGAGGGCCGACGGCTCTATCGACAAGCTCGGTGTCCATATCGACAAGGAACTTGTGGTCAACCACATGCCCGTCGGACACAAGCAGTTCACGGAAATTGCCAGGGAACTGAGCAAGGACAACATGAACATCCTCATCCTGGATGAACCCACTGCGGTTCTGACCGAAAAGGAGGCCGATGCCCTTCTCGAGTCCATCCGCGGTATGGCTAAGCGCGGCATCGCCGTAATATTCATCACACACAGACTCCAGGAAATCCTCTCCGTCTGTGACAAGGTCCTCGTCATGAGGGACGGAGTCATAGTCAAGGATACTCCGGCTGCAGATACAAATGTCCAGGAAATCACACGCTGGATGGTCGGAAGAAGCATCTCCGGTAACCCCTCGAAGGCTGCTGTTGCAACAGCAGAGAAGGAGCGCGGAAAGGTCATCATGTCCATCAGCAGGCTCTGGGTCGACATGCCCGGTGAGACTGTCAGGGATGTGTCTCTGGAAGTCTACGAGGGTGAAATCCTCGGTATCGGCGGTCTTGCAGGTCAGGGAAAACTCGGTATTCCCAACGGAATCATGGGACTCTACGAGGCCGGAGGAAAAGTTGTTTTCGACGGCAGGGAGATTGCTTTGAACAATCCGCGCAAGTGTCTGGACAGCCAGCTTGCCTTCGTTTCCGAAGACAGAAGGGGCGTGGGTCTGCTTCTCGACGAGAGTCTTGAGTGGAACGTTTCCTTCCCTGCAATGCAAATTCAGAACAAATTCCTCAAGCCCTATCTCGGCGGACTTGTCAAGTGGCGTGATGAAAAGGCTATTGAAGAAGTGACGAACAAATATATAAAGGCACTTCAGATCAAGTGCACAAGTTCCAAGCAGCCTGCAAAGGAGCTGTCCGGAGGAAACCAGCAGAAAATCTGTCTGGCAAAGGCATTTGCCCTTGAGCCGAGGTTCCTCTTCGTCAGCGAGCCCACAAGAGGTATCGACGTCGGAGCCAAGAGCCTTGTTCTCGACGCTCTGAAGCAGTTCAACCGCGAGAGCGGAGTAACTGTTGTCATGATATCCTCTGAGCTTGAGGAACTTCGCTCGACATGCGACAGGATTGCCATTGTTTCCGGAGGAAAAATATCCGGAATTCTTCCTGCAGTCAGCGCTTCCGAAGACTTCGGAAACCTGATGGTCAGCAACGTAAGGTAAGGAGTAAAGAATGTCAGAACTCGTACGTTCAAGCGGAAACCCCCTCATGGACAAAATCAGGGTCTTTGCAAAGTCATTCGGACTTCCAAGACTCATAATTGCGGGCTTCCTGCTTCTGCTTTTCATCATGGCACCGTTTGTCGGAGCCAACTTCTTCACCCAGCTGAGCAACACAATCAACCGTTTCAGCTGGAACGCCGTTCTGGTACTTTCAATGGTGCCGATGATCCACTCCGGTTGCGGACTCAACTTCGGTCTTCCCCTGGGAATCATCGCAGGCCTTCTCGGCGGTACGATAGCCATTGAGCTCGGAGCTGTAGGCGCGGGCAGCTTCTGGGTTGCAGTTCTTCTCGCAACACCGTTTGCCGTAGTATTCGGTATGGTCTACGGCTTCCTGCTCAACAAGATCAAGGGCGGTGAGATGATGATTGCCACCTATGTTGGCTTTTCCGCAGTCTCGCTGATGTGTATCATGTGGCTCCTTCTGCCTTACCACAGCCCGAATATGGTCTGGGGTTACGCAGGTACGGGTCTCAGAACCACAATCTCCCTTGAGGGATACTACCTAAAAGCACTTGCAGGCTTCCTGGCAATCAACATCGGACATCTTTCAATTCCGGTGGGCTCCCTGCTGTTCTTCGCCCTTCTCGCCTTCGCAATGTGGGCCTTCCTGCACACAAAGACAGGTACGGCAATGACAGCTGTCGGTTCAAACCCTGAGTTTGCCAAAGCCGCGGGTATCAACATCGACAAAGTCAGACTGCTCAGCGTAATAATGTCAACATGGCTCGGCGCCGTGGGTATCCTGGTGTACGAGCAGGGCTTCGGCTTCATCCAGCTCTACATGGCTCCGTTCAACATGGCTCTTCCGGCAGTATCCGCAATCCTCATCGGAGGAGCCAGCGTGAACAAGGCCTCCATCATGAACGTAATCATCGGAACCTTCCTCTTCCAGGGAATCGTTACCATGACACCGACAGTCATGAACTCGATGATCCACATGGACATGAGTGAGGTCATAAGGGTCATTGCCTCCAACGGAATGATTATTTACGCACTTACAAGGAAATCGGAGGTGTCAAGATGAAGAACAGAAAAACAGGTTACGAAGCACCTCTTGAAAAGATTTCCCCGGCCAGAAAGGTTCTGGGCTTTGCCAGGGACAACACTGTTCCTTTGATGTTCATCCTCATCTGCGCCATCTGTATTCCTCTTTCAGGATTCTCAGTCAATTACCTCCTTGCCGAGATAGTCACCAGAATCTCAAGAAACAGCTTCCTCATTCTCAGCCTCCTGATTCCCATCATGGCCGGTATGGGACTGAACTTCGGTATGACACTCGGTGCCATGGCAGGTGAAATCGGTCTGATTCTGGTCTCCGACTGGCAGATCTGGGGTATCCCCGGCATGGTTCTCGCAATGATAATCTCCATTCCGATTTCAATCGGTCTGGGCGTTCTCTGCGGAAAGATCATGAACATGGCAAAGGGCAGGGAGATGATCACAGGCTATATAATGAATTATTTCATCAACGGTATTTATCAGCTGATAGTCCTGTACGCCATGGGTGTTGTAATTCCGATCATCCACTCTTCAATCATCCTTCCCAGAGGTTACGGTATCAGAAACACAGTCAGTCTCCTTGCAATGAGACAGTCACTGGACAACCTGATTGCCATCCGTATCAACGGAGTCAAGATTCCTGTAATGACCTTTGTTGTCATTGCTCTTCTCTGTCTGTTCATCGTCTGGTTCAGAAAGACTAAGCTCGGACAGGACATGAGAGCCGTAGGTCAGGACATGGAAGTTGCACGTGCGGCCGGTATCAATGTTGAGAGAACAAGAATCATCTCCATCGTTATATCCACCGTTCTTGCAGGTTTCGGTATGATTATCTACCTCCAGAACATGGGTAACCTCTCGACCTACACTGCACACTCGCAGATTGGTATGTTCTGTATTGCAGCCCTCCTGGTCGGCGGTGCATCGGTAGACAGGGCCACAATCGGCAACGTCTTCCTCGGTGTCACACTGTTCCACCTGATGTTCATCGTTGCCCCTAGCGCCGGCACGGCACTGATGGGTGACTCCATGATAGGTGAGTACTTCAGGGTCTTCGTTTCATACGCAGTCATCACCCTGGCACTCATCATGTACGAGACCAAGAAACGCAAGGCCTCCAGCAAGGCAGCCCGTGAGCTTGCCCTTGCACAGAAGCTAGAGGAGGAGAACAAATGAAGATTTCACGCACAACGTGGTTCAGAATCGCAGCAGTTGCTTTCATCCTCCTCCTTGCAGGTCTGATGATGATAATCGGCCGCGGACACACAATATACCTCGATGACAAGACCCTTGAGAAGGACGGAAAGACCTGGCAGGCCCTCTACAGAATCGATGCCTCCGTTGCCGGAAGCACACAGGAGCCCCAGACCCTCTACGCACGTGAAAGAGTTCTCTTCACCGTCATGGGTCAGAAGGCAACCCTCCACCTTCAGTACATGGAGGCCAAGGGAGGAGACAAGGTGCCTGTAGACGTTTCAATCAGGATTCCCTACGGCATGGACGGAGTGATTGTCAATCTTCCTGCCCTTCTTGCCGGTGAGAGTCAGGATGTCTTCTTGTCCGAGTTCATCACAGTTCCGGATGTCGGAGACACCAGCGCTGAAGTTGTTGTAACCGACGAATTCGCAGTAACCGACATTTGATCAGTCTGAAAGGATTTACAAGTTGCGGCCAACTGGACTTGCCCTCGATTCCCGGAAGTCCATCTCGGGCCGCCTACGCTGGTCAATCCTGCGCCAGCTCGGATTGCCCTTAACGCTCCGGTTCAAGTCCATGTAGTTGGCTATAAAAAAACCGAGAACCCAAATCGGATTCTCGGTTTTTTTGCGGCCAACTGGACTTGAACCAGCACAAGCTCTCGCCCACTAGCACCTCAAGCTAGCGTGTCTACCAAATTCCACCATAGCCGCTTGATTGCACAAGAAGAAAATTACACTTTCTTTCCTAAATAGTCAATACAGTATATTCGACTCTGTTCAAAGGATAAGATTGTATTATAATTACCCTGAGGAATTTTTATTTTGGGTTTAAGCGCAATATATGTCTGCAATGGTGTTGGAATTTTTCTCCTAAGCATGCTCTGGTATACATCCAGAGCAAAACTTGTTAGACATCATGCAGAGGACCGAATATATGCTTTTCTTGTTTTCGGAGTGATGCTTGCCTGCTTCATGGAGGCATTGTCATACACTATTGACGGAAAGCTCTTTTACGGCGCAAGACTAATTAACTACATTGCCAACATCTATCTGTATTCTGTAAACCTTCTTCTTCCGTTCTGTGTTCTAATCTATATAGACTTAGGTCTTTACGGAAACAAGGACAAAATCTGGGATAAGTTCAAACCCCAGATAATAATTGGAATCTTCATGTTCCTGATGAACATAGTCAACTTTATTGTTCCGATCTCATACGTCATCACGGACCAGAATGTCTACGAAAGAAGACCGTTCAGCTATGTCTATTACTTTGTAATTCTTTATTACTGTATCTCTGCAATCTTCTTAAAAAGGAACTACGAAAAGGAAAACGGAGCAAAGTCTTTCTTTAACATCAAGATGTTCCTCATGCCAATCCTCCTAGGTGCCGGACTACAGTTCATGGTTTACGGTCTGTCCCTTGCATGGCTTTCTGCATCCGTAGGACTTGTTGGACTGTTCATGATGCAACAGAACGAGCTGGCATATGTAGACGGCCTTACAGACACCTATAACCGTCAGTACATGAACGTCATCCTCACATCATGGATCAGAAAGGGCAAGAATTTTGTCGGAGCCATGATGGACATGGACGGATTTAAAGAGATAAACGACAACTTTGGGCACTCTGAAGGCGACAAAGCCCTAAAGAGCATGGCCGATATTCTGAAGAACTCAAGAAAGGACCACGAGCTTATCTTCCGCTTCGCAGGCGATGAGTTTATTGTCCTGAAACTTATCACAACCTCGGAAGATCTTGGTCCCTATATAAACGAAGTCAACAACCAACTTGAAATATTTAACAAGGGCAACGATCCATACAAACTGGGTATTTCCTACGGTATTAGCCGTTTCAATCACGGAAGCATTGACTCATTCATGAGAGAGTTAGATACCAAAATGTATGAAATGAAAGCTTCTCATCACGAATCTAATAAAAATCATGTATAATTAGGATTATGGATACAAAACTGTTTGTTGAAAGTAGAAAAAAAATTGAAGATAACTGCTCAAAAGTAATTGTCGGAAAGGAAGATGTGATAGACCAGATTCTGATTTGCCTTATCGCATCTGGCCATGTTCTTCTTGAAGACCTTCCTGGAACCGGAAAGACAATGCTTTTAAGGTCTTTTGCAAAAAGCATTGGAACAGACTTTAAACGCATACAGTTTACTCCGGACTTGCTGCCGTCAGATTTGACAGGAATTAACTACTACAACCAAAAAACAGGTGAATTTGAATTCAGAAAAGGACCGCTTTTTACAAATATGGTTCTTGCAGATGAGATTAACAGAGCTGTTCCCAGAAGCCAAAGTGCCCTTCTTGAGGCAATGGAAGAGCGCCAGATAACAGTTGACGGTGTTACATGGAAGATGGAAAGTCCGTATATGGTAATGGCCACACAGAATCCTGTTGAATCTTACGGAACCTTCCCCTTACCTGAGGCACAGCTGGACAGATTTTTCATGCGTTTGAAACTTGGCTACATGACTCGTGAGCAGGAGATGTCTGTCATGGCCAGAGAAGACAGTATAAAGATTGTAGATTCTCTGAAATGCGTGCTGGACAGCGCTCAATTGCAGAAAATGCAGGAAAGCTTTGCAAAGGTTCAGGTAAGTTCTGAGATTGCAAAATACATAATGGACATTGTTGATTACACACGTAAGAGCAGCATGCTTCAGTGCGGAGTTTCCGTAAGAGCCAGCCTTGCACTTTACAAGGCAAGTCAGATTTATGCTGCAATGAACGGACGCGATTACGTTATCCCTGAAGATGTGAAAAAACAGGCCAGATATGTGCTGGTTCACAGAATTGCATTAAATACCAAAACACATATGGATAATGAAGCCTTTGTTGCAACCATGCTGGAAGAGGTTGAGGTTCCGCTGGAATAAATGCTTCAGTTTGTCCTAATTGCCCTGGTTGTTGCCCTCATCATTGTTCAGGCAATAAGTTTGAAAAACCCGCTCAAGAACATAGGTCTTACATATGATACTGATTTGAAGTTAGCTGAGCCGGGAGAACTTATAAAACTGAGGTACTACGTCTACAACAACGGCAAACTTCCCGTGTTCTTTTTGGGAGTTACCTTCTCTTTTGACGACACTGTAAAAATTGAAAAATCAAGCACCGGTACCGTTGCAACAACGTTTTTAGGAAAAAGCTGCAGTAAGAATTTCTTCCTAATGCCAGGTGCAAATGCTAAAGGAACAATTGAGTTTTCACTCGCTTCAAGAGGCATTCACAAGATAGGACTACACTATCTTGAGGCAGGAGACTTTCTGGGGCTTTCAAGTTATGTTCAGTCTTATGAACCCCAGCTGAACATTGTTTGCACGGCAAAGCTTTCAGAAAGAGATCCTGAGGTGAAAGTCAGAGGAGGCTTGACCGGAGATATCGCCGTAAGGCGGTTTATTTTGGAAGATCCGAACCTTGTGGCCGGCTACAGGGAGTACAGCGGAACGGAGCCTTTAAAGCGAATTTCATGGCTTCAGACTGCAAAGAAAGGAAACCTCATGGTGAAGGTCAACGACTACACCATAGACGTGAACGTCACTGTTGCGCTGAATATGGAAAAGACGGGCAGCACGGATAAAGAAATTGAAAAAGGTCTGGAGCTGACCAGAAGTGTCTGTGAGACCCTTGAGGACCTGAAAATCCCCTACACTTTTATCACCAACGGAGACATTCTCAGTCTGGAAAAAGGGCTTGGAAGAAAGCACCTTCTGGCGCTTCTCAGGGGCCTTGGACTTTCAAAATGTGCATGCTATGAGGGCTTTGCAGCGCTGGCAGAAAAATGTATGGAAAACGCATCTGAAAACAGCGGGTGTATAATTATTACGTCGGAACTGACAGCTGACGGAGAAAAGGCTTTGGAAAGACTTAAGGTCTCTTCAAGTGGGCAGGTGCTGGTTCTCAGAACAGAAACGGAGGATGAATAATGGGTGGAGTTCTTTTAATTGTTTGCATACTGTCATTCGGATTCGGAGTGCTCAGCACTATCGGAATCTTTTTTGGAAGCACGGCATCTTTCTTAATTACACTGGCTGCATGCACTTTTATTTGCATTCCAGTATCTCTTGTTAAGAAAAGACTTTACAGAACTGTTTTAAGTTTGTTACCCTTCCTTACTTTACTCTACCCTGCCCAAATTCCGACCACAATTGTCTGCGCTCTTGCGTGCTGCGGCTTTGCCACCTTCATGGCCATTGGAAACTTCGTCATTCCCTACTACAAGTGTAAGAGAATCTTCATTTCCCTCATGGCCGTCATGCTCCTTATCAGCCTTGTGACAGACCTTGTAATCATCATCACACCGCACGCAAAAGAGTATCTGAACCTCCAGGGCGTGTGCATCTTCCTTCTGTGCATGCTCTTCAGCGGCGTGCTTACCCTCAGAAGCGTCAGAGCCGGCGAGGCTTCTTTTGGCTTTAAGTGGAACATCTTTAACTTTTCATCCGTTGCTGCAACTGTAGCTGTTCTTGCCTCTGCGGCGATATGTTTATACCTAGCCCTATCTTTCCTTATGTCATTTATCAAACCTTTGGAAGAAAGAGACATCCCTGAATACAGATCAAACCCCGAGCAGTATGTAAGCAACAACTACTACACTCCGCTTTCAGGCTCACCGATGACTGATGGCAGTGGCCAATCAGTTGACGATTATGATCGCTTTGACCAACATATGGGCTTTGAAGAGGAAAAGAAGAACAACACTCTTTTACTTGTTGTGTGCTCAATAATCACAGTTGCAGGCATTGCAATGCTCATTGTTATAAAACGCAACAAGAGGCCACAGGATGCGGATGACATGCAGTTTGATAAAGAGATGCATAGTCGTCCTGACTACACAAACCGACAGAAGGTTCGAATGTACTTCAGAACCTACATGGCAAGTCGCGGTACAGAATTTACCAAGGGAACAACATCTGAAGATGTAGCGAAGGACGACGTTCGTAAGGAAGCCTCACAACTGCGTGAAATATATATTAAAGCCAGATACTCTGTTGATTCAGAAATCAGCAATGCAGACGTGCAGAATGCAGAAAATTGCTTAAATAAATGCTTGGAAGATTCTGAGAAAAACAGCTGAAAAACGTGTGGTTTTTTGCCGTTTATTGCGTATATATAGGGCATGGAACAAGACATTACTGCCCTTATACTCAAGACGGCCTTTGAGAAGTTTGGAATTACTGCTGTAAAACCGTTTCAGCTTC
Organism: uncultured Spirochaetales bacterium; assembly: GCA_902803145.1. Lineage (GTDB taxonomy): Bacteria > Spirochaetota > Spirochaetia > Sphaerochaetales > Sphaerochaetaceae > RUG14846. The sequence continues at coordinate 6,390 of CADCOT010000115.1, read as the reverse complement.
TTGTAATGCAGCGCATTATTGAACAGGAAAGCAGAAACTATGCTGTTAGGCATCAGATAGTAATTCTGCCCACCGGAACCGGAAAAAGCCTCTGCTTTCTGCTTCCTGCAGTTCTTTGCAGCGGCATTACAATCATTGTCTATCCCCTGTTGGCTCTTATGAACGACCAGCTTGCCTTTCTCAAGGCAAACGGCATACAGTGCGCCTGCCTGCGCGGTGGACAAACAAAAGAGCAAAGAAAAGCCGAATATGAGAAACTGGACAATGGATGCAAGATTGTAATTATCAACCCTGAGACCCTAAGCTGTAAATCTGTCTTACAAAATCTTCAGAGGTACAGCATAAGCCTCTTTGTCTGTGACGAGGCGCATGTTATCTCTCTTTGGGGAGAAACCTTCAGACCCTCCTATCTGAAACTTGGAAGTGCGGTATCAAAACTCAAGCCCATGCAGGTTCTGGCATTTACTGCAACAGCCGGCACTGAGACCATTCACAAAATCTGGCATTGCATGTTCCCATCAAAACCTCTTCTTGTCAGAGGGGACTCTGATAGGGAAAACATCTACTACACCTCCTACCCTGCCTATGATAGAGACACTGCCCTCTTTTCAATTCTCAGATCCTGTGAAAAACCTGCTATTGTGTTTTTCAGAAAAAGAAGCCTCTGTCTTACAACCTGCGTCATGATGAAACGCCTTTTGCCTGACATTGAACATCTTTACTATCATGCAGGTCTAACACGTGCAGAACGTGAGAGCATAGAGAAACACTTTCTCACAGCCGACAACGCCGTTCTCTACAGCACCAACGCCTATGGAATGGGCGTTGATAAAAAGAATCTACGTACAGTTATCCACTACACCATCCCTGACAGTGCCGAGGCTTACATCCAGGAAGCTGGTCGTGCAGGCAGAGACGGAAAACAGGCCTGGTCTTTTGTAATTATCACAGGTCGAGAAAAGCCAAGTGTGCTTTCAGACATCTTTACACAAGACAAATGCAGAAGAAGCGCACTGCTTCAAACTATGGGACAAGAGAAGAACGAATGCACAGGCTGTGACAACTGCACAGGCATAGTTCCTTACTCTGAAAATATTGAAAGAATTGAAAAAAATGTATTAAGGGCAATCAGATTACACCCTTTTAGGTACAACACCAAAACTCTTTCCAATCTTTTATGCTACAGAGGAAACAGTCAGATTGAGTATTCGGATTTCTTTTGTGCCAAGCTGTCAGATGTAGATAGGGTTCTTATTGAAAACACAATGAAAAAAATGAAGGGCCCCCTGCTGGGAGCCCTCAAGATTCCTGGTAAAGGTTATCTGTATTTCAATAAGCCCTTCCGTCGGCTGCATCGGTATTCAAAGAATTACTAACTACGTATGAAATATGTGTTTGCAAGCTGTGTTGATTTTTTCAACAAGTTTTGTTGACAAAGACCTTTTGATATTGTTATCATGATTGGCGAAGAGATTTACGGAGGAGACGAATGGTTACAGAATTTGGAAAAGAATTAAGGAAGATTCGGATAGATAGAGGAGAGATTCTGAAAGATATGGCCGATAAATTATCAATGACTTCTTCTTACCTTTCTGCTATTGAGTGCGGAAAACGGAGTGTTCCTAATTCGATGATAGAAAGAATAGTTGCTTTATATAACTTAAACGATACAGAGAAAAAATGTCTTGAAGAAGCAAAAAATAAGTCTCTAAAGTCGATTGAAATCAGTTTTGACAATGTTTCTGAAGAGAAACAGGATCTCGCACTAAAATTTGCCAGATCTTTTGAAGAAATTGACAAAGAAACTATAAAAAAAATAAAGGAATTACTTATCAAAAAGGAGTAACTTGCCTATGGAATTTTATCAGCCAATACATGTAGAACCAAAATCTCGATTAGAACTTAGGGCTTTGGCACATAGCATAAGAAGCTTTTTAAATATTGAGCCAGATGATTATTTTCCGGCTGTGGAAGTTTTAGAGGTTTTGCAATTCTTTGTCCCTGATGCATATTTTGAAATTGTTCCTGTTTCGGATTTACCACCAAATACCCATGCGTACACAAATATCTCAAAAAAATCAATAGTGATAAGGGAAGATGTATATGATGGTGCATGCAAAGGAAATGGACGAGACCGAATGACAATAGTCCATGAGTTTGCACATTTTTTTATGCTTTGCTTTTTTGGCTTCAAACTAACACGTTCTTTTGGCCAATCAATAAAAGCATATTGTGACCCAGAATGGCAAGCAAAATGTCTAGCAGGTGAACTAATGATGGATTCTAGAGCTATTGCGGGCATGGACGCTTCTACAGTAGTTGAGAAATATGGAGTTTCAGAAGACGCTGCTATAATGCAGCTGAGTAAGATATAAAAAAGACGCGTCGCTTGTTAAGCGCTCCGCGTCGCAACCTCAGAACGTAGTCGTTCTTTGATTTGTAAGCATCTTCATTATAACGACTTGTTTCTGAGGTTGGCAACCTGTTTTTAGGAGGCCACTTATGAAAAAAATAAGTAGTTTACCTTTAAAGTCGGGAATATATCCGGCATATACGGATGTATTCAAAGCCTCAGAACTAAGGGATGCCCAGTTTTCTGTACCTTATAACTTTCCTTTATTTGATAAAGCTAATGTTATTCCTAAGAAGCTGATACCTTTTGATAAAATCTTAAAAGCAAAAGAGGAAGATTATGATGCTTTTGTCCATTTCTTCCTTCCGGATGTTTGTTTTGAAAGGTTTTGGAAGTACCCTGAGAAGTACATTTCTCAGTTGAAAAAGTTTGGAGGCTGTATAGTTCCAGATTTTAGTTTATGTTATGACTTTCCTTATCCTTTACAACTATATAACTGTTACAGAAACAGGGTACTTGGGTACATATTGGCTTCAAACCAAATTCCTGTAATTATGAATGTATCATTCGCTGATCAGCGTTCTTATGACTACTGTTGTAATGGTATTGCTTCTGGTGGAACAATAGCTACAGGCAGCTTAGGAACTATTAAAAATTCAGGTAACCGAAATACATTTACTCAGGGTTTGGAAATAGTTCTTAAAAGATTACGACCAAATGATCTTATCATTTACGGAACAGTATCTGATGAAATCAAGTCTATCTGTGATGTCTTTGATGTTAATCTTCATGTCTTTACTCCAAAATGGAATACCTCATTCATAACAACGGAGGTGGTCTATGGGTAAAAGCAGTTACGGATTTCCAGGGTTAAGAAATGTAAGTCACACTGGTCGCCCTACTCATTATATTTCAAGCAATTTAAAATCTATTAAGAAAAACTTTGGAATGACTGATTCAGGCTATATAGCAAAAAAGTATAAAGATAAAGGTCCATCAGATAGAAGAACCTTCCTTTCAAAGGATCCTATTAATTCTGCAAAACGACTTTTTAGAACGCTGGGTCGTGGAGGTATACAAAAACCAATAAAAGGCAAAGACGGCGTAATTAAAGGATGGACTCGAACAATGAAAGGAGGCGATATTATTACTTATAGACCAAGAAAATCTTCTGATGGAAGTACGGTTATTGATATTAATATTATTAGTAAACATACTGTTGGAGTAAAGAGTCAAAAAATTCACTTCTACAAGAAGGAGGTATGATTATGGAGAAAGACTTTAAAGATTATGATTTTTTAAGAAATTATGGAGGAAAAAAACTTCTCTCCATTCAGTCTATTCCTCAATGGCCTGAAAACGGAAACCATGTTAGTGATGAAGTTGCATTAAACTTTTCTGATGGCTCTCAACTTATAGTTACATCTTCTTTTGCAGATGTTGACACTTTCTTTGATGTTGATGAGGATGTTGTTTTTTCTATACGGGAAGAAACTGGATATGAACCATTCTGCAATATTGGAGAAGCCAATATGTCAACAATATTAGTTGATGAAAAGCCAGACTCAATTCAAATGTATTATGATGAAATATCTTATGTAGATAAGTCCATTTCAGATAAGAAACTAATATTTCCTGTAGGCCTTTTTATTAAGACTCAAACCAGAACAATAGGCATTTGTAGAGATGTTCTTAATGCAGTCTGGCTTGATGCTAACTACATCAATGCAAATCAGAGTTTGATGTATACACTTAATGAAAGATGGGATTCATATGAAGGTGTTGATTCATTTGTAGTTCAAAGATACGCAAAAGAATTTATATCCGGTACAGTAAAACTGATTGAAGAAAAGAAGTTTTGTTGATTTCCAAATTGTAATTTTAAAAAATGAGGGCTCCATTTTGGGAGCCCTCAAGATTTCTGGTAAAGGTTATCTGTATTTCAATAAGCCCTTCCGTCGGCTGCATCAATATACTCGCTTGCATAGTGTGCGGCAATTGCGCCATCAGAAGCAGCAGTAACAACCTGTCTGAACGGAGTTTTTCTTACATCTCCTGCAGCAAACATACCGGGAACGGAAGTTTGCATATTAAAATCAGTAAGAATAAAGCCGGATTCATCTTTTTCACAGCCAACAAGAGCTGATTGTGGAATATTTCCTACAAAGACAAATACTGCATCAAAGTCTTCTGTATACTCTCTTCCTGAGGCATTGTCTCTGAATGTAACAGAACTGACTTTGCCGTCCTTTCCGTTGATGGAAAGAACATTGTGGTTCATCTTAAGGCTTACTCTGCCGGTCTTCATAAGATTGTCTACAACTGCAGCCTGGGCTCTGAAACGATCACGTCTGTGACAGACTGTGATTGTACTGCTCAATTTTGTAAGGTACATAGCCTCCTGAACTGCACTGTCTCCGCCACCGCAGACAAGGATTTTCTTTTCTTTAAAGAAAGGTCCGTCACAGGTTGCACAGTAGCTTACTCCATGGCCTGTATAGTCTCTTTCTCCGGGAACATCAAGATTTCTATGTTTTGAACCGGTTGCAATAATTACAGCCCTTGCTGTGATCTTGCCTGAAAGCAGGTTCAGATTAAATATTCCGTCTTCGGTCTTCTCTATTGATTGAATCTGGTCATAAACTATTTCACAGCCAAATTCTACTGCCTGATTTTCAAATGCAGCAGCAAGTTCATAGCCTGTTGTTTTTCCCATTCCGGGATAGTTTTCAATTTCATCAATAATCATGGCCTGTCCGCCGCATGAGAGTTCTTCAACAATTGCGGTTTTTCTTCCTGCCCTTGCGCTGTACTGGCCTGCTGCAAGACCTGCCGGTCCTCCGCCAACAACCACAACTTCGTAATCAGTTTTTACCATTGCCTGCCTCCTTTTCTTCCAGAGCTATTTCGGCATCGCTTTTTCTAAGGTAAACGGGCCCCTGGCCAATATCATCAGGTCCGTAATTTTCATATTTTTCCATCCCAAGCCTTACTAGGGCAAGACCAGGAGAGAGCGTTTGGTCACATTCGGTACAAAAACTCTTATCAGGATACTCTTCAGAGAGCATCTGGGCAAAAACTTGCCTGTCAGGTCCTACAACAAGTACGTTTTCATAACCCTCAAGAGCTTTTGCAAGGTCTTTTACTGTACCGTCAGTATCTTCCATCAAGCGCTTACATGTTCCTTCGTAGCAGAGGAAGGCAGAAACGTAGAACTTGTTTTTGCGGGCATCGACGGCGCTTACAACTGCGCCGTCAAAATGCAGGACGGTGCGGGCGTGGTATTCCAGCGTGGAAACCGAAGCCAGGGGCTTGGACAGACCGAAAGCAAGGCCCTTCATAGCTGCCATGCCAATCCTCAGGCCGGTAAAGGAACCCGGGCCGCGTGTGCAAACCAGAAGATCAAGGTCTTTGACCTGCAATCCGGCATCAGAGAGAATGCTGAAAATGCGGGGCATGATAATCTCTGAATGCTTCATTGCCTGGGGTTTGATTGAGTTCTCTTCAAACTTGTTTCCGGCGCTCACTGCAAGGGTAAGCTCTGTTGCCGATGTATCAACTGCAAGTACGTTCATAGAGCGGGACCTTCTATCTGAACCGTGCGGCTTGAATCCGCATTTACGGTTATCTGTATGTAAATTGTATCCTTGGGCAGGAGCTCTTGTATGACCTCTGACCACTCAATCAGGCACACACCGCCGTTGTACATAAGGTCTTCTCCGCCTGTCATTTGGAAGTCTTCAACACTTGTAATTCTATACAGGTCCATGTGATACATGGGCAGTGTGCCTTCATATTCCTGAATCAATGTAAAGGTAGGGCTTACTATGGCCTCATTAATCCCAAGGGCTCTGGCAACTCCGCGAGCAAAGACGGTTTTTCCCGCCCCAAGGCTTCCTCTGAGAGAAACAACAGTGCCACCTTTAAAGGTCTTTGCAAGTTCTCTTCCAAGGTTTTCCATTTCCTCTTCAGTTTTGCAGACAACTGTTCTCATACTTCTTCATGCCCCTGGCTCTTGAGTTTCTCAAGCTCTTCAT
>CADCOT010000114.1 GCA_902803145.1 uncultured Spirochaetales bacterium | reverse complement strand
TATGAGAACTATTTATGTTAAGCCGCAGGCTGTTGAAAAGAAGTGGTACCTCATTGATGCTCAGGGCAAAGAACTGGGCAGAGTAGCAGTTGCCGCAGCAAACATCCTTCGCGGGAAAAATAAGCCTGAGTACATGCCCAATGAAGACATGGGTGACTATGTAATTATCATCAATGCTTCTAAGGCCGCTCTCACAGGAAACAAGGCTGAAGATAAGATGTATAGAAGAGTCTCCGGTTACGCCGGCGGACTGAAGGAAGAGTCATACAACCAGCTTATGGTCAGAAAACCCACATACCCAATGGAGCATGCCATTAAGGGAATGCTTCCCAAGGGACCGCTCGGACGCAAGCTCTTCACAAATCTTCATGTCTATGCAACAGACAAGCATCCTCATGCTGCCCAGCAGCCGGTACAGGTAGAAATCTAAGGGGTAAAAAATGGCTAAGAAAGAAGAAAAGAAGAATATCAATCTTGCTCAGGGAACAGGTCGCAGAAAGACTGCAACCGCCAGAGTTTACCTCAGAGAGGGCAACGGAAAGATTACAATCAACGGCAGAGACCTTGAAGAGTACTTTGCAGATCCGCTTTGTGTCTATCAGGTAAGACAGCCTCTTACAGTTACAGACACACTTGCTAAGTTTGACATCCTGATCAATGTTCAGGGCGGCGGACTTACAGGTCAGGCAGGTGCTTGCCGCCATGGTATTGCACGTGCTCTGGTAGCTTATGATGAATCAAACAAGAGCGTCCTGCACGCAAACGGCTTCATGACAAGAGACCCCAGAATGGTCGAAAGAAAGAAGTACGGTCAGCGTGGTGCAAGAAGACGCTTCCAGTTCAGCAAGAGATAATCATCTCTCTGCTCTACACAACAGGGGTTGTTCCTACAAAGGTTCAACCCCTTATTTTTTGCCTGTATTGATTTTTATCATTATGTTAAAGTAATAAGTGGCGTACTAAGAGGTGTGAAACTATGGATAAAAAACTTGTTGACCAAGTTGAAATGGCATTAGATGTTGCTGATAACCAGGCAAAGACTACATCTGAAAGACTAACTCATTCACAGGTATTCTCCAAACTAAGAGAGACGGTCCGTGGATAAAGATCTTAATAAATGCATAGATCAAGCCCTCAGATATCTCTCAATAAGAGAACATAACAGGCGTGAATTAATGCTCAAGTTGCACGAAAAGGGTTTTGACAGCGACATTATTATTCGTACACTGGACCTTCTTGAAGCAGATGGTTCATTGAGTGAGCAGCGTTATATAGAAGCTTATGTTAGGTCCTCAAACAAAAGGCATCCGGAAGGTAAATCTATGGTTATGGCCCGTCTTCTTGCAAAAGGTGTCAACAGGGCCGTTTGTTCTGACGTTCTTAATATTATCTATAGTGATGAATATGTGTGCGCGCTTATTGCGCGTGCGTCTGAGAAAAAAGACCGCAACGGACTGTTGAAAGCGGGCTTTACCTCGGCCGATATTGCCAAATACATGTTGTCTAAACAAGACGATTTGGAATAGAATTTCAAATATAAATAGGAGAAAACTATGAGCTTAATTGATTTTATCGAAGCTAGAGAAATTCTTGACTCACGCGGAAACCCCACTGTTGAAGTCGATGTTTATCTTGAAGACGGTTCTTTTGGCCGTGCAGCAGTTCCCAGCGGAGCATCTACTGGTGTTCACGAGGCTGTTGAGCTGAGAGATGGCGACAAGAAGCGCTACGGCGGAAAGGGTGTTCTCAAGGCAGTTGAGAATGTTAACACAATAATCGGACCCGAACTTGAAGGAATGGATGCACTTGATCAGGTTGCAATTGATAGAGCAATGATTGAACTTGACGGAACTCCCAACAAGGGCAAGCTTGGTGCAAACGCAATCCTTGGTGTTTCAATGGCAGTTGCAAGAGCAGCAGCCGACTACCTTGGCGTTCCTCTTTATAAGTATCTTGGTGCTTACCACTCATGCGTTCTTCCCGTTCCCATGGCTAACATCCTGAACGGCGGCGCACACAGCGACAACAAGGTTGACTTTCAGGAATTCATGGTCATGCCTATCGGCGCTCCTTCAATTGCAGAAGCAATTCGCTGGACAGCTGAAGTTTTCCAGGCTCTTAAGAAAGTTCTGAAGGGCAAGGGATACAACACAGGCGTTGGTGATGAGGGTGGTTTTGCTCCTGACCTTCAGTCAAACGAAGAAGCTCTTGATGTTATCATGCAGGCAATCAAGGATGCTGGTTACACAGCCGGCAGAGATGGTGACTTCATGATTGCTCTTGACCCCGCTTCATCAGAACTTTATGACGAGAAGACAGGTCTTTATGAGCTTAAGTGGACAACTCACGAGAAACTCACATCTGCTCAGATGGTTGACCTTTGGGAGTCTTGGGTTAACAAGTACCCCATCATTTCAATTGAAGATGGTATGGCAGAAGATGACTGGGAAGGCTGGAAGCTTCTTACAGACAGAATCGGAGACAGAGTACAGCTTGTTGGTGATGACCTGTTTGTTACAAACACAGCTCGTCTTAAGATGGGTCTTGAGAAGAAGGTTGCCAATGCAATCCTTATCAAGGTTAACCAGATTGGTACTCTTACAGAGACATTTGAGGCAATTGATCTTGCAAAACGCAATGGTTATGTTTCAGTTGTTTCACACCGCTCAGGAGAAACTGAGGACAACTTCATTGCTGACCTGGTAGTTGCACTTGAGACCGGAGAGATTAAGACCGGTTCAATGAGCCGTTCTGACAGACTTGCCAAGTACAACCAGCTTATCAGAATTGAGCAGGAGCTTGGTGATCAGGCTAAATATGCCGGACGTGAGGCCTTTAGGGTACTCTAATCACAAAAAGAAAATACTGTCAGGAAAAACTTTGTAACTTTATATTGATTTTACTTGTTTTTCTTGACAGTTGACACCGTCGTTGCTAAAATGACGGGCGTATAACGAGAAAAAAGGGACAAAGCTGGTCTTTGGCCAGCCCCGAAATTATTGGAGGAAGTATGAAAAAATCTTTAGTAGTACTTACAATTCTGGTGCTGGTTGCTGGCTTTGCTTTCGCTGCAGTAACTGGAACCGTTGAAGCCAGATATACATTTGATTTTACTGGCGAAGAAAAAACTCTTGAATACGATGTATTGGGAAGCAGTTCAAAGGTTTCATTTACTGTTTCTACAGAGCAGGCAAAGGTTGATGGTTCAAACAAGCCCTACGCTACAGTAACAGTTGATGTTGTTCTTGCTGCTAAGCTTGGCAAAACAGATCTTCATGCTCTCAAAGAGTATGATTATCTCATTGCTTCTTGGCTCGAAGTTGACGATTTCACACTCGGTGTCAAGCTTTCTGATTTCAGAATTGTCGGTGAAAACTGGGAAGTTGATTTCCTGAAGGCTATTGCTGTCGGTGACTATGCTAAGTCAGTTTGGGAAATTGATGATTCAGACGATGAAAATGCACTTGACGCTCCTTGGGCATTCAAAAAGTCAAAGGGTGTAACATTCACATATGACGGTTACAAGCTTGGTCTTTCTGCAGAGCGCAGAGAAGATGATGACTTCACTCTCAACGTAAAGCTTCGCTCAGAGTCAAAGGAAATTGAGTTTGCAGAAGGCATCAAGGGTCAGGTAGCTGTTGGTGTTGGCCTTTCAAAGGTTGAAGATGCAGATCTGGTATTTGACTTTGGTGTTTCAGCAAAGGCTGCTTATGAGAAAGACGATCTTGCAGTAAGCGGTGCATTTGACCTTCAGTATGTTGGAAAGAAGTTTGATGCAGATGTTGCAGTCAAGGTTGCAGTAAAGCCCGTAACAGTTGATGCTTACTATGCAACAAACGTTGTAAAGACTTCTCAGAGATATTTCTTCGATTCAAAGGAGAACATTGCATCAGTCAGAGTTGCAGTTGCTCTTGATCCTGTAACAGTTACACTTTACGGTGAGAACCTTGTTAACAACGACAGAATCCTTGCAATTAAGGAAGAAGGTAAGTTCGGTGCTTTTGGTGAAGATGCACAGTTTGGTATCATGCCCACACTCGGAAAGCAGGAAATCTTCGGAAACATCACAGCCGGTCTTTGGTTTGCTAACGCAGGCGCACACTATGACATTCAGGAAAACCTCACTGTCAACGCACACGTTGGTTTTGAGAGAATGTACTTCAAGGATGGTGTAAATGTTTCTTTCAGCGGACTTGCAGTACAGGCAGGTGCTGAATATAAGCTTGAAGTTGCAACTATCACAGCTGATGCTTATGTTGGAAAAGTTTTCAGCAAGGTTGGCGATGAAAGCAACAATACAGATCTTTACTTTGCATGTAAGGTTGCTGCAAAATCAGACAAGCTTGTTGAGAACGCAGTTCTTAGCGCAACACTCAACATTGATAAGAACGGTGTAATTGGTCTTTACAAATCAACACGTGCTGTTGACGAGTATTCCGGAGAAAAGGACGGTACTTATCTTCCTTACGATCTCGGAACACCTAACATGAGCTTCACAGTTTCATGCAAGGTTAACTTCTAATCTAAAACTTAAATGTCATTGCTTAGGCGGTTCTTCGGAACCGCCTTTTCTGTTTCTCTCTTAATGTATTCAGGCAAGAACGGAACACAGAATTCAAGTTCTCCTTTATTCTGTTTTACTTTCTTTTATTTACTTTTATTTTCTTTTATTCTTCTTTATTTATCGTAAACAATACCATTCAATATGTCCGCATAAAAATATTGGAATAAGTCAGATTGCAAGGTTTATTTGTATAGTTCTGCCAAGTCAATGAGAATGCAGTTCTTACTGCAAAACTCATTGTTGATGCTTATGTAGGCTGTATTTCCAGGTTGGAACACACATCATAACATACCTATCATCACTTCTATTTTTCTTTTCATTTTGAGCTTTTCCTTGCGGACTTTAATCCGGCATCTTGATACATTCTTCCTACAGGATCATCCTTGGCAATATTCAAAAATGACTCTGCAAGTCCCAAACTCTCAAGGCACTTAAGATATGCACCGATTGATACAGATTCTTCTCCTTTCTCAATCTGCCAAACCGTTGCTCTGCTGATACCAACTCTATCTGCAAGCAGCTGTGCAGATATGTTACGTCTTAGGCGTGCAAGCTTAATCTGATAGCCTACAGTTTCAAGAATATGCTTAGACTTTGGAAGCAATAACACCTTATTTTTCATAGTGTTTTATATATTAAACATAAACCCAAATAATGTCAAATTTAACGAATACTGCTAAAAACAGTATTAGAGTTCTTGATGGAAATATTCCTGACACAGAGGGTTACTACATTGTCAGCTATGAAGGGTCTAATCTCAACCTCCGCGCAGAGTACGTAACAGCTAGAAGCTCAGCAAGAACTATGCAACAAGTATGCTATTCTTCCCGCAGAGACAGACTCCTTGGTATTGCTTTAGGCGGTTCTTTGAACCGACCCCAGTTCATTGGAGCGGTTTTTGAAAGACTAGGTTGGACTTGTCCAGATATTCTTGACAAAAAGTTAAGAGAATTATGTGTTGCTCATTTCCAACTCTCTGGGTGACATATACCCCAAGCCTGAATGTTTACGTTTGGTGTTGTAGTACAATTCAATGTACTTGAACACATCCTTCTCTGCTTCCTCCCTAGTTTGATAAGTCTTTCCATCAATCAGTTCTCTCTTTAGAGTTCTGTAG
>CADCOT010000113.1 GCA_902803145.1 uncultured Spirochaetales bacterium | reverse complement strand
TCCATTGCTATATCTCTCCCGTAGGGAGGAAATTCTGCACAGGAACAACGTTCCTTATACGCGCAGTGCTTTGATTATGTCAGAAATCTTCTCCAGTGGCAAGCCTACTACGGTACTTACGCTACCTTTAACGTTGCTTATAAACTTATCTGCTAGACCGCCAATTCTGTATGAGCCGGCTGCTCCTTTCCACTCCATGCTTGCAATGTAATCATCAAGCATTTTATTTGTTATGTTGCAAAAAGTTACATCTGTGTGGTCGTAGCCTTCGTAGAGTTTGCCGTCAATAAACAGGCTGTAGCCGCTGTAGACCTGATGGGTTTTGCCTGAAAGCATTTTCAGCTGTGCTCTTGCATCTTCTTCACTGTGGGCCTTTCCGATAAGCTTTCCGTCAAAGAAAAGAAGGGTATCGCAGGCAAGGGCAGGAAGGTCCGGACGGAAGGAGGAACCTGATCTGTAAGCAGACATTTTCAAGGATGCTAAGTCTTGAACAACAGGGCCGGGCAGGCGCTTGGATGTAGTCTCTTCGCAGTCTGTGGGGCAGATAATTACGTTAAAGCCCTTTTCCCGGAGGAGCTTGAGGCGAGCAGGGGACTTGGATGCAAGCACAATTGTCATACCGCCATTTTAGCGCAAGTTGCCCTCTGTGTACAAAGGTCGAAGTTACAGTTATTATCAATGCGTATGGGAATCTTACAGGCTAACGGCATTTGCCTGTCATTCGGAGACAGGGTCCTTCTGAAAGATGCATCTTTCACCTTGGGAGAACATGCCAGATGTGCACTTGCCGGCGGAAACGGTGAGGGAAAAACAACTCTTATGAAGATTGTTGCAGGCCTTATGCACTGCGACAGCGGCACTGTAACCACAAGCCGCGGCATGACTGTAAGTTACCTTCCCCAAAGTGACATTGTTCTGAGAAACAACACAGTCTATGAAGAGATAGAGAAGGGCTTTGATGTCTGGCAGGAGAATCTGGACCGCCAGCATGAGATTGAAATTCTGCTTTCTGAGAGCCCTGAAAGTGCAAAACCTGCCCTTTTGGAGGAACTTGGAGCGCTTCAGGAGCAGATTTTACAGGGTCCGTATTATAGGCGTGAGGCGGTAATCGGCTCAATTGCAAAAGGTCTTGGACTCAGTGAAACTGACCTTAAGAGGCGCTGTGATGAGTTCTCAGGCGGTTATCAGATGCGCATTGCCCTTGCTGCCGTTCTTGCCCGCAACCCCGATGTTTTGCTTTTGGACGAGCCGACAAACTACCTGGACATTGAGGCCAGACTCTGGCTTAGGAACTTTCTGAAGGCCTACAGCGGCTCTTTCATGATTGTCTGTCACGACAGAGACTTTTTGGATCAGACGGTCAATGAGGTCTACGAGCTCTTTCACGCAAAGCTTTCACGCTACAGCGGCAACTACAGCTTCTATGAGAAGGCTCGGTTGCAGGAGATTAAGCAGCTTGAAAATGCCAGACGGCGCCAGGAAGAGGAGATTGAGCGCACCCAGCAGTTCATTGAGCGCTTTCGGTACAAGGCAACAAAGGCCCGCCAGGTCCAAAGCCGCGTGAAGGCCCTTGATAAGATGGAGCTTGTGGAGGTTCCTTCCCACCTCAAGACCCTCAGTTTTTCTTTTCCCGATCCCGGGCACAGCCCTAACGATATTCTTAAAATTGAAAATCTTTGTAAGAGCTACGGAGACAATGTAATCTTCAAGGATTTTTCTCTGTACCTTGCAAAGGGAAAGCGATTAGCAGTAACAGGTCACAACGGTGCAGGAAAGAGTACTCTGTTAAGGATAATTGCAGGTGCAGACAGCTCTTACAGCGGAACTGTTAAACTAGGACCGGGGATAAACATTGGTTATTACTCACAGGATACTGCAGACTCTTTGGACATGGACGGAACTGTGTTCTCACAGGTTTCTTCCTACGGTACTGAGGGCCGCATCCGCAATGCTCTTGGAGCTTTTTTGTTCCACGGGGATGATATTTACAAGAAAACAAGCGTCCTTTCAGGAGGCGAGAGGTCACGCCTGGCCCTTCTGAAGATTCTTTTGCAACCAGTGAACCTTCTTATTCTGGACGAGCCTACCAACCACCTGGACATAAACTCAAAGACCATGCTTCTCAATGCCCTGGCAGAGTACAAGGGCACCATCATCTTTGTCAGCCACGATACTCAGTTTATCCGCGAATTGGCCACTTCAATTTTATACCTTGGCCACGGAGAGCCGCTTTTGATTGAAGGGGACTACAACTATTTTGAGTATCGCATGTCCTTGTATGAGGAGCCTGAAAAGGCTGCGCCTGCAGTAGCTGAAAAACCCGTACAGAAGCCTGTTTTTGATCGTGAACTTGAGAAAAAGAGAAAGAACATGCAGCGTAAGCTTGAGCGTGAGGCTCAGGCCCTTTTGGAGCAGATTGCCGCTCTTGAAGAAAAGATTTCTCAGCTTGATGTAGAGATTAACAAGAGTGAAAACTACTCTGACCCTGTAAAGATAAACGCCCTTGTTAAAGAGAAAAACGAGCTTGTTTCAAAGAAAGAAGAGCTTGAAAATCAGTGGCTTGAGAAGGCCTCAAGCGAAGTTACTCTGTAAAAAGAAGAAAGAGGAAGAAGAACTTCTTTTCTTACAGGCAGAATCAGCAGTTTGACAATCATTCCTTTATCCTCTGTTTTAATTGCTTCAAAAGGCTTAGCAACAAACTTGTTTTCCAAAGTTTCAATTAACAGATATGTTTTTTTGCTCTTAATGGCCTGGTTTACTATGCTGTGCTTTGCTCCGTAGTCCATTGCAGTTGCAGTAACTGTGCTTCCTAAACTGAAGTACTGAATAAGTCTGTCTGTAGTCAGTTCCAAAGTTCTTGGGTTGGTAACTTGTGTGTTTTCCGTCTGAGTATCCTCAGAAATGTCAAACCTATCTCCTGTGTTGATAACCATTTGCGAAGCTGGTTTTGAAGTTAAGTCCAAGGCAAGCGGCAGGCGGTCAAAGTTGCAGATGCTGCACAAAATCTCCTGCCAGGTTTTGGCTGTGGAGCGTTTCATGTAGTAAACGCCAAAGGAGATATTGGAAAGGATATGCTCTTTTAAAGGCTTATGGTTTTCCATGACTGTAATCAGATCATCTGAGCATCTGACTATGCAGTTGTCGTAGACCTTTATGCGGTTGTAGTTAACAAGCCACAGTTCCAAAAGCTGGTTGTAGTAGGGATAGGATAGCTCTTCTTTAATCCTATCAAGAGAGACCCCTGCATCCAGGGCTCTGAACAGACCGTCCTTTGACAAAAGCCACTCGCAAACAACGTCGGTTTTGACAATATCGGCATAGAGCCAGAGCAGAGGGGGAAGGGCACTGTCATGGTCAAATCTGATACTCAAATCTGTGTCGCACTCTAGCTTTGGGGTGCTGTTTTTGGGGGTCCTGTTTGCATTGGGGTTAACAAAGCAGATATCATTGTCTTTCTCAACTGTGTTCAGATTCAGAAGAAGGGATGCAATCTCTTTTGCATTGGCAGTTGTGTTGTGTAAGAGAAGATAAAAACTCAGCATGCCAAGCATTGAGTTTTCAGTTGCAGGACAGGACGAGAGGGTCTTGATAAAGGCCCTTGTTGCAGAGGCTGCCTCTTCTGAGTAGTGGGTTCTAATGAGTGTCAGGGCTAAATCTGCATTGGTCAGTCCGGCCAGTTTGTTGATAATTTCAACATCAGGCAGATAGCGCTCTGAAGACAGATACAGAGCTCCTGAGGTGAGGGCAAGGTCTTTTATCAGAGCATAGATATCTTTAAGACCTTCAGGATTTAGGTTTGGGAAAATGGAGGATTTACAGCTTTTTCCGCTTATGAGCAGATTAATCATTGCACAGACTGTAAGTCCTGTTACACACTCAAGATGCTTAGTGTTTGAAGGAACTTTCTCATGACCAAAGAGACCATCAATTCTGTAGTGTTTGCGCCCTTCATCTGTTATTAACAAACAATCTTTTTCCCACTTGAGCAGTTTTCTTCTGACAAGACTTTCAATGCAAAACTGAACGTTTTCTGCAAAGTCATCTGAAAAAAATGAGTAGATGAAATTCAGCTTGGCTTTGCCTGCCAGTGTAACTGCAGTGAGAATCTTTATGTCAGAACCGTCAATTGTCATAAACTGTGTACCTGTAACCCTGTTCAATTAAGAACTTACGGCGGTTTGCAGAAAACTCTTCTTCTACTGAGTATTTTGTAACAAGGGTGTAGAAGTAGCATGGGGTTTTCTTGGGTCTTAAGATTCTTCCAAGCCTCTGGGCTTCTTCCTGCCTTGAGCCGAAGGTTCCTGAAACCTGAATGGCAACTGAAGCATCAGGAAGGTCAATTGCAAAGTTTGCAACCTTTGAAACTACAAGGACTCTCAGAGTTCCTTCTCTGAATGCATTGTAAAGCTCTGCACGCTTTGTGTTGCTTGTAGATCCGGTAATAAGAGGATAGTCAAATGTCTTGCTGATTTCTTTTAACTGATCAAGATACTGACCGATTATGAGAATTCCTTCACCTTTGTGCTTTTGAAGAAGATAAGAGACCATCTTCATCTTTTCAGGGTTGTTACTGGCCAGGCTGAAGCGTTCTCTTGCGTTGCTGCTTGCATATTCCAAAATCATGGACTGTGCCATTGGAACTCTGACTTCAACACAGTTTGCCTGGCTTATCCAGCCTTTCTGTTCCAAGTCAATCCAAGGAACGTCATAGCGCTTGGGTCCTACCAATGAGAAGACATCCTCTTCATGACCGTCTTCTCGCACTAGTGTTGCTGTAAGACCTATGCGGTAGATGCTCTGAAGTTCTGCTGTGAATCTGAAAACAGGGGCGGGGAGTAGGTGAACCTCGTCATAGATAACAAGGCCCCATTTCTCGCGGCTGATCAGGTTCATGTGGGGGAAAGAACCGTCAACTTCAGGTCTGTAGGTAAGAATCTGGTAAGTTGCAACGGTGACGGGCTTGATTTCTTTCTTCTCACCGGAGTATTCGCCTACAAGGCTAATATCAATATCGCTCTTTTCGCTGAGCTCTCTAATCCACTGACGCACTGCAATTACGTTGGGGCAGAGAATAAGGGTGCGGGTTTGAAGCCTTTCCATAAGGGCAATTCCGGTAACTGTCTTTCCGCTTCCGCAGGGCATGACAACAGTTCCGTAGCCGGTTCCGGGACCTCCGTTTCCGTAAACTGAGTTTACAGCAAGTCTCTGGTAGTCTCTAAGTTCTGCCTTGAGGTTAATGCTCACCGGGTCGCCTTTTACCAAGGGTATGCGGTCATCTACAGGGTAGCCCAGTTTGATAAGAGCAAGTTTGACGTTTCCTCTGTTGAACTTTCTGATTAGGAAGGTGTTGTCATTTACAGAGGGAAGCAACATTTCTCTAAGGCTTCTGGCAAGAAGCAGAACTCTGAAAGTAGTATTGTCCTTACACTTTAAGGCGTAGGTGTCACCGTCGTTGTTTACAAGACAGATACTTCCGTATCGTGAGCAGGTTTCAATTATGAAACTTCTCACTGAAGTGGGAAAATCATAGCGGGACCACTTTTCAAGGATCTCTAAAATACGGTCTCCCTTTATGCCTGCACTTAATGCATTCCAAAGAGAAAGGGGACTGATCATATAGGTGTGAAGGTGTTCAGGTGCCTTTACTAGTTCAGAAAAAGGAATAATGTCGTTACGACATGTATTTGCATCCGGTGCATGGACATCTAAAAGGAGACTTCTGTCACTTTGAATAATCAGGGGTTTGTCACTCATAGATTCTCATCTGAGAGGTCAGCTGCAGGAAGATGTCTTGTGCGTACCTGACCTTCTTTCTTTTCAACTTTTGCAGCTTTTGTGTAGTGCTCAACGTAATGCTTTTCAAACTCTTCCTGTTTTTTCTCTTTTTCCTTGCGGAAGATGCGGTTTGTGCGCAGATGAAACAACGTAAGGCAGAACAGCCAGATTGCCGTAGGAATCAGGGCCATCCATGAAAGCTGGAAGGCGTAGGCTGAAACCTGGGCCGTTGTTGTTGGGGTGGCAATTGCCAACAAAAGCATAAGATTTAAAAATGCCAGACCAAGACTCATGAAAACAGAGCCGATCCAAATGTAGGAAGGCTTTGCAAACAGAAATCTGATGCACATTAACAGTGAAATAAAACAAAGTGTGAGACTGGCAAAACAGAAAATATACTGTGTATACATTAAATTATATGATAACATAGAGATAGTATGATGAACAAGATTGAAGACTCAATTCTGAAGAGCAGAAAGATTCCAAGAGCTATGGATATCCGTTCACCTTATTACCGCGATACAACGGCAATTATCCACAGTCTTCCTTTCAGACGCCTTAAGCATAAAACCCAGGTTTTCTTTGCCCCAAGCAATGACCATATCTGTACAAGAATGGAACACGTTTTGCACGTAGCGTCAATTGCAACGTCAATTTGCCGTGCAATGGGCCTTGATGATGAACTTGCATGGGCAATAGGAATGGGCCATGACTTAGGTCACACTCCCTTCGGACACATAGGTGAAAGAATTATCAGTTCCATGATGGTGGAGAAGGGACTTGGAAAGTTTGAGCATGAGGTTAACTCTCTCAGAGTTGTAGACTTTCTTTCTCCGTTGAATCTTACCCTTGCAGTACGTGACGGAATTGTCAGCCACTGCGGAGAAACTGTTACCCGTACTGTAAGTCCTGATTTTAAAATCAAAGATTTTGACAAGATTAAGACCCGCAACGGCATTCTTCCTTCCACCTGGGAGGGTTGTGTAGTGCGTGTTTCTGACCAGATTGCCTACATGGGCCGTGATTTTGAAGATGCATGCCGCCTTGGAATTATCAAGACAGAGCAACTTCCGGATCTTGTTAAGGATGTCCTTGGAACAACAAACTCAGACATTATCAATGCCCTTGTTCTGGACATTATCACCAACTCAGAAACTGAGGGAGCAATTGGTTACAGTGAAGAGGTCTTTGAGGCTGTCAAAGCTCTTATGGACTTCAACTACAAGAATATCTACCGTTCAGATGCATTAAACGGCTATGAGCAGTACTTTAAGCGCCTGATTCGCCTTATCTATGACTATCTGACAGGTCTGTTGGAAAAGTGCGGCCATGAAGAGAAGAAGTATGAGGCAGAGGGCAACATGCTTGCTACTGCCTTCTACGACTACTACACAGACAAGGAAGAGTCATATCTGGAGCACGACGGTAACATTGACCGTCTTGTTTTTGACTACATAGCAGGTATGAGTGACAACTTCTGTCTTGATGCAGGAAATGAAATTCTCAAGCCTGAGCATCTGAATAGGGCAATAGAGTATCTGAAATAGGATTATTTACTTTGCCTGTTTTGCAAGGTTCTCAATTTCCTGGATAAACTGCTCCAGGTTGTTGAACTGTCTGTACACAGAGGCAAATCTTACATAGGCAACGCTGTCAATTTTGTAGAGGTGTCTGAGAATTTCTTCACCGATTGCAGTGGATGAAATCTCATGTTTTGCACCGCTCTGGATGCGGATTGACTCTTCAATATCCTGAACAAGGTTGTCTATCTGTTCCTGGGTAATGTTTCTCTTGTCTGTACAGACACGAAGAGAACGTTCAATCTTTGAAATATCAAAGGGCTGGATGTCTCCGTTCTTCTTGATAACGGTAATGGGCTTGTCTTCAATGCGCTCGTAACTTGTGAATCTGAAGCCGCAGTTAAGGCACTCACGTCTTCTGCGCATTGCAGTTCCGTTAGCTGTGGTTCTTGTTTCAAGTACTTTGTCTTCAATGGACCCGCAGGCCGGACACCTCATAGTTCTCTCCCTTGGGTATTATTGTTGCACAATCACACCTGTAGTGTCTAGTGAATAAATAATTCTTTTAAATAAAATTTATTTGACACTATATGGAATTAAGTTTTCCTGCATCCACTTCACGCATTCTTCGCTTCCGCAGAACATAGACATCTTCATCATAGTTTTTTTGGTAAGTATTTCTTTGGTGTAATGAACGTCTTCTCCGCTTGCATATATGAATTTAAGTCCCATCTTTAGAACTACTGCATGGGAAGATGCAATATCCCAGGGGAAGCAAAGCGGATCAAGTGTTGCGTCAATGTTGAAGAATAAAACAGGGCTGAGCAGGTGAAGTATGCTGCTTCCGTATGAGCGAAGCTTTCCCTTGTAGCGACTGATATCTACCTGTTTAAGAGTGTCTGAGCCAAGGGCCATCTGCTTGGGCGGTGTGTTGTGTTTGTAAGGTACTGCCTTGCGTCCGTTAACAAAGACATTGTTACTTCCCGGGCAGGTGGTAACAAGGATGCCTTCTGATGCAAGTCCGAATCTGGGTGCACAGATTACTGCTCCTACCGGTTTGAGGTCTTTATCAAGAATTCCGACTGAAACACACCAGGTGTCTATGCCCTGGCTGTAGGAGTCCGTTCCGTCAATGGGGTCAATTACAAAGGTGTACGGAGCGCCGTCTCTGAAATTTTCAGTGGGGCTTTCTTCTGAAACAACGTTGCAATCCGGTGCGTTCTTTTTGAAAAAGTTTGTCAGACGTTCAGAGACAGCAAGGTCACTTTCGGTGAGAACTGAACCGTCGTGCTTGTAAGACAGATGAATCTTTGTCTGATTTGTGCATGCAAATGCTGCGCAACTTTTTACTTCTTCTACCAATGCATCAAACAGCTTCTGTTCCATACCTTGAACTCCTTGTCTATCTCTGCTACATTTTCTGCCGTGCAGACATTGGAACTTTACCTCAAAGGCACTGATGCTTACAAGTCATTTGCTAAGGAGGCAAACAACAGAATCTATGCGGAGGGTCTTGATGGTTTTCCGCTTTTTCAGTGTGCCCGTTTGTTTGCTCAAGAGCTTTCCAAGAGGGTTTGGATTGTCTGTCCTACGGACGATACTGCCAACAATATCTACTCCAACTCAGGTCAGTTTGACTCAGGTCTTCCAACTTATCAGCTTCCGTCCTCGGGAAGGGTTCTGTACAGTCCCTGGCAGGGAAGTGAAAAAGAATATGAACAACTGAGGGCCTTGGGGAATATATCGGCCGCATCTTCGGCCGTAATTATTTCCAGCATAAGATCTTTCTGCCTGCCGTTGCCCCCTGTGAGCACAATTGAAAGCAGGACTCTGAGCTTCAAATGCGGCCAGAGCGTTGACACCATGAGCATTGCCTCTGCACTGGGCGAGGGCAATTATTTCCGCACCGACAGTACCTCAATGCCCGGTGAGTTTACAATCCGCGGAGAGGTCATAGATATCTTTCCCTATGGGGCGGCCCAGCCTGTCAGAATCTTTCTGGACTGGGACAAAATTGAAAAGATTTGCCTGTATGAACCTCTGAGCCAGCGCGTTCTGAAGCAGGTTTCCCACGTTGATATTCAGATTATGAGCGGGGAGGACCTGTCTGTTGAGCGCGGTGCTATTGCCGGTTATCTGAGAGAGGATGACTACTTTATCTTCCTTGGTGACAGGAGGCTGGAAAGCTCCTACTCAAGTTTGCAGCTTGAAGCCAAGGCCATGTACCGCCAGGCCTACAGGGAGGACAAAAACGCTGTTCACCCCATGGACATGCTGTTTGACTTTACTTCTTTCTACGAAAAAACTGTCAGATCCATGGTTATCTGTGATATTTCAGGCCAGCACGGCGGGGCTTTTAAGTTCAGAATTGAGGGGCCAAGGTCCTACTTTGGAAACTTTACCTTTCTGAAAGAAGAGCTTCATGGCCTTGAAAACGACGAGTGGGATATCAACATCTTTGTTTCTACAGAGATTCAGAAGAACCGTCTTTCTCAGATGCTCAGCAGTTTTTCTACTGTGAAATTCCACGTTTCAAAGCTCTCTGAGGGCTTTTCTCTGCCAACTCTGCGCTACATTGCAATGACAGAGTCAGAACTTTTAGGCAGAAGAAAGCAGGTTGTTAAGACGCTTCAGCACTCGCAGAGCTCTGCAATTGACAGTTTTGTAGAGCTCAATCCCGGAGACTTTGTTGTCCATGTAAACTACGGCATAGGTGTTTTTCTTAAGATTGACCGTGTCCGTGAGCGCGATTACATAAAAATCCAGTTTGCAGACAAGGAGAATCTCTACGTTCCCATTGAGCAGGCCAACCTTATCCAGCGCTACATTGGCAGCGCAGGAGAGGCTCCCAAACTTGATAAGCTTGGTTCAAGCGGCTGGGAAAACAAGAAGGCCAAGGCCAGAAAGAGTGCAGAAAAACTTGCAGAAAACCTTATTGAACTGTACGCTCGGCGTCGTAACTCAAAGGGCTTTCCGTTTGCACGTGACAATGACTGGCAGCTCAAATTTGAGGCTGAATTTGAATTTGACGAGACCGAGGACCAGCTTTCCTGTATCCAGGACGTCAAGGATGACATGGAAAGTCCCGTTGTCATGGACCGCCTTGTCTGCGGAGATGTAGGTTACGGTAAGACAGAAATTGCCTTCCGTGCAGCCTTCAAGGCTGTTATGAGCGGAAAGCAGGTTGCCTTTTTAGCACCGACCACAATTCTTGCCCAGCAGCACTACGATAACTTTAAAAACCGCCTTCACGAGTTTCCTTTAAAGTGTGCTCTCTTAAGCCGAATGGTTTCTCCAAAGGTTCAGAAGAAAGTTCTTAAGGACCTTGGAGAGGGTAATGTGGATGTTCTTTTCGGAACTCACAGGATAATCCAAAAGGATGTGTCCTTTAAAAACCTTGGACTTCTTGTTGTAGATGAAGAGCAGCGCTTCGGAGTTAAAGACAAGGAAAGAATTAAAGAGATGAAGGCAAATGTAGATTGTCTTTCTCTTTCTGCAACTCCTATTCCCAGAACGCTTTACATGTCTTTGTTAAAGATCAGAGACATGAGCCTTCTGACAACACCGCCTATTGACCGTAAGCCCATTCGTACAGTAATTGACCGTTTTGACCTTGATACTGTAGAAAAGGCAATTAGATTTGAACTATCCCGCGGAGGCCAGGTTTTCTATCTGCACAACCGCATAGATACTTTGGAAGATGTTGCAAACATGATTCGCTCCCGCATTCCGGAGGCAATGGTTGATACTGCAAACGGTCAGATGAAGCCTGAGGACCTTGAAGAAACAATGAGATGTTTTGTCTATGAAGGAATTCAGGTTCTGGTTTCAACAACTATAATTGAAAACGGAATAGATATTCCTAATGTAAATACAATAATTATTGACCGTGCAGACAGATACGGTGTTTCTCAGCTCTATCAGCTTAAAGGCAGAGTAGGACGCAGTGACAAGGAGGCCTTTGCCTACCTCTTCTATCCTTCGGACCATGTAATGAACGAGATGGCCGTTAAGAGACTTCAGATTATCAGTAACTACACTGACCTTGGAAGCGGATTTAAGATTGCAATGAAAGACATGGAACTGCGCGGAGCTGGAAACCTTCTTGGCCGAGAGCAGAGCGGCTTTATGAGCTCTGTAGGTCTTGATATGTACATCCGTCTTCTTGACGAGGCAATTGCAAAACTGCGCAACGAGCAGTCAGAAGATGACAAGGAAGTCTTTTTGGAACTGGACTACAGCGGCTACATTCCGGATTCTTATATCAGTAATCCTTCAACAAAACTTGAAGTTTACAAGAAGGTTGCATCCACTGTTACAACAGAGGCCCTAGAAACCCTTACTGCAGAACTTGAGGACCGCTTTGGGCCTGTTCCGGAAGAGGTTTCCAATCTTCTTTATATATGTCAGCTACGTATTGTCTGTCGCAAGCTTGAGATCTACCACCTTAAGGAACGCAACGGCAGTGTTGTTGCTGAGTTCTCACATGTTGCAGGAGTATCAATTGAAAAACTTCTGGAACTTATCAGAACATCAGGCGGTTCAGTAACACTGGATCCCCATAAACCAAATATTCTCAAGATGAAAACACAAGCCATAAGTCTCAGGGATAAGGCTCTGTTTGTTCTTGAAAAACTTGAGAGGTTAATTCCATGACAGAACAGGAACTACTTGAAAAATATCCGGCTCTATCTCGTGTAGAAAAACGTCCTCTGGGTTCATTCAGAGGAATTAATAGTTTTGTACTTAGAGGTCAGAAACTTAAAGACTATCAGATTAAGGCAGTTGAAGAGCACCTGAATGACTATGCTGTTTTCTTCAACGACGGTTATGTTTCCTTTGAACAGATCTTCGGAAACTCAAACCCTGTTGTTATAGAAATTGGTTTTGGAATGGGTGAAGCAACACTTCAGATTGCAAAGGACAACCCCGATATCAACTACCTTGCAATTGAGGTGTTTTTGTACGGCTTTACAAAGCTTTTGTCAAACATTGCTGCATCAGGTGTAAAGAATCTTAAGATTATGCGCTTTGATGCTCACGATGTTCTTTCAAGTATGATCCCGGATTCAAGTGTTCAGGGCTTTCACATCTTCTTCCCCGATCCCTGGCCAAAAAAGCGCCACAACAGACGCCGTCTTATCAACAATGAGTTTGCCACAGTTCTTGCTTCAAAGCTTGTTCCCGGAGGCTATATCTACTGTGCAACAGACTGGGAAGAGTATGCCCAGCAGATGGTGGATGTATTTGCAGGCATTCCCGGTCTGTCTAACCCTTACAATGGCTTTGCCGATAAGGTGTCATGGAGACCATCCACAGGCTTTGAGAAAAAGGGTCTTGATGCGGATAGAGTAATCAGAGAAGTGTGGGTTGAAAAGGTAGAATTATGAGTACAGTTATTTATTGTTTTATTCAGTTTTCTTATTATCTTGCTTTCTGTTCAATTATTAACTTTGCAAGTGTGTATCTCACAGCCTGCGGTCTTTCCAATACCCTGATCGGTTTGACCATTGCACTTGGCATGGGTGCATCAGTATTAATTACTCCTGTAATTTCTTCTATGGCTGACAGAAATCATTCAATCACTCCAAAAAAGATTCTGATTGTAATGCTTTCCCTTCTGGGCATTTGCGGTCTGCTTATGGCCATACTATTTCACAACGGTGCTGCTATTAATGCTGTGCTTCTGTGTTTGGCAGTCATTCTTACCCAGGTTTCAATGCCTTTTGTAAACGCTCTTGCTACTGAAAGTATTAATGCTGGGGTTAAGATTAACTTCGGTTTGGCCAGGAGTGCCGGTTCAATCGGATATTCTGTTATGTCATTCACTCTGGGAAGCTTTGCTGCCAGTCACAGTGCCCGTTCAGTTCCCATTGCCACACTTATAGCCTGTGTTTTCTTTTGCATTGTAACCTTTGTTTATAACGATACTGTCCGTTCTTCATCTGTTGTCAGTAAGTCAGATAACAAGGAAAGCATAATTGCTTTTCTCAGACGGTACAAAGGGTTTACTGTTCTTCTTATTGGCGCATCCATGATCTATGCCTGTCATATGTATATAAACACCTATGTCTTTCAGATTATTCTGACTAAGGGCGGAGACAGTCGCCATATGGGAATTGCTACGGCTTTAGCTGCTTTTCTTGAGATGATGGCAATGGTTTCATTCCCGTACTTGCTCAAGATAAGACCCTGTAAGTTCTGGTTTAAAATTTCAGGTTTCTTCTTTATGCTCAAGTCTCTGATGACACTACTGGTCAATTCTATTCCGGCCTTTTATGCTGTTCAGATAATACAACCGTTTGGCTGGGGTCTCCTTGCTGTTTCTTCAGTCTACTATATCAACGAACTTATGAATGAAAACGACAAGATAAAAGGGCAGGGCTTCTTCTCAATGACCTTTACTATCGGCTCAATTATCAGCTCCGTTACCGGTGGCTATCTGATTGACAGATTCTCTGTAGATTTCATGCTTATTGTTGCTGTTGCTGCCGGTATTATCGGTTCTCTGATTATGTTCTTTAATACAGTAACTGAGCGTTGAAACCCGCCTTGCATCAAGGCAAAAAGAAAAGGGATGTAAAAAATTTTTTTACATCCCCAAATATTTTATAATTGTATTTATTGTGAAGAATTATTAAGCGTTGGCTTCTTCTTCAGCTGCAGCCTTAGCTGCCTTGATAACATCGTCAGCAAGCTTGCCCTGGAGTGTCTCATAGTGATCAAACTCAAGGTCAAATGAACCTGTACCGGATGTCATGGACTTGAGGTCGATTGCATAGTTGAGCATCTCTGCCTGAGGAACTTCTGCATTAACCTGAACCATGTTACCGCCAAGGTCTTCCTGTCCGAGAACTCTACCGCGCTTTGAGGAGAGGTCAGAAAGGATGTCTCCAAGGTTGCTGTTGTCAACGTAGACTGACAGTTTTGCAAACGGTTCAAGAAGAACAGGGCCGGCCTTTTCAATAGCAAGCTTCATTGCGCCCTTGGCTGCAAGACGGAATGCCATTTCTGAAGAGTCTACCGGGTGCTCCTTACCATCAACCAGTGTTACGCCAATGTCAACCATGGGGTAACCTGCAAGGAAGCCTTCTTCCATCTGGTCATGAAGTCCCTTTTCAATTCCGGGGACATAACCCTTAGAAACTGAACCACCCTTAACAATGTTCTCAAATGTGTAATACTGACCTCTTTCTGTAGGAGCAATCTCAATGAGAACCTTACCGTACTGGCCGTGTCCGCCTGACTGCTTCTTATGAGCGTATTCAACAATTCCGGACTTCTTTGTGATTGTTTCACGATAAGCAACGCGGGGAAGCTTTGTATTGATAGCAATCTTCTGCTTCTCTTTGATCTTGTCCAGTGTCATGTTAATGTGGAGTTCACCCATGCCTGAAACTGTTGTCTGCTTTGTTTCTTCATTGAAGGCAACCTGGAATGTCAGGTCTTCTTCAGTAATCTTATGCAGAGCATCGTTCATCTTGTCTTCTGACTTCTTGTCTGCTGCTGAGATTGCAAGAGAGTAAATAGGGCTGGGCAGAGCAAGCGGCTTGAATGTGAACTTCTGGTCTGCTGAACCGAGAAGTGAACAGTTTGTGCTTGCAATGTTGCTCTTTGTGATGATACCGATTTCGCCTGCGGTAAGGCTGTCAGTCTCAACAAGCTTCTTTCCGATTGCCTTGTAAACCTTGCCCGGCTTCTCTTTCTTGCCGACTGCGGGGTTAGTAAGGTCTGTGTCAGCTGATACAGTACCGGTAACAACCTTGATGAATGAAAGCTTTCCGGAGAACTGGTCAATTGTTGTCTTGATACAGTAAGCAGATGCAGCTCCTCCTGCTGTAATGGGGAGTTTTGCCTCTGAACCGTCTTCGTTAATAATAAGCTCTTCTGCACCTTCGGGTGAGGGGAAGTTCTCAGCAACAAAGTCCAGAAGACTTGTGATACCTGAACCGAGAGCTGCGCTACCGCAGAAAACAGGAACTACAACGTTGTTCTTAAGACCTTCACAGACACCGCGATGAATTTCTTCGGGTGTGAGTTCCATTGTCTCAAGGTACTTGTCCATAAGGTCATCAGCGCCTTCTGCTGCTGCTTCCATCAAGGACTCTCTGTAAGTCTCAACTTCTGATGCATACTCTGCAGGAATTGCACCTTCTTTTTCTTTCTGACCGGCAGTGAAGAAGTAGGCCTTGTTTTCAATCAGGTCAATAACACCCTTGAAGTCGGGGCCGTTTCCCATAGGAACTGTTACAGGAACAAATGAAACCTTGAACTCTTCCTTAAGGTGTGCAAATGTAGCATCAAAATCTACACGCTCACGCTCGGGCTTGTTCAAAAATACTGCACGGGGCTTTTTTCTCTGGTTGAGGTTTCTCCACAGCTTGATTGTCTCAATCTGGGCACCGTCTCTTGCGTCTACAACCATGAGTGCGCTTTCACAGCTTCTGAATGCACAGATAACTTCACCGATGAAGTCTGCTGTACCCGGGGTATCAAGGAAGTTCAGTGACTTTCCCTTCCAGCTGAAACTGGCAAGAGCAGTGTGAACTGAAATCTTACGTGCAATTTCCTCTTCAGTGTAGTCACTGGTTGTCTTTCCGGAATCGATAGTTTCGGCTCTGCCAATCTGTCCGGCGTAAAAAAGCATCTGCTCAAAAAGAGATGTCTTACCTGTGCCGTTATGTCCGGCAATTGCAACGTTTCTGATATCTTTGATGGATAAGGCCATTGTTCCCTCCTAATTTATAATCCAATCCTTAAGAATAATAAGGGTAAAAAATACATATGTCAAACATTAGCGTAATGAGAAAATTCCATACTGAAAGTTCCTCTTCCTTGGGTTGAAGAACGCAGGGCAGTGGAGTATCCGAATAGCTTTGCAAGCGGTGCCAAAGCGTAGATATGATCTGCGTTGGGCTTGCTTTCCATGCTCTGTACAAGACCGCCTCTTGCTGTAAGGCTTGAGATTGTATCTCCCACGTTCTGGTTGGGTACAACCAAGGTTACTGCCATGATGGGTTCCATCATTACAGGACCTGCAGCCTGGGCTGCCTGGTCAAAGCACATTGCCGTACAGGCTTCATATGCATATTCGGTTGCAGTCAGTTCGTTGTACTGAACATCAAGCAGTTCTACCTTCAAATCCGTACACTCATAGCCGAACTTTATGCCGCTGTGGAACGAGTTCTCAACACCGCGCTGAATTGCATCAAAGAACTGCTGGGGCATGACCTTTGCAGAAACATGGTTTTCATAGATGCAAGGTCCGTGCTCTTCAAGTCTGCTGATTCTAAGAGTAACAGAAGCAGCATTTTCTTTTCCTGCAAGGATTTTGCTGAAGTTCTGAGTATGCTCTGCAGAAGAGGTGACGCTTTCGCGGTAGGTAACTTGCGGCTTTCCTGCACGGCAGTTTACCTTGAAGTCTTTCTGAATTCTTGTAAGAAGAACATCCAGATGCAGTTCTCCCATTCCGCTGATAACTGTCTGTCCGGTTTCTTCGTTTTCCTTCCAGGTGAAGGTGGGATCTTCCATGGACAGAATCTCAAGGGTCTTCTTAAGCTTGTCCTGTTCGCTTGTTGAATCAGGCTCAATTGCAATTGAAATTACAGGAACAGGGAAGACTATCTTTTCAAGCAGAATTTGGCTTCCTTCGGAGCCGATGGTGTCTCCGGTGCGGGCTTCTTTGAAACCAACAAAGACACCAATGTCTCCGCACTTGAGCTCTTCTGTTTCTTCTGTGCGGTTTGCGTGCATTCTGAGAATTCTGTTGATTCTTTCACGCTTCTTTCTGGAAATGTTAAGAACTGCTGTTCTTGTGCGGAAAACTCCGCTGTAAACACGTGCAAAGGCCAAAGGTCCTGCTTCTCTGTCAAACTGAAGTTTGAAAACAAGGGCAAGAGGTGGTCCTTTGGGGTCGTTGGGAATGCTGACGCTTTCCTCTTTCTTAACTGAGATTCCTGTTGCAGGGGGAATTTCATCAGGGCAGGGAAGAAGGTCTACAATTCCGTCAAGAAGGCACTGAACACCTATGTTCTTAAGGCTTGAACCACAGAAAACAGGAAGCAGTGTTCTGTCCAAAACGCACTTGTGCAGTGTTTTGATAATCATATCTGCCGGAATATCTTCTCCGGAGAAGTAGAGATCTGTAATTTCATCGCTGAAAGCAGAAACGCTGTCTATAAGCTTTTCACGCCATTGATTGGCAAGCTCAAGCATATCGGCAGGGATGTCGGAGTAGGAGTACTTGTAGCCTTCAGTTTCAGGATCAAAAGTGACCATTTGCATCTTGATAAGGTCTATCACGCCGCTGAAGGAGCTCTCAGAGCCAACCGGAATAAAGAGGGGAACGGGGTTCTCACTAAGCTTTTCGCGAATATCCTCAACTGCGCCGTAGAAGTCTGCACCCATGCGATCCATCTTGTTGATAAAGGCAATGCGGGGAACGTGGTAGGTGTTGGCTTGGCGCCAGACAGTTTCACTCTGGGGCTCTACCCAACTTACAGCACAGAAAACGCCTACAGCACCGTCAAGAACTCTAAGTGAGCGCTCAACCTCAGCGGTAAAGTCTACGTGGCCCGGAGTGTCGATTATGTTAATCTGCTTTTCCTTCCAAAAGACTGTAGTTGCAGCGCTGGTAATTGTGATTCCGCGGTCCTGCTCCTGGTCCATCCAGTCCATGGTGGCCTCACCGTTGTCAACCTCTCCGATCTTGTGGCTTTTTCCGGTGTAGTAGAGGATTCTTTCGGTTGTTGTTGTCTTACCGGCATCAATGTGTGCCATGATGCCGATATTTCGTATATTTTCAGTACTATATTCTTTCTGCATAACGGAGAAAGATTAACAGAAAATAATATAAATTAGCAACACGTCACGCTTTAATTCTCAGTGCTCTGAGGCTATTCAGAACGCACAAAAGGGCAACTCCGGTATCTGCAAATACTGCAAGTCCCATGCCTGCAATTCCAAAGGCTCCCAAAACCATGCACAGAATCTTGATTCCCAGTGCAAAAGCAATGTTCTGAGCGGCAATTTTGACCGTTTTCTTTGAAAT
>CADCOT010000112.1 GCA_902803145.1 uncultured Spirochaetales bacterium | reverse complement strand
AGACAAAGGAGCGTCCACATGGAAGATCTCAATCTTGGCATGTTCAAGTCCTATGACATTAGGACAAAGAATCACAATCTTACAGATGAACTCAGAATCAGGCTTTGCAACGCAGTTGCTTTGTACTACAGAGATGTTCTGAAGGTTAAATCTGTTGTTATTTGCCGTGATGCAAGGCTGTATGTCCCGCAAATTGCCCAAGATATGACAGCTGTCATGAGAAAAGCAGGTATTGATGTTTACCTGAATCCTCTTCCTATTTCAACTTGTCAGTTCTATTTTACCTGCATGCAGTACAAAGAAAGTGCAGGTCTTATGCTTACTGCATCCCACAATCCCGGAGAGTATGTAGGTATCAAACTTGTTTCAAAGGGACTTTTCCCGATTGCAATGGACTACGGTCCTGAAGGCGGAATCCGAAAGATAATGCAGTACTACAAAGACAACTGCAGAGTTGAATCGGACAAGATGATTGCAAAGTGCATAGTAATCAACGAACTTGAAAACTACGTAAACTATTCAATGAGGCTTGCCGGTGTAAAGGAAGGCTCTCTCAAAGGTCTTAAGGTCATGCTTGAGTTCCTGAACGGCTCTGCCGGTGTTGAGCAGGCTCTTGCATTCCAGAAGGCCGGTGCAGATGTAGAAGTTAGAGATGTAGTTCCCAACGGTTTCTTTCCCGGAGGTGACCCGAATCCCATTATTGAAAGCTCAGTAGCTCCTGCCAGAGAGGCAATGAAGAAGGGAAACTTTGACATCGGTTTCTGCTTTGACGGAGACGGAGACAGAATGGACTTCATGGATTCAGACGGTCAGCAGATTGTTCCCGGCCTGAACATGAGCATTATCATAGAGAACCTTCTGCCTATCTATGACGGCAAGAAACGTGATTTCTATGCAGACGTAAAGGCTATTCCCGTGTCTTTGTGTGAAATTGCAAAGCATGATGTTAATGTTCATATAATCAGAAACGGTCACT
This sequence comes from uncultured Spirochaetales bacterium, assembly GCA_902803145.1. Lineage (GTDB taxonomy): Bacteria > Spirochaetota > Spirochaetia > Sphaerochaetales > Sphaerochaetaceae > RUG14846. Next base: position 6,485 of record CADCOT010000112.1, on the reverse strand, counting down.
CCTTTATCAAGGCTAAACTCAGAGACAACTGCGATAAGGGCTTCTTTGCCTCTGAAGAGGAAAGTGCTCACTACTATATAAATCTTCCTTATGATGATAAGCATCCGGAGAAGGGCTATGCGGCAGTAGAATCAACCCTGTTCTTCTCCCTTGTTACAGCACGCAGTTATATGGCCAACCCCCAGGCCTACAAGAGGGCAAGACAGATTCAGAACTCAATATTCAGAGTACGTGAGTGGCCAATTTTGTGTGAAGCTGCCCCTGAGAAGATGCCGGAAATTCTTGCAAAAGTTGAGAAGAGAATGCGTGAGCTGGGAGCAATTGTAATAGACAGAATGGAAGACGGCTCTGATTTGGATGCAACACTTATGCGTTTCAATCTTCCTGAAAAGTTTACCAAGGATACCAATCTTGAAGGAAAAGTCTGGGGCCAGGTTGCTCAGAGAATCTCTCGCAGTGAAGATGCAATGGCTCGCTGGGAAGTTGTTTCAAACAGCAAGGAAGAGTGTGAACGTCTTAACAACGAAGTTCGCAAGATTGTGTCTGAATATGTAGACGCAGGTTTTGCAAGGTTTGGAAATGAGGATTAACGAACGAAAGGATGAAATAATCAGAATTCTCTCCAACGCAGACTATGTGACTGTGGACGAGTTTTCACGCCAGCTTGGTGTTTCAAAGGTAACAATTCGCTCTGATTTGACAGAACTTGAGCAGCGAGGTCTTTTGTTCAGAACTCACGGCGGAGCCATGATTCCTGAGCACAACGCAAACGTAAGAGTAATTACCGATACTTTAAAAGAGTTTGCAACAGAGAAAAGACTCATTGCAAAGGCCGCTTCTTCACTCATTGAAAACGGCCAGACTGTGATAATTGACAGCGGATCTACTACAGTTAACTTGGTCGGTTATTTGTCTGAAAAAGACATAACCATGGTTACAAACTCGCTCCTTGCCGTAGAAGTTGCCAAGCAGGATCCCAGCATTGAAGTTATCATGCTCGGAGGTTCTCTCAGGCGTTTCTCAATGGGCTTCATAGGACCTATGAGCAACCTTGCAGTATCCCAAATTCATGCAGACATTATGTTCTTGGGTTCCAGCGGATACACAAATGACTGTATCTACTGCACAAACCTGGTCGAAGGTGAAATCAAGAAGGAGATGATGAAGGTTGCCGACAAGGTTGTCTTTCTTGCAGATTCTTCAAAGTACGGCAAAAAAGCCTTCTCATCCCTTTCAATTTGGGATGATATAGATGTCTTTGTTACAGATTCCATTGAGCCCTCGCTCAGGAACAGACTGACCAACCGGGGCGTTGAAGTTCTTGTTGCTTCAGAGGCATAAAAATGAGCATAGGACTTTCACTTGTCGGCGTTAAAACCATTGAGGAACTGAAGATAATTGCCACAGACTTCCCAGAGTGCGTGTTTGAGCTTTCGTACTACAGCACTCCTGAGTATATCGGCAGGGCTCTGACGCTGATAGCCGGACGCATTGCCTCAGTGCACTCACTGACCCCGCGCCGTGAGTATTTCCCTAATCTTGGCTGCGCAAATGCCTGGGAGTGGTCACAGCGCGAAATCCTGACTGACGGGCGCTATGCAGCTTCCTTGGGCGCAAAAAACATAGTGCTTCATCCGGGCTATGCCATAGAGGGCCTTGTGTGGACCGACGGTGAAAAGAGGATGGAGCAGGTGCAGAATTGTGGTCTTGAACAGTATGCTCTTCCGGGGTTTCCCAAGTTCTGTACAAAGGAATATCTGTCCAGCCCAAGGTATGTGAAATGCTTTGAGACCATGGTTGAAAATGCCCTTGTTCTGACTAAGGCGTTATCTGAGATGGGCGTAAATCTTTGTCTTGAGAACCTGCCTCCAAGACCCGGTTATCTTCTTTTCATGCCTGAAGAAATGAAAAAACTTGTCCAAAAGGGACTTAAGATGTGCCTTGATATTGGGCATATGCAGGTTTGTGCTGCAGTTTTTGATTTTGATCTTACAAAGGCCATATGTTCGGTAATTGAGAGCGGTGGGGTAGAGACTATGCACATGCACTCAAATCCCTCGCGTAAGGGTCTTTATACGGACTCGCATGAGGGACCGGCTCTTTATAATAAAGACCTTGGAATAATAGTTGACTGCGCAAAAAAACATAACGTGAATATGATCAGCGAGGTTGTGGATAATCCCTATGACAGTGTGGAGGTTTTGACAGATTTGTTTTCAAAATCAAAAGATTAACTTTCGTTTTCGTAAATTTTTACCGATTTTTGTTGTATTACACGCGTAACGTGTTAGTATTAAAATATAAGAAAAAAAATCCTAAGGAGGATTCAATAATGAAAAGAAGTTTGGCAGTATTTCTTGTTCTGCTACTTGTCCTTACAGCAGTACTTGTAGGCTGCAAGAAAGAGCAGAAGTCTACAGGCCCCATGGAACTGGTAATTTACAACGGCGGTTCTGATGCTGAAGGCCAGAAGATGATTGATGCTTTCACAGCAAAGTATCCTAATATCAAGGTTACACAGGTTCAGGATAAGTCCGCAAACATTACAACAAGAGTTCTTCAGGGTGAGGAAGCTGATGTTGTAACACTTATTGGAAAAGAAAACCTTGATGCAATGCTTGACCACCTTGTTTCTTACAAGACAGCCAACGACAAAAAGTACACAGCAGAGCTGAAAGAGCATGACTACAAGTACTATGCAACATCAATGCCTCTGCAGGTTTTCATGTACAACACAGACATGCTCAAGGGCGACATGATTCCTACGTCATGGTTTGACCTTTCACATCCCAAGTACAAGGGACTTATTGTTCTTGGCAGCCCCTCAACAGGAAGCGGCTATGCTCAGCTTTACATGATGTACAAGCTCTCCGGTGACAACCTGAACCTGGTTAAAGACATTGTTGCAAATAAGGCTGTATATCTTCCCGACTCAACATCAGGTCCTGCCGGAGTTGAAAGAGGTGAGTATGCAATCACAATCACAGGTGAAAAGAACGTAGGTCAGGCAATGGCTAAGGGTTCTCCTGTTACATATCTGTATCCTAAAGAAGGTACAGGACGCAGAATTGAAGGTTGCGGAATCTGTGTAAACGGAAAGAACCAGGAAGCTGCAAAGCTGTTCATGGACTTCATCACAAGCAAGGAAGGTGCAGAAGTTATCCTTTCTATGTCCAGAAGATCAACACATCCGGATGTTGGCGGCCCCGCAGGTCTCCCCGGACTCAAGGATCTGAAGTTCTTCCCGTATGATGATGCTGAAGCTTCAAAACTCAAGAAGTCTCTGCAGGCAGAATTCAACGGACTTCTTTAATTAACGCTTACACAGTATGGGCTGCCGGGCGGCAGCCCATACTTTTTCAAACAAAACGCTGACAACTAAACACAAAGGAGACTTAGTTTCCCATGAGTAAGACTGTAAGATATGAGAATGTAAACAAGATTTACGCAGAAGGTACTAAAAATGCGGTTCATGCACTGAAGAATGTGTCTTTTTCTATAAATGAAGGCGAGCTTTTCTGTCTTCTTGGCCCGTCAGGCTGCGGAAAAACAACACTTCTCAGATCAACTGCAGGACTTGAGAAAATTTCATCCGGTAAGATGTACTACGGAGATGTTGATATCTCAACAATTCCCCCGTACAAGAGAAATATCGGTATGGTTTTCCAGAGTTTTGCTCTCTATCCGCATATGACCATCTTTGAGAATGTTGCTTACGGTCTCAGAGTCAGAAAGGTTCCTAACGACATAGTAACAAAGAAGGTTACAGAGGTTATGGAACTTGTAGGACTTCAGGAAGAACTTAAGAGAAACCCAAGTCCTACAGCTCTTTCCGGCGGACAGCAGCAGCGTGTTGCTATTGCACGTGCCCTTGTTTATGATCCGGATGTTCTGCTTCTGGATGAGCCTCTTGCAAACCTTGATGCAAAACTCAGACGTTACATGAGGGCAGAGATAAGAAGAATTCAGAAGGCAACAAACATTACAACAATCTTTGTTACCCATGACCAGGAAGAGGCCATGGCTGTAGGTGACAGACTTGCAGTATTCAGAAAGGGTGTTGTAGAGCAGATCGGAACATCTGATGAACTGTACAATCAGCCTACAAATGCCTTTGTTGCAAACTTTATCGGAAAGATGAACTTCTTTAATTCTCATGTTGTTTCTTCAACTGCCAAGGCTGTGGTTGCAGAAATTGATACAACAGGTCTTAAGGTTGAAATTCCTAAGGCACGTTGCCACGCAGAGGTAAAATCCGGTGAAGAAGTTCTGATTGGTGGAAGACCTGAACACCTGAAGGTTTCTACAGAGGTTTCTGACAAGTCCGTTCCCGGTAAGGTCAGAATTATTCAGCATCTTGGTTCCTTTATCAGATATGAGGTTGAAGTAAACCAGGCAATTTCTCCTGTAACATTTGAAATAGATATGGATAGTCTCCAGAAGGATATTCACGAAGGAGACATGGTCAACGTTTCTTTTGATGAGACCAGAGTTGCTCTGTTCTCACCCAAGGGGAGAGAAATATGAGCAGAAAGTACTCCATAACTGAAAACGGGGCGGAGACAAACAAAATAAAGAAGTTTTTCCAAAAAGACTTTTCACAACTCATAGTGTTTGCAATACCTATGATCTTTTTGGCAGTCTTCCTTCTGTACCCCATGGGAATTACCCTTGTCAGAGCATTCTGGACACCTGCAAGTTTTAACTTCAAGTTTACAGGATGGTCTTTAGAGGGATTCAGGCAGTTCTTCTCCACAAGAATGTATATTCGCAGTCTTGGGAACTCAATAATTGTCAGCGTATCGGTAACTCTGTTGTGCATCCTTATCGGTGTTCCTATGGGTTACTGTGTTGCAAGAGTAAAGATTCCAGGAAAGAAACTTTTGGTTTCTCTTGGAATTCTTCCTATTATCATGCCTTCATTCGTAGGTGCTTACACATGGGTTATCCTTCTTGGAAACAAGGGTGTTCTCAGAGTTGCTCTTAACTGGCTTTTGGGTCCGTTGGGAATAACAATTCCAAGTATCTACGGAATGTTCGGAATGATTTTGTGTATGACCCTTACATACTTCCCGTTTGTATTCCAGATGAGCTACGGAGCCTTCTCCGGTGCAAATGCACTCTTGGAAGAAGCAGGAATGCTCATGGGAGCAAAGAGGGGATATATCATGCGCACAATTACACTGCCGCTGATCATTCCTTCACTCGGAGCTGCTGCCCTTCTGGTATTTGTAAGAGCCATTGGAAACTTCGGTATTCCGGCAGTCATTGGCGGAAATAATTACGTGCTTCCGACTCTTATCTCTTTTGCATACCAGGGTGACGGAGATATTAACTTTGCTTCATCAATTGCAGTTCTGAACGTCATAATCACAGGAACTGTTCTGTTTGTACAAAAGAAGATTGTTGCAAAGCGTGAGTATGAAACAATCTCTGCAACACATACAGATATCAAGCTTCATGACGGAATAGGTGCAAGACTCTTTGCCTCAATCTTCTGTCTGATTATCCTTGTGTTCTCACTTCTGCCCCAGGTAACAATCATTGTTATGTCGTTCTTCAAGAACTGGACTGGCCTTCTTCCTGTTGGCTTTACTCTTAGTAACTACGCATCAATTCCCAAAAACTCCGGAAAAGAGATGTTCAACTCATTCTTCCTTTCCATTACTGCAACTCTCATGTGCGCAGTATTCGGTTCAATTCTTGCCTACATTACAGAGAGAAAGAAGCCAAGAGGAGCAGCCTTGTTGGATCTTTCAATCATGGCTCCGTTCATTCTGCCCGGAACAGTTGTTTCAATTGCACTTCTGTCTGCCTTTGGCGGCAACAGTGCGTTCAAGATGACAGGAACATATGCAATTCTTCTTATCTCTTACATGATCAGAAGAACTCCGTACGTTTACCGTTCTGTAAGTGCAAACCTTACTCAGCTTAACCCCTCTCTTGAAGAGGCAAGTACAATAAGCGGTGCAACTTGGTTCTATACATTCAGACGCGTAAGTGTCCCGTTGATCATGCCGGCAATTATTTCCGGTTCTGTAATGACTCTTACAACACTGTTGCAGGAACTGAGTACAACAATTTTGCTGTACGGTCCTAAGACAAGAACCGTTCCTATTCAGATTTACAACAAGGTTCTTGAAAACAATCTGGGACAGGCAAGTGCCCTTTCAACCATCCTGCTTATCGTTGTATTTGCAATTATTTACGGTATGAACAGCCGCAAGGGCAGTGATGTTTCGTCTGCCTTGAAGATGTAATGGAGGAAATATGTCCATAGATATCAGCGTTTCCAAAACCAGTGTTGAGATGGGAAAAAAGGCTGCCTCTTTGATTGCTTCAGTAATCCGTGATGCAATTAAAGATCATGGGGAAGCCCGTATTGTCCTGTCCACCGGCGCAAGCCAGTTTGAGATGTTTGATGCTCTTGTAAAGGAAGATGTTGATTGGAGCAAGGTTGAGATGTTCCACCTTGATGAATATGT
>CADCOT010000111.1 GCA_902803145.1 uncultured Spirochaetales bacterium | reverse complement strand
TAAGAATATTGCCAAAGCGAATCTTGCCCTCTTTATCCTTTGCAAAACACTTTTTCAGAAGCGTTTCTGATACACAGGGACTGAAGATGCCTTTCATCTCAAACTGATTTGAAAACCCGCAGTCTGTGCTGGCATTCAGGGCAACAAGAATATCTCCTAAATTGAGTTTGGGTGACAGAGCACCTGCAGAACCTACTCTGATGATACTCTGAACATCATAGTGATCAAAAAGTTCGTAGGAGTATATTCCCATAGAACCTGTACCCATTCCGCTAGCCATGACTGAAACATCATGACCTTTGTACTTTCCGGTGTAGGCATAGGCACAGCGTACATCATTGACAAGTTTGACATCTGCAAGGAATGATTCCGCTATGTATTTGGCACGAAGCGGATCTCCCGGCATAAGAACCGTTTTTGCAATTTGACCGTTTTGGGCTTTATTATGAACTGTAGACATGCTTTGATTTTAATCTTTCATTTATGCGCCTTCAAGCATGTTGACCAATTTTTCCATTTTATGTAAAGTCCAATTAAAGCCGAAAACAATCGTGATGGAGGCGCGTCTGTTAAGAGTAACCTGGTTGCATCAGGAAAAGCAGTCAGGTAAAAGGGACAGACGCCGAGGGGCCGGAAAGAACCTGTAATGACCGGTACCCGGGCTGAAGGATAAGATCTTTCAGACTGTCGCACCTAGTGCGGAGAGCTGTCATATTTTTGCCGGGGACAATAGACGTCCTGCCGGTGGGACTATGGCACAGACATGGTTCCAACCGGCTAAATTTTTAAGGAGACGTCTATGTACGCAACAATCTGGTCACTTCTTCCCCCACTGATTGCAATTATTCTTGCACTCGTCACAAAAGAAGTCTATTCAGCTCTGTTCATAGGTATCCTTGCCGGAGGCCTTATGTGGTCCGGTTTTGGATTCGAGGGCACAATCACACATGTATTCAACGACGGAATTGTAGCTTCTCTTTCAGATTCCTATAACGTCGGAATACTCGTTTTCCTGGTCATTCTGGGAATCCTTGTCAGCCTTATGACAAGAACAGGCGGTTCTGCAGCATTTGGCCGCTGGGCATCAAAGCACATCAAAACACGCATCGGCACACAGCTTGCAACAATGCTTTTGGGAATTCTCATTTTTGTAGATGACTACTTCAACTGCCTTACAGTCGGTAGCGTAATGAAGCCCATTACAGACAAGCACCAGGTTTCAAGGGCAAAGCTTGCCTACCTTATTGATGCAACAGCAGCACCTGTATGTATCATTGCTCCTATCTCTTCATGGGCAGCAGCAGTTTCCGGTTTTGCACAGGACGGAGGTTTCAGCCTCTTTATCAGCGCAATTCCCTACAACTTCTACGCTCTTCTTACACTTGTCATGATGGTAACTCTGATTGTTTCTAAGTTTGATTTCGGACCCATGAAAAAGTATGAAGACGGTGCCATCAAGAACAACGATCCCCTCTTTGGTATGAAGAATCTTGTAGAGCAGGTAAACGAAGGTACAAATGAGAAGGGAATTGTTCTGGATTTGGTCTTCCCCGTTGTCCTTCTGATTATCAGCTGTGTTGTCGGTATGATTTACACAGGCGGTTTCTTTGGCGGTGAGACTCTGATCAATGCATTCTCAAATGCAGATGCTTCTGTAGGCCTTATGCTTGGCAGTGCATTTACTCTTTTTGTAACAATTATTTACTACCTGTTCAGAAGGGTTCTTTCATTCAAGAAAATGATGGCTTGTATTCCTGAAGGCTTCAAGTCAATGGTTTCAGCAATCCTGATTCTTACCCTTGCCTGGACACTCAAGGCTATGACAGACAGCCTTGGAGCAAAAGAGTTCATTGCCGGTGTTGTTGAGACATCAGCCGGAGGCTTCCAGTCTCTTCTGCCCGCAATCATCTTTGCAATTGCAGTAGGTATGTCATTTGCTACAGGAACAAGCTGGGGAACATTCGGAATCCTTATTCCTATCACAATCTCAGTCTTCCCCGTAGACAGTGCAATCGGCGTAATCTGTGTATCAGCCTGTATGGCAGGTGCAGTTTGCGGTGACCACTGCTCACCTATTTCAGATACTACAATCATGTCATCCGCAGGTGCTGACTGTGACCACGTTATTCACGTATCAACTCAGCTGCCCTACGCACTGACATGTGCAGCAGTAAGTTTTGTTACTTACATTTTTGCCGGATTTATCCGCAATGCAGTAATTGTCCTGCCAATCGGTATTGTTCTTATGGTAGGAACAGTGTTCTGCCTTAAAAGATATTTGAGCAAGTAACAGAACAGGTTTCTCAAACTTGACGGAAGTGCCTTGTATTGCTTAATATAAAGGCACTTCTTTATTTATATTATCAGGAGTTTTTTGTCCGTATATGGATGATGGCAGTCAGCCTCCTCTGGCAGGTTTAATTTTACTTTTAATTACAGCAGTTTTCAGCGCATTGGCAGAGACCGCCTTGGCTTCGGTTCAGAAGTCATTGGTCAGGGTCCGTGCAGACAAAGGTGATTCACGCGCAGTGAAGACCCTCTTCATTTTGGATAATTTTGACAGAGCAGTAACAACTCTTCTTATTCTGACCAACATTGCACACCTGGGTGCTGCTTCTATTGTCACCGTTTACGTAACCAGGCGCTGGGGCCTTAATGCGGTTACATTAAGCACAATTATCTCAACAATCTTCATCTTCTTTGCATGTGAGATGCTTCCCAAATCAATTGCAAAGAAGTACAGCCTCAGATTCTCTCTTGCCTGTGCCCCTCTTCTTAAGCTTTTCATGAAGCTTCTTTCTCCTGTCAGCTTTGTCCTGACTAAGATAGGATCGGCCGCTTTCAAGGCTGAAGATGCGGACGATGTCTCCGTAACTGAAGACGAGCTTCAGGACATTATTGAGGACATGGCCCAGGAAGGTAGTATTTCAGAAGAGGAAGGAGATCTTATTTCCTCTGCTCTTGAATTTGGCGATGTTACAGCTGAAAGCATCCTTACTCCAAGGGTTGATATTCTTGCAGTTGATATCAATGCAAAGAATGAAGACATTCTTGAGCTGATTAAAAACCAGACCCACAGCAGAATTCCTGTCTACCAGGGCACAATTGACAACATAATCGGCGTTATCAGTATCAGAAACTACATGAAAGCCTATCTGAAAAAGCGCAAGGCTCCCGGTATCAAGCCCTTGATTGACAAGGTCTACTACGCCCATCAGAGTATGGAAATTCATGAGCTTCTCAATGCAATGTCAAAGAACCGTCTGAATCTGGCAGTTATAACAGACAGCTACGGCGGAACTCTTGGAATTGTCACTGTTGAAGATATTCTTGAGGAACTTGTAGGAGACATTTGGGACGAAAGCGACGTTGTTGAAGAGCCTATTGTCAACCTTGGTAACGGAGTCTGGAGTGCAGATGCAGACACTACCCTTTCCGATGTCTTTGATGCAATGGACTACAAAGACCCAGAAGAAGATGAAAACGATGAACCGAATCTGCTTCTGGGACAGTGGTGCTATGAGCACTTTGGAGCAATTCCCAAGGCCGGACAGAGTTTCAACTATCACAACATCAAAGTTACAGTTGAGAGCATAGAGCACAACAGAATAATGAAGGTTCGTTTGGAGGTGAAAGAATGATTACAATCTACCTCCTTGTAGCGGCAATTCTTATCTGTATTATCCTCTCTGCCTTCTTCTCCTCAAGTGAGATGGCCTACTCTGCCGCCAATCAGATACGTCTTGAGAACATGGCAGAAGACGGTAACAAGGGTGCTGCAAGGGCACTTAAACTGACACAGAATTATGACAACATCCTCTCATCCATTCTGATAGGAAATAACCTTGTAAACATTGCATCCTCATCTCTGACATCAGTTCTGTTCATCCTGTTGATGGGAGACAGATGGTCCTGGTTAGGAACAGTTGTACTTACCCTTCTTGTAATAGTATTCGGAGAAACAATTCCTAAGATTGTTGCAAAGCGCACAGCAACAAGAACTGCAATCAATTTCTCCGGTCCTGTCTCACTTCTCAATCTGTTATTCACACCTGTAACTTGGGTTGTTGTAGGTCTTGTTCACCTTATCTGCCTTCCCTTCAAAGGAGAAAAGGACAACTCAAACCAGAGCGAAGAATCTGTTGAAGAACTGCAGACTATCATTGAAACAGCAGAAGATGAAGGAATTCTTGACAGTGATGATTCAGAACTTTTGCACAATGCAATTGATTTTGCAGAAGTATCAGCTTCTGAAGCAATGACAGCCCGTGTGGATGTTCAGGCAATTGATATTGATGACAAATGGGAAACTACTGTTGATTTTGTAATCAATACAACATACTCAAGAATCCCGGTCTACAAGAACAGCATTGACAACGTAATCGGTATTGTCCATATTAACCGTTTCCTGCAACTGCTAGTTGAAAATGACGGAAAAGAATTTGACCTTACCCCCATTCTGATGAAACCCTGCTATGTCTATAAGACAATGAAGCTTCCGTCAGTTCTGAGCCAGCTGAAAACAGCAAAGCAGCATCTTGCAATTGTTACAGATGAGTACAGCGGCACACTGGGCGTAATAACAATGGAAGACGTTCTTGAAGAAGTTGTAGGTGAAATCTGGGATGAAACTGATACCGTAGAAGACCCTGTTACTGAAATTGACAGCAAAACATGGGAAATGGAAGGAGATCTTCCTATCTCTGATTTTACAGAACGTGTAGGACTTGACCCTGTCTCATTTGATTGCGAATCAGAAACCGTAGGCGGATGGACCGTTGAACAGTTTGACCGCTTCCCTTCTGAGGGAGAAAGCTTCAAGTTTGAAGACCTTGAAGTTACTGTTCTCAAAATGGACGGAAGACGCGTAGACAGAATCCTTGTTCACAAAGCTTAATCAGGACAAAAAGAAGGACTGCTGCATTACACAGCAGTCCTAAACGGAAGAATTATATCAATGAACAATTATTTGTGCTCTTCTTCGTACTGGCGGAGGAACTTAACAAGTGCCTCTACGCCCTCTTTGGGCATTGCGTTGTAGATAGAAGCTCTGAGGCCGCCTACTGACTTATGACCCTTAAGGTTGTCATATCCGGCTGCCTTTGTAGCTGCTACAACCTGAGCATCAAGCTCTGCACTCTCTGTTACAAACGGAATGTTCATAAGTGAGCGGAACCTGGGCTCAACTGTACCGCGGAACATCTTTGAAGAATCAAGGAAATCATAGAAGACTTTTGCCTTGTCCTCATTGATTCTCTGCATTTCTTTAAGTCCGCCAAGTTTCTTCAGATACTTGAATACCTTACCGCAGCAGTAGATTGCCCAGCAGTTAGGAGTATTGTACATAGAACCGTTGTCTGCATGAGTCTTGTACTGGAGGTAGATGGGAAGATTCTCAAGATCATCTCTGATAAGGTCTTCACGGATAATTACAACAACCATTCCTGCAGGACCTACGTTCTTCTGTACTCCGGCATAGATGAGGCCGTAGTCTGAAACGTTACAGGGTTTTGACAGGAACATTGAGCTCTGGTCTGATACGAGAATGTGGCCCTTTGTGTTGGGAAGCATGTCCCATGTTACACCATGAATGGTCTCGTTCTCACAGATGTAGACATAGTCAGCATCTTCAGGAATATCAAGATTTGAGCAATCAGGAACATATGTAAAGTTCTTGTCCTTGGAAGATGCGGCAACAATAACCTCACCAACCTTCTTTGCTTCCTTGATAGCCTTGCTTGACCATGCACCAGTTTCAATGTAAACAGCCTTTCCGTTCTTCATGAGATTCATAGGAATCATTGAGAACTGAAGTGTTGCACCACCCTGAATGAAAAGAACCTTATAGTTGTCAGGAATATTCATAAGGTCTCTCAGATCCTGTTCTGCTTCATCAATAATCTGCTGATAGACTTTGGATCTGTGACTCATTTCCATAACGCACATTCCGCTTCCGCGGTAGTTCATCATTTCATCACGGATTTCTTCAAGTACCGGCTCCGGCATCATTGCAGGTCCGGCTGAGAAGTTGAATGTTCTGCCGTATTTCATAAACTGCACCTTCTTTTGTTTTTAGTGATATTAAAAGTTTAGACCATGGTGCAACAATCTGCAACAAATTTAATCTCATTATCGGTATCAATGATTGTTGACCAATAATTCTTAGAACTGATACTATCGGGCTATGGTTATCAATATTTCAAAACAGGCACTTCAGAGAATGCCCTACTACCTTCAGCACCTGAAGGAAATGAGGGATAACGGCAAACTTGAGGTTTCAGCTCCATACCTTGCTCAGCAGTTCGAAATGACGGAAATCCAGGTGCGTAAAGACCTTGCAGCAGTCAGTTCTGTTCAAGGAAAACCTAAAGTAGGTTTCAAAATCTCTCCTCTCATTGTTGATATTGAAAACCTCTTGGGCTACAAGCATACCAACAAAGCCATCCTCATAGGTGCAGGTTCTCTTGGCCATGCCCTTTTGGGTTATAAAGGTTTTGACGAGTTCGGAATTGAGATTATTGCCGCCTTTGATGCAAACGAGGATAAGGTGGGAGAAGATCTGAACGGCAAAACAGTTTACAGCATGAGAGATCTTGAGAAATTCTGCTCTGAAAATCCGGTCCAAATTGGCATTATTACTGTACCGGCAATTGCTGCCCAGCGTGTATGCAATCAACTTGTTTCGGTAGGCATCAAAGCCATTTGGAACTTTGCCCAGCTTCATCTTATTGTTCCCAACGGAATACTTGTTCAGAATGAGAATATGGCAGCCTCTCTTGCCATGCTGTTCAACCATCTGAACGAGATAGAAGCCTTGTAACAAATGTATATTTTCTCTATTATAAATGTGCCGGTTTTACGGCTGAATGGGAGATTCAGCATGGTTTTGTTAAACTTGGAAACACTTACTGATTCAGAGCTTCAGTCAATTGCCAGACAGGAAGATATTGATGATTGGGAATCCCTCTCAAGAGAAGAACTCATTGAGGAGATTGAAAGCATATATGAGGACGCGGGAGACCTTGAAACTTCAGGTACTCTCAACCAGAAATACCTGAATACACTCAACCCCGGAAACACAGATTTTGGCAGACTTCCGGGTGTTTCAGATATTCCTAAACACTACAACAAAACCTACATCAATCTCACACAGAAGGATGACAGTTGGGTCTATGTATTTTGGAACCTTTCTGAAAACGAATACAAGCAGGTTGAGGATGTTGAAGGAATCTCTTTTGTAATCCGCGCCGTTGCCTTACCTGAAAACGGAAAGAGCGAGCTTTCATATGACATAGGAATAACAATTCACGACAAGTGTTGGACCGTGGAAATGCCATGGCCCGGAAGGACCTATGTTGCAAAGCTTGTTAAGATTAACGAAGACGGTTCTGAAGAAATAGTCTGTACAAGTAATACTGTCTACAGACCCATAAGCTGGCTCTCAACTCACAGAAGTGCAATTGAGGACCCAAAAGGCTATACCCTTCTTGTAAAGCCCCTCATTTCAAGGGACGGAGTTCCGGTTAACTGCAACGTAGTCAATAACATCATTTACGGGGATAACATATGAAAAACAACCTCTGTTTTACACTGAACGCCCACCTTCCGTTTGTACGCCATCCGGAATACCCCAAATTTTTGGAAGAAGATTGGTTCTTTGAAGCTGTAAACGAATCATACCTGCCGCTTCTCAGAATGTTCTATAAGCTCAGAGATGAGAAAGTTGATTTTCATCTTGCTTTCTCCATTTCCCCCACCCTCTGTTCAATGCTCAGAGACAAACTGCTTTTAGAAAGACTTCAGGCATATCTTGAAAGCCGTCTTGAACTTGGAGAGAAGGAAATTAACAGACTCAGATCTAATCCTCAGATGCTGTCAATTGCAAAGATGTATGTTGATAACATCAATAAGAACTGTTACTTCCTCAATGAAACCTGCAAAGGCGATATTCTTTCAGCATTCAACAAACTATGTGATGAGGGCTATCTTGAGTTAATTACAACAGCTGCAACACATGCTTATCTGCCTATCTATAAGGACAATCCTGTAGCAGTAAATGCCCAGATTGAAACAGGTGTAATGCAGCATAGCCGCATCTTTACACATTCTCCTGACGGCTTCTGGCTTCCTGCCAACGGTTACTACCCCGGCCTTGAAGATCTTCTGAAGCGTCACAACATAAAGTGGACTGCCCTTGCATCCCATTCCTTCTTCCTTTCAGAGGATGAACCTAAAATGGGAAACTACGCACCTGTACGTTGTCCCAACGGTGTTTACTGCTTTGCCAGAGACTACTATCTTACAAGTCTTGTTTGGTCAGCAAAAGAAGGCTATCCTTCAGACCCCTGCTACAGGGAGTTCTACAGAGATATCGGCTACGACCTGCCCATTGACTACATCCGTCCCTACATTCATGAGCCGGATGTCAGGGTTTTTACAGGCTTCAAATATTGGGCTGTTACCGGCATGACTGCCGATAAACAGATTTACAATCCTCAGGCAGCCAAGTTTAAGGCTTCCGAGCATGCACGCAACTTCCTCTACAACGTACGCTCATGCGGAAGAAACCTTGAAGGTCTTCTTAATCAGGATCCGGTTTACACAGTAAGCTTTGATGCTGAACTGTTCGGTCACTTCTGGTACGAAGGTGTTTCTTGGCTTGAATATGTAATCCGCTATGCTTCAGAGAAAGAAAGCAACATTCGCCTGATTACACCGTCTATGTACATTGCAGAGGGACACAAGGTTCAGACTCTAAGACCTGCATTCTCCTCTTGGGGTGACGGCGGATTCTCACAGGCCCTTGTTGATAACAGCACAAATGCTGAATACGTACCTCATGTTCTTGAGGCAATGACCAGAATGACAGACCTTGTAAAACGCTACCCGGATCAGAAGTCTCTTAAACAGAGATTCCTTAACCAGGCTGCAAGAGAAGCACTTCTTCTCATGGCAAGTGACTGGCTTCTTCTCATGCACAACAGATCAAACGGAAGCTACGCCAAAAACAGAATTGAGGGTCATTTGCAGAACCTCTATCTTGTTTATGAAAACATGTTCAGAAATGCAGTTAATACTGAGTGGTTGGTCAAGGCAGAAGAAAGAAACAACATCTTCCCCGACATTGACTATAACATTTTCAATCCGGACCATCTTAAGGATGTAAGTCCTGTATATACAACGGATTATACAAAATGAAAACAGCTCTGATTATTCATGGTCATTTCTACCAGCCTCCCAGAGAGAACCCCTTTACCGGCATAATACCCCTGCAGGCATCGGCAAAGCCGTATGAAAACTGGAATGAAAGCATATACCGCTCATGTTACCTTCCCAATGCCTTTTCCAGGTATTTGGATTCAAACGGCGGTATAGTTGATATTACAAACAACTACAGCAGAATCTCTTTCAACTTCGGACCCACCCTTCTTTCATGGCTGGAAGAAGAGCATCCGCAGCTTATTGAGAAACTTAGGGAAGCCGACAGGGAAAACATGTCAAAAACCGGGCACTCAAACGTACTTGCCCAGTGCTACAACCATACAATCCTCCCGTTGGACAACGAAAAAACAAAGCGTGTAGAAGTTGCATGGGCAATTGAGGATTACAAGCACAGATTCGGTCACAAACCCGAAGGTTTTTGGTGCTCCGAATGTGCAATCAATGAAGACACAGTAGATGTTCTTGCAGATTTTGGAATCAAGTACACAGTCCTTTCCCCTTGGCAGGCATCAGAGATCAACGGTAAGAAGCTTGACGGCAAGCCGGCCCCTTGCGACAGACCCTTTATCATCCACGGAAAGAGAAAGAGCATTGCAGCCTTCTTCTATGACCCCGACTATGCATCAGGCATCAGTTTTGGACATCTTTTAAGAAGCGCTGATACACTTTACAAGAAACTTGAAGAGACAATTAAAGAAAGAGAAAACCCTGCACTCCTCCACTGGGCAACAGACGGAGAGATCTACGGTCATCACGAACCTTTCGGAGATATGGCTCTTGCAGCCTTGATTAAGAAAATTGACCAGTCTGAAGACATTGAGCTCACAAACTACGGAGCTTATCTTGAACAGAATCCGCCTACAGATGTTGCAACCCTCTCAAAGGGAGATGACGGTCTGGGCTCATCATGGTCCTGCAGCCATGGAGTTGGCAGATGGTTCAGAGATTGCGGATGTTTCACAGGCGGAGATGACAAGTGGAACCAAAAATGGCGCACCCCTCTCAGAAAGGCCTTCAGAAACCTCCAGCAAAAGGCAGATGCTGTTTACTATGAGCATGCCGTCAGGATTCTTGGAAGCCAAGAGGCCGCAGATAACCTCTTGTTGCAGTACGGCAGTGTTGTGTGCAACCGGCTTACCGCCGATGCCTTCCTGTCCAAGTTCACTTCTAACTCAGAAGACAAAGAAACACTTGCCATCCTTCTTGATGCCATGAAGAATGTACTGTTCTCATTCTCATCCTGCGGATGGTTCTTTAACGATATTTCCGGCATTGAGCCGCGTCAGAACATGATGTATGCACTATATGCTGCAGAGGTTCTCCAGGAATTTACCGGAAACAACTACCAGCAGGATGTCTTTGCAGATTTAAGAGAAGCAAAAAGCAATATTACATCAGAGGGAACCGGAGAAGATATTGCAAAGAAAGATCTTCCCAATTCCCCTGCTTTTGCAATGGCAGCAGGATTTTTTGCTGCAAACCGCCAGATTGCTCTCAAGTCTGATTTCACAGACAAATACGGAGTGTTCAAGCTTGTCAGCATAGGTTCCTCCACAATGGAGATTGAGAATACAAAAACTCTCAAGCACTACCGCCTGAATTACAATACCAACGCAAAAAAGGCAGGAGTTTTCCATCTGGACATAAAGAACAAGGCAACAGGTTACACCTACTCCTACATTGGCAAGGACATTACTCCAAAGACTCTTAAGATTTTTTCTGCTTGGGTTGATAACAAACTTGCCTCATGTCTTGAAGGTGCTGCCCTTGAGAGTCTGACAAGGAATATTGAGAATTACTCAGTAATCATTGATGCTGATAAAAATCTTATGAAGCACAGTTCCTTTGTTGAGAACATGTCATTGTGTATAAAAGTTGCAAAATGCATGCTTATCAACAACAGCAGGCTTAACAGTAAGGCACATATTGACCACATTAGGCGTTTAGCTTGGTTTGCAAGAACTTCCGGAATGACTTCCGATATTGCCAATATCAGTGAAATCTTCAACACCTACATGGAACGTTATGCTGGTCTGATAAACAAAGGTTCATTCAGTGAAAATGATGCTGAGGGTCTTTTAAACATCCTCATTACTGCAAGAACAGAAGGTTATAATCCTGATATTACTCTTCTTCAGGATGCAATCTTCCCTGTTCTGAAAGGCTGTGGCAAGAGTCTTAAAATCAGTGAAGAAACTCTGAAGACCCTAGCCGGCCATCTGAATATCAGTTTTTACCGCTGTTGAGCATCTGTCTTGCGTGTTCAAGAGAAACATTCTCCTGATCACCGCTCAACATGCGGGCAATTTCATGAACCCTATCTTCTCCCTCACAGATACTGACAGAGGTGTATGTTCTTCCGCCTTCTACAGCCTTTGAAACAACAAAATGGCTGTCTGCACGGCTGGCAACGCCTGCAAGGTGTGTAATTGCTATTACCTGTCTGCTCTTTGAAAGATCTGATATACATGAAGCAAGGCTTAGAGCAACAGCTCCGCCAATGCCAGAGTCAACTTCATCAAACACCTGGGTCTGAATGGAATCAGACTGAGCCAGAACTGTCTTCAGAGCAAGCATAACTCGGCTTAGCTCTCCTCCGGAGGCTATTTCCTTAATAGGCTTTGAATCTTCTCCGGGGTTTGCAGAAATATTGAATGTTATGCTGTCACAGCCCGTTGTTCTCTGATTTGAATTATCAGTCTGAACATCAATTGTAAAGATTGCATTGGGCATTCCGAGAGTTCTGAGAACCTTCTCAATCTCTTTCTGAAGAACAGATGCTGCTTTCATGCGTTTTGATGAGAGTTGTGAAGAAACAGAACTGTACTCTTTTTCAGCCTCTTGTATGTTTATTTTGCATTCATTCAAAGCATCTTCTGAGTTTTCTACAAGATCAAGTTTGCTTTTTGCCTCTTTTGCAAAACTCAAAACATTTTCAATCTCAGGACCGTACTTTCTCTTAAGCTTTTGAATTGAGTTCAGTCTTTCCTGGAGAGAATCAATAAGGGCATCTGAATAATCAACCTTTGAAATATGGTCATTTATACCCTGCTCTACATCTTCAAGCTCAAAACGGCTGCTCTCAATTCTCTGCAGGTATTCTGACAATAGAGGATCAGCCTTTGCTGCCTTGGACATGGCAGAATATGCATCATACAGGGCTGCCTTAGCCTCTCTGAGTTTATCTGTACCCAAGGATGAACTTTCTACAATACTTTCGTACTGTCCAAGAACCTTGATTCTTTCCTTCAGAGCCTCATCCTCACCTACTTCAGGTTTTATGTTGTCTATTTCCTCTATTGCAAAGCGAAGATAATCTTCCTGTCTTCTGTTTTCTTCAATACTACTCAGAATCTCTTGTTCGCGTTCCTTAAGAAACAAAAGCTGCTCATAACAACTTCTGCAACTGTGAAGCAGCTCATCATTTCCTGCATAACTGTCTACAATTCTGCGCTGTTTATCAGATGACAGGAGGCTCTGATGCTCGCTCTGACCATGCATGTCTATTAAGCTGTCAGCAAGCTGAACAAGCTCTGTTCTTGTAATGCTCTGGCCCTGTACGGTTATCAGTGAACGTCCGTTTCTTCTGACCTTACGTCTGATTACTATCTGACCGTCTTCTGCCTCTGCCCCGAAAGACTGAAGAATCTGATTAGCCTCATGGTCTTGGGGAATAGAAATTACTGCATTTACATCAATTTCCTCTGCACCTGTTCTGATTGCACCGCTGTCTGCCTTTTCTCCCATAAGCAGTCCCAGTGCGCCAAGGATTATGGACTTTCCTGCGCCGGTTTCTCCTGTAATTACGTTAAAACCTTCGCTTAAGTCCATAGAGAGGTTCTCAATTAATGCAAAATTTCTGATTTGAAGATGTTCAAGCATCAGTTAAGACCACCTGCCCAACCCAGTTTATCTCTTAAAAGTTCAATGAAAGATCTCTGGGGGTTCTCTACAAGAAGAGCTTCATGACGGCTCTTTTTTACAATAATGACATCGTTTTCACAAATATCAAAACCAATATGTCCGTCTGCAGTTATGCTTAAAGATGCACCCTGTGGCGGAATCTCAATTCTTATTTCTTTTTCGGAACCTACAACAAGAGGTCTTATGCTCATTGTAAATGGGCAAATAGGATTGATAATAATTGCACTGAGCTCTGAATCAAGGACAGGTCCTCCTGCTGCAAGGCTGTACGCTGTAGAGCCTGTAGGAGTTGCAATAATAATACCGTCGCCTTTAAGATCTGCGGCTCTTACATTGTCAACAAAAAGCCTGATAGCAGCCATTCTTGCACGGGTAGATGCAGTAAGTGCAATCTCGTTCAAAGCAGAGGTATTAAACACTTCCTTGCCGTCTCTTACAACAGAAACATCAAGCATAAGGCGCTTTTGAATTACGGCCTTATGTTTCAGATATGAATCATATACAGAAGAGAACTCGCTTGCCTGGGTATCGGTAATATAACCGAATGTTCCCACTTTTACAGGAATGAGAGGAATATTACGGCCTTTAAGAAGGTTGATACAGTTTAAAACAGTGCCGTCTCCGCCAAGTGAAACTGCAACATCTGCATCCGGAATCTCAATCTCCATGTCTCTGTTTGTTGCTGACAAAGCAACAATCATTACCTTCTCTCCGATTGATGAGAGATAAGAGACCATGGATTCGGCTACCGGAATTACTTCTGCCTTTGTTGTATTTGCAAATATTACTACCCTGTTCACTAACAACCTCCTCTACCTCACGGAAGATGGGCAATAACCTTGGAAATCAGGCTGATATCCTCATTCTGAAGGAAGGGATAAACAGGGAAAGAAACTGTTCTGCTGCAGTATGCAGCGGCAACAGGAAAGTCCATGAACATATCGCCTTCATAAGTGGCGGCAATGCTCTTTTCAAACGTCATTCTAACAGGTACGTTGTTTTTTGCGGCAAATTTAACAGCATCTTCAGGCTTACAATCAAGAAAGACTGCAAATGTTGATGCACTGTCATCAAATCCTTTGAAGTTTGCGCCAAAAGCTCTGTGCCTTGTTCTCATAAGGCTCTCAATGTACTTTGCCTTAATTTCGCGGCGTCTGATGCAGTTTTCAGCAAGATTCTGAAGCTGAATGTAGCCAAGCGACGCATTGACGTCTGTCATACTGTTGTATGAAGACGGTCTTCTGGTTCTTAGAGTATACAGAAGGTCACCCTTTACACCCATTACAGCTCCGCCTGCACAGCTTACAAGATCTTCCTGCTCACAGCTGCAAACAACAATATGACCCCAATCTCCTGCCATGGCTTCCTGGTCACAGAATCCGCCTATAGACTGGCTTACATCTTCAATAACTGAAATGTTTGCATACTCCTGTTTTTCAGCAAAAGTTGTGCTGCTGTTATACTTTACAGGCAGAGAGCCGCAATTCTCATAAAGAACAAGAATTGTTGCATCTTTGAATTCAGTTCCAGAGGGAACAAGACCTGTTTCAGGATCAATATCAAGATAAACGGGAATACAACCCAGTTTCTTCATAACATCCAGATATACAGACGGTGCAAGCGGTGAAATTGCCACTTTTGTGCCCTCTACTGCCCCTAAAAGCAATAATGCACTTTCAATACACTGCGGATAGGTTCTGTAGGCTGCAGCTGTTCTGCAATGTGTTCTTTGAGCAAACTCCTGCATGAAGTTAGATGCCCTTTCTCCGGGGCCCAACTGCTCATTTACAAGAGACTGCAAAACAGAGTCCATATCCTTACGTCTGACTGTAGGTTTGAAAAACTGAATCATGAGTAAATAATACACAAAAATAGCGCTGACAGCAAATCCACAGCTAAATAATCAACCAAACTGAACCTTCAGTCCTTTCTTAACACAATCATCTAAATACAGATTAATAAGTAACTGATATGGCACGCCAGATTCCTCTGACATTTCCTTAAAATACATGATAGTTGAAACCTTCATATTCATTGTAACCTGCTGCTTCAGCCTGGCAGCATACGGATTCTTCCGCGGTTTCAATTCCTCAACATTATACTCTTCTCTTAAATCATCTGTTGAACTCTTCATATTGCTTCTCTTCCCTTTTTACAGCCTTTCTAGCTGATATAATGCGAATAACATTACCATTTTCCCTAATGCAATGTGATACGAGCAATAATCTGAGATTTTGACTGATTCCTAATATCAAAAACCTTTCTTCATCCTGTGAGTGATCAGGATCATCAAACAGAACGGCTCTTTCATCATAAAAAACAGTTTTAGCTTCTTCAAAGCTAATACCATGCTTTTCATAATTTAAGGCAGCTTTATCAGGATTCCAATCAAATCTCAAATAATCTTCCATAAGTATATGATAATTATGGAGCAATTATTATGTCAATAAATATCAAATTAGGATTAATAAAAGGGTAAAAAAAAAGACCCGGCAGCTACCTACTCTCCCGCAATAATGCAGTACCATCGGCGTGAGAGCGCTTGACTTCCGTGTTCGGGATGGG
>CADCOT010000110.1 GCA_902803145.1 uncultured Spirochaetales bacterium | reverse complement strand
TTTGACCCCAGAGTCTACCTCAAGGCAGCACGTGCCGCTCTTAAAGACATGTACAAGCACAAGAACATTGACGTTCTTGGCAGTGCAGGCCAGGCTTGATTCCAACCAATCAACATTCACAGGAGGCATCCGATACGGTGCCTCCTTTTTTTATCTATAAGGTCAAAAGATGTCAAAAGGTGTCAACACAGGTCGATAAATGTCGATAAATGTCGATAGGTGTCAATAGATGTCAAAAGAGGTTGATAAATGGCCATTAAACAACAGGTAAGGATAAAAAAAAATGAGGCTCGGATGGAGCCTCATTTTTGTTTGGACGTTAACTTATTTGGCAAGAGTCTTCTTGGCCTGTGCAACAAGTGCGCTGAATGCAGCCTTGTCTTCAATGGCCATGTTGCTCAAAGCCTTTCTGTTAAGCTCAATCTTGGCAAGCTTGAGAGCGTGCATGAACTGGGAGTAGTTAAGACCCTCAGCCTTGACTGCAGCAGAAATTCTGGCAATCCAGAGCTTTCTGAAGTCACGCTTCTTCTCTTTTCTTCCGCGATAGGCGTACTGGCCGGCTTTGGCTACTGCGTCTTTTGCAATGCGGTTGTTGGTGCTTCTGCGGCCCCAGTAACCCTTTGCAAGACCCATAATCTTGTTACGTCTGTCCTTGTGTTTTGTTCCGTCTACTGCTCTAGGCATATCTTCACCCCTCCTCTATTAATTGTACGGAAGCAAGACTCTAACTTTCTTTGCTTCTGATTCGGAGAGAATACCTGTGGCGCGGAGATTTCTCTTACGCTTTGTGGTCTTCTTGGTGAGAATATGGCGGAGGCCCTGCTTCTTATACCTGACCTTGCCAGTACCGGTGACATGATACCGCTTTGCAGCGGCTTTTCTTGTTTTCATCTTGGGCATTGTTTTACCTCTTTCTTCACGCACGGGAACAAGATACCCCGCAGCGCTGCTATTTATGCTCCCTCAGGGGAGTTTTTCACTTCTTTTTGGAAGGACTGAGAAGCATGCTCATGTTCCTGCCTTCCATCTGGGCCTGTGAGTCAACATTATACTCAATTCCCTTCTCAGTGAGAAGGTCAAGTATTCTGTCAAGAACAACCTTACCAAGCTCTGTGTGGGCAAGCTCTCTTCCGCGGAAACGGATTGTAACCTTGCACTTATCACCGCCGGCCAGGAATTCCCCAATGGCCTTTGTCTTCACGTTAAGATCATTGACGTCAATCTTGGGCTGCATACGAATCTCACGCAGCTTGACAATTGTCTGATTCTTCTTGGCTTCCTTAAGCCTCTTCTCCTGCTCGTAGCGGAACTTTCCGTAATCTGTAATTCTACAAACCGGCGGGTTTGCCGAAGGTGAAATCTCCACCAGATCAAGCCCTGCTTCCTCTGCAAGTGAAAGGGCATCAAAGAATGACATAACGCCTTTCTTCTGATTGTTTTCATCAAGAACAAACACTTCTCTGGCATGAATCTGCCTGTTTATTCTGAATTCTTTTCTGTCAGCCAATTAAAACCTCTCGTTGAAATTAAGTGTGAACCGATAAGATATTATATTATGCGCGACCTTATTTCAATACCAAGGGGCAACTTATTTTTGCTGGAATTTATCTTGGCAATAATAGTAGAATGTAAAATACGGAGGAAATATGGGACTCAGAGAAGAGATTAACAAAACCGGTATTGTCCCGGTAGTAGTACTTGAAGATGCAAAGAACGCAGTACCCACTGCAAAAGCCCTTCTCAAAGGCGGTGTAAATTTCATGGAAATTACATTTCGCACAGCTGCCGCAGCAGACAGCATTAAGGCAGTAGCAGAAAAGTGCCCTGACATGATTGTCGGAGCAGGAACAGTTATAACACTTGAACAGTGCCAGAAGGCAGTTGAAAACGGAGCAAAGTTCATTGTTTCACCCGGCTTTGATGAAGAAGTTGTAGACTGGTGCCTTGTTAACGGCATTACCGTACTCCCCGGATGTGTTACACCCACAGAAATTATGGGTGCAATGAAGAAAGGCCTTGATATTGTCAAATTCTTCCCGGCAAATGTTTACGGCGGACTCAGTGCCATGAAGGCTCTTAACGGACCGTTCTCAAAAGTCAAGTTCATCCCCACAGGCGGAGTCAGCGCAGACAACCTTGCAGAGTTTGCAAAAGCCTCGTTTATCCATGCTGTTGGCGGTAGCTGGATCTGCACT
Organism: uncultured Spirochaetales bacterium; assembly: GCA_902803145.1. Lineage (GTDB taxonomy): Bacteria > Spirochaetota > Spirochaetia > Sphaerochaetales > Sphaerochaetaceae > RUG14846. Next base: position 9,703 of record CADCOT010000110.1, on the reverse strand, counting down.
AAAGCGGACATCAACGCCGGTAATTTTGACAAAATTACAGAGCTTTCAAAGCAGGCAACAGATATTATCAAATCCAGCAGATAATATTACCTGATATAGTTTTACCTAACCGGAAGGAGTTTTCTTCCGGTTTTTATTTTCTCCAAATAAGTTTAATTGACTCTCTATTAAGCCTTTTTTACTTCACATCAGTTTTGTCCATTGCAAAAAAATCGTTAAAGAATTTTTTCAAAAAGCCGAGTTGGAGCCCTAAAACAGGGGAAAGTTTTGACCGTTTCGTGTGTATAAGGGTCAAATGGAGGGACCCGATACTATGCGTACCGAAGATAAGATTAGGCTTTACCTGTCAGTCCAGGAAAGCAACGCACTCGAAGCAAAGAAGCTGAGAAAGGAACTTGAGAGAGACATTCTCAAGTTATGTTACTATCTCCCGCAGAAACTCAGCTATCTCAAGGAAGAAGATGCCGGTGAATTCACCCTTCTTATGCACTCGCAGATTGACTACATTATCCGCAACTACAAACCTGAGAAATCAAGTTTCAGTTGCTACATGACGTCATTTCTGACCAACAGAGTCAAACAGTTCTATCACAACAAGAACAAACTCGTTCACAAAGAAAGAGCTGTTATGAGGCATCACACCTACTACGAGGAAAAGCTCAACTATGAGGAAAAGCAAGACCGCATCTACGACCCTCCGGTATACATTCACATGCCGGAATCGTGGCGCAAAAAGCTTACCTACGCTTTCTACCAGAGCAGAGCAATTCACCGTAGGTTCTTTGTAGCGGCCTTAACGATCATGCCGTTTATGGGCAGATCTTCAATCAGGGAGATTTGCAGAATCTTCAGATTTGACTTCTCACAGACAGTGTTCTTGTGTGAGTACTTCAGAAATCTCTGCATAAACCAGATTGAGGAAGAAGAACGTCTTGAGTACAGACGCAACTTCTACTGGAACAAGGTGCTTGAGTTGGAATCAGAGAGTGCGGCAAGCAAAGATCTGATGCCCGGTAAAGATTCAGACATGGAGCTTCTGAAGCGGATCAACCACATCCACCATCAGAACAGGCTTCATGACATTGACAGACACACAACTCGTGTCCCGTATAAGGACATCAGCGAAGAGCTGAATGTGACTATCAGGTACATTGAGACGGCTGTCTTCCACACGAGGAACCTCTTGCACTGGATCAGCGGAGAGAACACCAACCTGTCAAAGAGCAACAGGATTGCAGGCGCAATTGCAGAAGGCAGATGGCAGTCAAACTTGCACTACGACCAGGTCCCCCTGCTCGTTCCGTCAGAAGTATTCGAATCAAGGTTGTTCACTAGCCGGGGAAAATGATTTATCCTCTCTGATATGGATATATTACTTGCAAGCGGAAATCAGCATAAGCTGAATGAACTGTCTCCCCTCCTCGCACCCCACAAACTCCACCTTCCGTACGAATTCGGAATTGATTTTGACTGCGAGGAAACGGGATCAACATTTGAAGAGAATGCCCTAATGAAGGCTAAGAAGCTCCTCCAGGACAGCCAGGGTCTTACAGACATGAGTGTCCTTGCGGACGATTCCGGTCTCTTGGTAGACGCCCTCCCGGGCGAGCTTGGCGTGCATACAGCACGTTTTGGCAGCCCTGACGGGGTTACAATTCTGCCGGCAGAGACTAAGAATCTTATGCTCATTGAAAGAATGAGAGGTCTTAAAGGTGATCAGAGAAAGGCAGAATTTGTCTGTGTTCTGGTTCTTATGGACAGAAAGGGCAAAACCATAACTGTCAAAGGTGTAAGCGAAGGCCGAATCCTTGAAGAACCGGACGGAATTGGCGGTTTTGGCTACGACCCCGTGTTCTACAATAACGAGGCCGGATGCTCAAACGCAGCTCTTGGAAAGGACAAGGGCAAGTTCAGCCACAGAGGCAAAGCAGTCAGACTTCTTAAAGAAAAGCTTGATGAAAAAGCAATTCCCACACGCAGCCAGATTGCAGAGTCCGATAAATGGGACCTTGCAGATTTGTATGCAACAGAAGCCGACTACGAAAAAGACCTTGAAGTCTTCAAACAGAACGTAAAGAAAGCAGACTCGTTCAAAGGAACGTTAGGAAAAAGCCCCAAAGCACTGCTTGATGGTCTGAAGTACTCTAATGACAACTCAATGCTTTTGGAAAAGCTCTACAACTACGCTTCATTGAACAACAGCGCAGAGGCACAGAACCCCAAGAACCAGAAAAGACTTGGAATTCTCATGCACCTGTACTCAGAGTTTGTTTCATCCATCAGCTGGATGGACCCTGAAATTCTGGCAATTGAAGATCTGGAAAAGTGGATTGAAGACAAGGCCTTTGATGACTACAGAATTCCACTTAAGAAACTGCTCAGACAAAGACCTCACACCCTCTCTGAAAAGGAAGAGGCAATTCTTGCCAAACAGGATGAGCTTCAGGACACATGCAGGACAACCTTCAGCGTTCTGACAAACATTGACATGGACTTTGGTAAGATTGACGGAAAAGACCTTAGCCAGAGCACATACGGTTCATTCTTACAAAACCGCGACCGCAGCGTCAGAGAAAGAGCCTATAAACAGTTCTATGAAACATACAGAAAGCACGAACAGACCATTGCAGCCCTGTACAGCGGTTCAGTCAAACAGGATATTTTCAACGCCCGTGTAAGAGGCTTTGAAACAGCCCTGGATGCCTCGCTTTACAGAGACAACGTTCCAAAGAGCGTTTACACCGGTCTGATTGAAGCAGTTCACAGCGGTTTTGACAGCCTTCACAGGTTCTACAGCCTGAAAAAGAAGGTCCTTAAACTGGACGAACTGAGACATTACGATGTCTACGTGCCTATTGTTGACACTCCTGTCAGAATCACCCCGTACGAAGAAGCAGCAAAGATTGTCAAAGAGGCTCTGGCCCCGCTTGGCAAAGACTACGTTGATACTATCTACAAGGGAATTACAACTGACAGATGGGTTGACAGATATGAGAACAAAGGAAAGAGAAGCGGAGCCTTCTCATCCGGCGGTTTCATTGGAAAGCCATACATTCTTCTCAACTACAAAGAAGATAATATGAACTCAATTTTCACCCTTGCACATGAAGGCGGTCACAGTATGCACAGCTATTACAGCAAAAACAACAACCCCTTCCCCTACTATGACTACACAATCTTTGAAGCTGAAGTTGCATCAACATTCAACGAACAGCTTCTGGCTAAGTACTTCATAGACAACGCAAAGGATGAAAAGACAAAGGCCTACATTGTTGCAAAACAGCTGGACGACATTGTCGGAACACTGTTCAGACAGACAATGTTTGCAGAGTATGAACTGATCTGCCATACACAGCAGGAAAACGGCGAACCTCTGACATTGGATAGCCTCAGAAAGAACTACAGAAGCCTCTTAGAGCAGTATTTCGGACCTGAGATGGTGTTTGAAGATGATTCGGATCTTGAAGGTTTGAGAATCCCGCACTTCTACAACGCCTACTATGTTTACAAGTATTCTACAGGTATTTCTGCCTCAATTGCCCTTTCAGAAAGGGTTCTCAACGGCGGCAAGAAAGAACTTGATGACTATCTTGGCTTCCTTAAGAGCGGCGGAAGCAAGTTCCCGATTGATTCGCTTAAGGGTGCAGGTGTGGACATGTCCACACAGGAGCCTGTGAAGGCGGCAGTTGCCAAATTCACAAAACTTTTAGGACAGCTTGAAAGCCTCATACTGTGAGGGCAGCGGCGCCTGAAAGTGCATCCGTTCTCCCGTTTCCGGGTGGTTGATATCCAAGCTGAAGCTGTGAAGCATCAGCGGATATCCCGGGAATCGGGAGATTTTTTTATTGTAGAGAACATCGCCAACCACAGGGTGGCCTATGCTCTTCATATGAACGCGGATCTGATGGGTGCGCCCGGTAAAGATGCGAACTTTGACTAAGGCACAGTTTTCAAACTGGCGCTCTACGGTGTACTCGGAGAGGCTGTCCTTGCCCCCGCTTTGGACCACTGTAAAGAGCTTTCTGTTGTTTCTGTCACGGCCCAGACGGCACTCTATCCTATCGTGCTTTTTCTCAAAAATGCCGTCACACAGTGCGTAGTAATACTTTTCTGTTGTATGCTCCTGAAACTGCTTTGCCAAATTTGCGTGGGCGGCGGGGGTAAGAGCTATGACCAAAACTCCGCTTGTGTCCTTGTCCAGGCGGTGCACAATGCCCGGTCGGCTTAGGTCACACTCGTCAGCCATACTTTGGATAAAACTGTCACCGTAACGCCAGGCAAGGGCATTTACAACGGTTCCGTCGGGGTTTCCCGCCCCGGGATGCACAACCATTCCGCTTTTTTTGTTGATCACAAGCATGTACTTGTCTTCGTACAAAATGTCCAGCGGAATATCCTGCTTTTCAACATTTTCAAATACATCCGCTGCGTAAAAGAGCTCAACCTTGTCCCCTGCTTTGACCTTGGAACTTTTTCTGGCCTCAACGCCGTTTATGTAGATTTCCGATAAAGTACCGGTCAGGGCAGATCGCGAAAGCTCTGGGATACAGGCGCTCAAAAAGGCATCCGCACGCTGGGCTTGTGCATCTGAGGGAACTGTAAAGGCATAGTTCTTTTCTAGTCTCATTTGCCGGAAGTCAGCCCCAGAATGTAGTCCAAAAGCGCTACGGCCGAACTGATACCGGCCGATATTGCCAAGGTCTGCCAGAATGTCAGGTCCCTTTGAACAATTTTTGAAGACACTAAACTTGTCATTGCATATGTAAGCGGAAGGCTTCCAAAGAAGATAATTTCACCGCGTCTGAGATCAAGTGTCCACTTGGGAAACTCCGAATCCGAGTACGGCTTGGCATCCTTCATATCAAGGCAAAAAACAGGAAAGCAGAGGCAAATCAGAAGAAGGACAGCAACAACTTTTTTAGTCATAATGTCTTTCTCCGAAAATAGCTGTGCCAATTCTGACCTCTGTTGACCCCTCTTCTACTGCAATCTTCCAATCTCCGCTCATACCCATTGATAGCGTGTCAAAGTCTTCAAGTTTTTCTCCGTAGCGGATACGGCATTCTTCAAACAGGTTTTTCAGAAACTTAAATGCATCTCTTGTGTTTTCAGGCCTCTCAAGCGGACCTACAGTCATAAGGCCCCTGAGCCTTACGTTCTTCAGCTGAAGTGCTGTGTCTATGCAGTCAAACAAATCTTCTTTGCTTCCAAAACCGCTTTTTGACTCTTCACCGCTTGTGTTGAACTCAAGCAGAACATCCATAGTCTTTTTGTTTTTGAGAGCCTCTGCGTCAATTTTCTGAAGCAGCTTTATACTGTCCACACTTTCAATCATATGAACAAGGGGCACAACTTTTGCAACTTTGTTGGTCTGAAGGTGGCCAATCATGTGAAGCTCAAGGCCATCCGGTCTGTAGGAGGTGAACTTTTCCACTATCTCCTGAACGTGGTTTTCTCCGAATAGTCTGACTCCGCAGTTGTATACAGCGTCAATTTCTTCAACGCTTCTTGTCTTACTTACAGCCATGAGGCGGCATGTGCCTAAATCTTTGGTGATAGACTGAATTATGTTCTTCATAAAACTGATGATAAGTATAGAACAATAATCATTCTTGCGCTATATTCCTCTACGTCATGAAGATTAGTGAATTCACCTTTGAACTGCCAGAAGAACTTATTGCCCAGACCCCCAGCAAGGAGCGCGGAAATGACCGCCTGCTTGTTGTTGACAGAAAAACCGGCGCCTATCAGGACGCCATGTTTTGTGACTTTCCGGATTTTGTAGAACCCAACAGCCTTTTGGTTGTTAACGACACAAAGGTCCGTAAGGCTCGTGTGTACGGCATTTCCGAAACAGGCGGCAAGGTTGAATTTCTTTTTACAGAGCCTGTGTCTGACAATTCATGGCAGGCCATGGTCTCCAGAAGCAAGAAGCAGTTTGTCGGTAAAAAGTACGTTTTCAACAACCCAGAGGGCCAACTTTATGCAAATGCAACAATCACGGCTGACAATGACGGAGTAAAGACTGTCACCTTTGACCGCAACATTGATGAAGAGTTTTTTATCAAATGCGGGCACGTCCCTCTTCCGCCCTACATTAAGCGTGAGGACGACTTTAATGATGAATCCCGCTATCAGACAATCTACGCCCGTGATTACGGTTCAATGGCAGCCCCCACTGCCGGTCTTCATATGACAGAGGACATTCTTTCCCGTCTAAAGGCCAAGGGCGTTGAGATTGTCCACGTAACGCTTCAGGTTGGCATGGGAACCTTCCTTCCTGTAAGAACTGAAAATCTTGAAGACCATCACATGCACACAGAGCGCTATCACGTTACAGCAGAGGCAGCAGAAGCTATCAACGCTGCCAAGAAGGCCGGTCGTAAGATTGTTGCCGTTGGAACTACAAGTGTGCGTACCCTTGAAAGCTGTGTTGACAGAACCACAGGCCTTGTCAGAAGCGGAAGCGGTGCCACAGATCTGTTCATAACCCCGGGCTTTACCTTCCGCGTGGTAGACCAGATGGTTACAAACTTCCACACTCCGGAGTCCACCCTTCTTGTTCTTGTCAGCGCCTTCTGCGGTCGTGAGAACATCTTAAATGCCTACAAACATGCTGTCCAAGAGCGCTACCGCTTCTTCAGCTACGGAGATGCAACATTCCTGAAATAATTGTTTAACAACCCCAATCAGGGATATAATAATCTAATCATAAGTAACTCATTGGAGGAGTAAAAATGAAAAAAGTATTATCAATAATGTTGGTTCTCTGCGTAGCAGCTTCACTGTTTGCAGTAGGAACAGTTAAGGTTGGCGGAGTATTTGAGTTTGTTAAAGGAAATACAAAGGGCAGCGAATATCGTCCAAGCGAAGTGGTAAATTACAAGACACACGGATTCGGTTTTAACATTGAAGGAACATACGACGTTGCAAACAATCTTGAAGTTTTTGCAGACTTTGCAATGACATTCAATCATGATATGTGGGCCAAGTATTCAAATCAGACTGATTGGAATTCATTTAGAGAATCTTTTGAGAAATCAAAAGAGGCTCTTAAGCCTTATAATTTTACAGGAAGTCTCTCAATTAATAGCATTTCAATTGCTGCAGGTGCTGCTTACAAGCTTCCCGTTGCAAGCAGCGTTGATGTTGCTGTTGGCGGCGGTCTTTTCTTTGAAAGAATTGCTACTAATCAATCTGCAAAAGATGATGTTAATGGTTCTCGTGCTCAGTATACTAAGTTTATTAACCTTGGCCTTTCAGCTTACGCAAATGCAACATATAAGATCACAGAGCAGATTGGCGTAGGTCTTACAGTCATGCCCAGACTTGGTCTCTTTAATTCTTTCAACACCACCTATGTTGAAGATGGAGAATCAGCTGTAATAGATAAGGCTAGTGGCTTTGCATTCGGCTTTGCAATGCCCATCGTTGTCGGAGCTTCTTACGCTTTCTGATAAAGAGCATTATTTTCAACACTCACCTGCCAGGCACTGCTTGGCAGGTTTATTTTTCTTGTTATTATTGCCCACCTTCAATGTTTTAACTATGATTGATTAACAATAACTCATTGGAGGAGTTAAAATGAAAAAAGTTTTATCAATAATGTTGGTTCTCTGCGTAGCAGCATCTCTGTTCGCAGTAGGTTCAGTCAGAGTTGGTGCAGCATTTGATTTTGTTTCCGGAAAGACCCCGGATTTCAAACGCAATGAAACCGTCCTTAACAATTCTGCACGCCAGTACAAAACAAGCGGAATTGGATTTGATGTTTCAGCAAAGTATGATCTTAGCTCAGACCTGTCTGTTTTTGCAGATTTTAACATGACATTCAATTTTGATTTTAAGTTCAAAGGAGCTAATTCTGAAGAGTGGAATTCATTCAAAGATTTTTCAGAAAAGAAACTTAACAGCCTTTCAGTTTCTGCCGGTGTTGCTTACAAGCTTCCCCTTGCAAATGCACCTGTCAAAGTTTCAGTTGGTGGCGGTCTTTTCTTTGAAAGAGTTCTCGCTGAAGAGAAACGCCTCTCATTCAACTTCAGACACATTGGTCTGACAGCTTATGCTGATGTTACTTACATGATTAACGACAAGATTGGCGTTGGCATTACAGCAATGCCTAGAATTGGTCTCTTTGACATTGATGATGGAACAGTAGCACTGGTCCCTGTAAAAGCCTCCGGCTTTGCATTCAGCTTTGGCATGCCCGTTTCAGTTGGAGCTTCTTACTCATTCTGAGCAAGCCACTTCAACCAAAACACAAACCTGTCGGCACCTACCGGCAGGTTTTTTCTTGCCTAATTATGCCTTCCCTCCCTTTTCTCCAATTCCTCACGTTACTGCCGTTACTCCCCTTCCTGCCGTTCTTGCCATCCCTTATTATGGTTGATAACCATCCGTAGTATCGGCAGCGCACATTCCTTCTGCTGGGAAAGCTTCGTTGTCTCCATACTCCCTAAGCATTGCTTCCTTAGTTATAACCCACTGCTTGCCAAAATTGCATACATCATATCCAATCTTTAATTTACCGTAAGATATGGCTTTTCTAAGGGTACTTTCATTTAAGTTCCACAGCTCTGTTGCATCACTCATTGCTAAAAGATTGTCAAAAGGAGTTTTTACAATCTTTCCATTGTCCCATATTTCATTACAAGAAAGATCAAACTCATCGTTCCATACAATACCAAAACCCGATCCATCAACATGAACTTTCTTGAATAATTCTTTGTCATTAATCAGTTTTTCAAATGAAGGGATGCTTTTAACAATTTGTTGTACATCATATTCCTTGCAGACTCCGTCTTCAAACTGAGCAATAAGTATTGTACCGCCAACCAATCCAACACTTTTTATTTTATGAAAAACAAAGGCCATAATTACTCCAATGGTGGGAGTTGTTTGAACTCCTGCGTCTCCCACATTTTTATCAATTCTTCTCTGTAAACACAAATCCACTCACGAAGGAGTTTCATCGCCGTTCTGGGAAGATTTCCCCTAATTTGTTCACCTGTAATTATATCAATTTCAGCATCAAATTCTCCATAACTAGCATGAATATGCGTAGGGTTGTGATCCTTCTGGATGTAATAAATGCTGATTTTTATTCCATAAAAGTAGGCAATTGTTGGCATTTGAACTCCTTCAATGAAATTATATCACGCCAACGTGATATATTCAACCTTGATATGGGCCATAATATAAAAAACCGGAGGCGTTGAACCTCCGGTTATGTGAGTTAATAATCAAGAACAAATCAATTGAGTTCATGTGTTAAGGTATAAGTTCCTCCAATTTCAATTGTAGCAGATGCTTCAACTGTTTCAAGTTCTGGTACTACTTTTGAATCGTCAAGTTTTAACCCATACCCGTGGATGTCGCCAAAATATACTTTATTATCAACTACCCGCAGAGTGTATTCTTCTAGTGGGTCTACATAATATACTTTAATGCCTGTCACTTTTGTCAAATAATCTGCCCAAGTTTCACAATCTTCAGGAATTTCAAGCTCTTTTGTTTTAACATCTTCAGTATTATCAAAAGAAACATCTTCCCATATTGAAGGGATCTCCAATGTAATTACACGTTTGGGTTTTGGCATAAGTTCGGAGAAAACATCGCCATTACATGCTGTGAATGCACCAAGGATTAAGGCTGTTAAAAGAATGATTATTGATACTTTTTTCATACTGCTACCTCCTCTCTCAGA
>CADCOT010000109.1 GCA_902803145.1 uncultured Spirochaetales bacterium | reverse complement strand
GCAGAAGCCAAGGCAATTGAGTTCTACGGAAACTGTGCCATGAAAGAAGGCTGCCCGCTCTATATTGTTCATGTATCGTCCGAAGCCGGACTGAACGCAATTAGAAAGCTCAGGGAGAAGGGGGCCGTTATCTACGCAGAAACAACTCCCACGTACCTTTTCCTTGACCGCTCAAAACTTGAAGGACCGGATGGACCGCTGTATGTAATGACGCCTCCTTTGAGGACAAAGAAGGACAATCAGGCCCTTCAGGAAGCTGTCATGAACGGAGAGTTCCAGGTAATTGCAACAGACCACTGCACCTTCACAAGGGACCAGAAACTGGCAAATCCGGATGTCAGATGCACCTATCCGGGCGTTCCCGGAACAGAGGAAATGTTCCTGCTTCTGAACACTCTCAGAGAAAAGAATCCCGGCCGCATGACAATGTCGGACCTTGTAAAACTCATGTCTTACAACCCTGCAAAGTTCTTTGGCCTGTACCCGCAGAAGGGTTCTCTGAAGGTCGGAACAGATGCAGACATTACCCTGTTTGACCCGAACAAGGGCCGTGTTTTGCAAGATTCAAATGTCCACACAATGGCTAACTACACACCGTACAGAGGATTTGAGGTCAACGGAGAAGTTATCATGACCATCATGAGGGGCAAGGTAATTATGGAAAACGGCCAGGCCAACACTCAGGAAGGCGAGGGCAAGTTTATAAGGCAGTGCTGATATGATTCAAGGAATTCTTTTTGACGTAGACGGCGTTATTTTTGACTCTGAGCCTTTTATCAAAGAGGCCTACTATAACTACTATAACTCTTTTTACCACAAGGCAATAACTGAACAGGATATGGCCCCATACGTAGGTACAGGAGAGGCAACCAGCATAATCGGCCTTGGCCAGTCCCTCGGTCTTGATTATGACGTTGAACGGGACAAAAAGGGCATCTACGAGGAGTACGCTCGCCTGATTAAGGGCAAGCTTAAGTGCATGAACGGCGCAAAACGCTTCATAGAGAACGCCCACAAAGCCGGTCTGAAACTTGCACTTGCAACCAGCGCAGACAGAGTAAAGCTCAACAGCAGCCTTAATGAAACAGGTCTTGCCGCTGAACTTTTTGATTTCATTGTCAGCGGCGATATGGTCACCCGTACCAAGCCGGACGGCTCAATCTATCGCTACGCTGCAAGCGGGCTTGTTCTTGAAAATGAAAAATGCCTTGTTATAGAAGACGCACTTTCAGGCCACATGGCTGCAAAGCGTGCCGGAAGCCCAAGTCTTGGAGTAAAGAGCTCTTTTGAAGAAAAAGAACTTGTCTTAAGCGGTGCAGATCTTGTAATGAAGGACCTGTCCGAATTCCCGGACTTTGACAGCGTTGAGCAGTTCAATGAGATTTATGACAAACTTCTTCTGGAGTTCAGAAAGAAGTCTCTGATCGGATCTCTTCTTGAGAAAGCAACAAAAGTAATTGAGAATGCATACGCACCTTACTCAAAGTTCAAGGTAGGGGCAGCAATTCTTACAGCACACGACAATATCTACAGCGGATGCAACGTTGAAAATTCGTCTTTCGGCGGAACAATCTGTGCAGAGCGCGGGGCTGCAATGGCTGCAATTGCCTCTGAAGGTAAAGTCTCTTTCAACGCAATTGCAATTACGTCTTTCTCAGATGAGCCGGCACCTCCTTGTGCAATCTGCAGACAGTTCCTAAGTGAATTTGCAGGCCCGGATATGCAGGTCTATCTGTATTCAATTAAGAGCGGTGTGTTCCGTCACTACAACTTCGGAACCCTCATGCCCAGCGTTTTTGAACTGAACTGAAATGAAGAAAACCCTGTTTCTGGTCTTTGTCCTGGTTCTCTCTCTGCTTTGCAGCTGCTATTCCACAAGAGAAATAGTGGAAAACCCCGTTGTAACAGATACAGAGAAAACCATTGGCCAAAAGATGGACGAACTTGGCTTTCCAAGGGCAACTCTCAGAAACATGGAATGCTATTTTGACGGCCCTGATTGGATAGACCGTTTTATGGAGTTGCTTCAGGATGCCAAGGACTATGTGATAATCACAAGCTTTTTGGTATCTGAGTGTGAGGCCAACGAGCAGGTATATGACCTTCTGTGCAAAAAGGCAGAAGAAGGGCTGAATATCTATTTTGTTTATGACTCGGCCGCTGCAATGGATATGACAGAATCCCGTTTTCACATGAAACCGGTCAACAGACTGGCCCACAGCGGGGTTCACGTTCTTGAATACAATCCTTTTACCTTCAACCGTGCATCCAAACTTGCAGGAATGATGATCAGGGAACACAGAAAAATCTACATTATTGACGGAAAGACTGTGGCTGTGGGCGGAATGAACCTTAACTACATTTCAAACCGCAGTTACCTTGATGACGGTCAGCGGGACAGTATGTTCTGTTTTGAATCGGAAGAAGCTGCCCAAATTCTTTTGCAGTGCTTTATAGATTTCTGGAACACCTATTCTTGGGAAGAGGTAAGTCTTTCAGATTTCCCTGTTGCTCCCTCTGTTCAGACAGAAGACGGCTATGAGGCATGGATAATCAACCAGGAGGTTGATGTTGAAAAATCAATGGTTCCTGTTTTTGGAAGCATGTTCTACAGTGCCAAAAAGGACATTCTTATCCTGCCGCTGCTTCCAATGGAAAACAAGGACATAAAACAGATAATTTCAGATGCAGTTGAGCGCGGAGTAGAAGTACAGATGATTCTGCCCAACGACCCGCGTAAAGACGTATACAGGGCTGCCCACTATTCAGTATCTACACTGATGGATACAGGACTGAGTATCTATCCTGAGCCGAATACTCCGGAGAGGAAAAACCTTCTTCACGAGAAGGTCTTCATTATTGACGGAGAATATGTTCTTATCGGATCAACCAACTTCAACTTAAGAAGCCTTGTCCTGTCCCATGAAGTGGGAATAATGATTCACAGTCCTGAATTTGCAGCCTTCATGACAGAGCACTATATGAGCATAAAGAACGGCTGTGAACTTCTGACACAGGAGCAGGCAGAGCAGTGGCACAAGTTCTCCTGGATTCTGAATTACTTGATACATTTTGTAATGGGTTGAAAATGAAAAGGATAGTTGTATTTTCTGCAGTTCTGATACTTTGTTTCTCACTTTTTGCCTCAGGTGCCCGTATCTTCAGATTTGGTGCAGGCATTGGCGTAGACGGAAACAGCGGTGCAAGAACCGAGGTTAAACTCAACGCAATTTCAAGACCTTTTTCTTTTAACGTTGCAAACCCCTTTGTCAGGGCCGAGTACGGAATAGGTTTTGGCCGTGGCGGTTTTACTTTCACAAAGCTTAGTGCAGTGGCCGGAGTGGAGCTTTTCAGGTCAATGAAAAACCCCCTTGCCTTTACAATGTCAAACAAGGGACCGTGGAGTCCTGCAATCAGTGCTGGAATTACAACGGATTTTAATGATACGGATGTTTATACAGAACTCTCTTTGTTCAGAGTTTTGGATAAGGATTTTATCTACGAATGGTTTACTGTTTTTGCGGTTTTTGACCGTTTGGAAATAAGCAGTATGAAAACCTGGGGAGTCTGTTTTATAAGACTTACTTCAATGTTCTGAGGTGCGTGTGAAAAAAGCGGTATTTGTTCTTATCCTGGTTCTCTTGGTTGTCTTTTCTGCTTCTGCTGAAATAGGAATCAGAATTGGCCATGGAACCCTTGATCCGGACTTCAAAAACCTTGGAATGACGGCCTTGGCCGGTGTGGATATTGGCCTTACCAAGCGCCTTGAACTGAACATAGAAGTAATGACTCCCGTTGTTCCCAATCCGCTTTCAAAGGCTGTTGTGGGTTTTGAAATAGGGTATTCACTGGGCGGAAACAGAATTGCTGACAACGGTTATGCGGGAATTTCCATTAACCATGTTGTCAGCGTGGGCTTTTTTACAGTAAATCTGGTACCTACATACCTGACACTCAGGCTCACGCCTGTTACTGTTGGAACTGTTGCTGCGGGAAGAAGGGAAAATTTTCTGCCCATAGGTATTGCATGGAATTTCAGAGATAACAGCATTGGGCTGTTTATGAGTATAATGGTATATGACCACTACATAACCGGAACTTGGAGGGACTATGTCTAAAGTTATTGTTGCAAATGATCACGGTGC
>CADCOT010000108.1 GCA_902803145.1 uncultured Spirochaetales bacterium | reverse complement strand
CTATGCAAACTTAGCAGCAGGCTATGCTATGACATTTGATACAAAGGCTGCAACGTTCTATCTGGGAATTGGTTACTCAATTAAAGAACTCTGCTACAGATACAACCTTAACACACATGGAATGTACAGAGAATACAACCTTATGGCCTCAGGACCTACAGCCTATGTTGCCGCAAAGGTTGAACTTGCAAGAAACATATCTATCCAGCTTACGGCTATTCCTACTCTGACAATCAATACAATAAGAGTTACCAGAGACAAGGGCGGACTTGACGGAAGAACCAATAGAGATTTTATCTACAATGCAGCATTTGCAGTAGATGCCTCAATAGGCTTCTGTTATACATTCTGATACATTCTGATTCGGAATTCAGCATCGGCAACGGCTTCTTCCAGAGAATAAGGGCTGTTGCCGATTTTTTTTGCGTATTTAGCTGTCTCAAAAAGCATAATAGCCATTGCAGTTTCATCCTCAGACAGGCCACAAGGCCCGAATGGAGGTGTGTACAGCACATTACCGCAACAACCGATTTCGGTTATTTCTTTATCTCCTTCAACCTCTAAAACTGCACGCTGCGGTTTGTTGTTTTCATCAAGATAATAAACAGTGTTGTTGTAGATTTCCCCTCTTGTACCTGTCAGTCTTAAAAAATTATGCCTGATCGGAGAGCGATACTGCTCTGAATCAAAGTCATAAAGGGCTGTCTTACCGCTTTCAAACTCAACAAGTGCAATTGTGCGGTTTTTCATATCCGTTCTGCCATCCGTTATTTCTTCATAGCGCGTTCTTGTCAGAGTTGTTAAGAAAGATTTGGTAACCGATTTTACAGTGTATTTCTCTGAGTGTTTTACATTGAGAAAAGCCCTTATCAGGCTTGCTGCGTGGTACTCATGGGCTACTGAAATATTCAAAAACTGAGGTTCTCCTATCAGACCGCTTTGTGCAATCTTGATAAGAGAGCTGTAAACAGGATAGCGATGATACTGCTCGTTGATTACAAGCCTTGCACCTTTTCTTTCCATCTCAAGGAGTTTTTCAAGAGTTTCACTGTCCATTGCAGCCGGTGTTTCGCAAAGTACGCAGAACCCCATCTCCATCCAGTGCATTGAAACTTCAGCAAGGGATGCCTTGTTAACGGCAACAACCACAAGGTCGGGCTTCATATCAATACATTCCTGCTCAGATATCGTTGTATAGATTCCGTTTTCAGCGGCTATCCTGTTTGCCTTCTCTTCTGTTCTGCAGAGCAAGGCACATAGTTCAAAATACTGAGGTAATGCTTTTGCAATTCTGACGTAAAAAAGTGAACGCCAACCTGAGCCTACAATGATAAATCTTACTCTTTCCATACCTTCAGAATATTACATCTTTTTTCCGTTTGCGATATTCTAATCCCCATGATTTCGTTATCAATTTGTTTTGGTGTTCTGATTATCGCCTATCATTCTTATGCAATTCTTATTGAACGAGTATTCACACCTGATAAAAGACAGACACCGGCTTACCGTCTGAGAGATAACGTGGACTATGTTCCCATGAACTCAACTCGTTCAGCTTTAGTTGAACTTCTTAACATAGCAGGCACAGGTCCTATCTTCGGTGCCTTGATGGGTGCATGTTTTGGCCCAGTTGTCTTTCTTTGGATAGTCCTTGGTGCTATTTTTGCCGGAGCAGTTCATGACTACATGGTAGGAATGATTTCAGAGCGCCACGACGGAAGATCAATTGCAGAACTTTCAGGAATCTATC
This sequence comes from uncultured Spirochaetales bacterium, assembly GCA_902803145.1. Lineage (GTDB taxonomy): Bacteria > Spirochaetota > Spirochaetia > Sphaerochaetales > Sphaerochaetaceae > RUG14846. The sequence goes on along the minus strand of CADCOT010000108.1, from coordinate 27,337 downwards.
TTGGAAAACCCGCAATGCACTTCATGAGATGTTTCTCAGTTGTGCTTCTTTTACTCACAGGTACTGTTTTTGTTACAAGCCCTGCTGCATTGATTGCAAGTCTTACTCCTATTGGAAACGACAAATTAATCTGGGTCATTGCAATTCTTATCTACTATGTTGTTGCAACCCTGCTTCCCATAGACAAGATTATTGGAAAAATCTACCCGGTTTTCGGAACCACTCTTCTTCTCATGGCTTTCAGCATCCTGTACGGAGTAATTGCAGGACATCTTACAATTCCCGAAATAACACTTGAAAACCTACATCCGCATGACCTTCCAATGTGGCCATACATGTTTGTTACTGTTGCCTGCGGTGCAATTTCAGGCTTTCATGCTACACAGGCTCCTGTGGTTTCAAAGTGCATATCTTCAGAGTTCCACGGACGTCGCGTTTTCTACGGTGCAATGCTCAAGGAATCCATGATTGCCCTTATCTGGGCTGCCGGAGGAGTTGCCTTCTATCAGACAACAGGCGGCCTTCAGAATGCCATTACCACTCTGGGTCAATCAGGTACTGTATATGACATATCAACAGGATTGCTGGGAACCGTTGGCGGAATTCTGGCAATCATAGGCGTTATCATATGCCCCATAACATCGGGCGACACTGCGTTTCGCAGTGCCCGCCTTATACTCTCTGAAATTACAGGCCTTGACCAAAAGCCCATCAGGAACCGCCTTGCCATAACAATTCCTCTTTTGGGACTGTCTGCAATCCTGACTCAGCTTGATTTCAACGTTCTGTGGCGCTACTTCTCATGGAGCAACCAGACACTGGCAATGGTTACGTTGTGGGTTGTTACGGCCTACCTGCTTAAGCATAAGAAAAACAGATGGGACAGTCTTTTCAGCGCCATTCCTGCAACCTTCATGTCTGCTGTTACGTCAACATACATCCTTGTTGCAAAGGAAGGTCTGAGACTTAGTACTAAGATTGCCTATCCTATTGGAATAATCTTTGCTACAGTGTGCTTCGGTTTCTATATAAGGGCCCTTGTAAAGAAGTCAGCCGTTTACCTTTGAGGATAGCCTAAGACCCTTCAGATACTCTTTTGTCTCTGCGGTGATTCTATAGCTTTCAACAGCTTTCTGGATTGTTTTATTGTGAACCCAACTTTCCAGCTTTTTATCCTCAAGGTACTTCACAGCACTGTCATACTGTTTAGCCAGTGCTGTAGCAAAGTACCAAGACACCATCATCTTTATGTAGTACTCATTACTTTTCACAGCAGCAACCATCTCTAAGTGTTTTTCTCTGAAATCTGCATCTAGATAGTGCTGAAGCAACATTCCTATCGCAAAACGGACCGTGTATGTTCTGTCTGAACAAATCCATTTTTCAATGTAAGAAAACAGCTCCGTCTTATGCTTTGCAAATACTATAGGAGACAACTGGTCACATGTTGCCCAGTTGTCCACAAAAGGCAAAAAGGCATTTACCTGTTCAATACATACATCAAATTGCTTTGTAAGTGAGATGATAAATGCATGGAGTTGGTTTTCATCAAAGTATCTGTGAGGAAGGATTTTCAGAAATTTTTCTGCCTCTGAAGTGCCATACAGTTCTTTGGCAAGCTTTCTAAGATCCGGAGTTCTTACCCCTATCACTTCATACTTGGTATCAGGAATCAGTTTTCTCTGAAATTCCGCATAGGAGGTATCCTGAAGTTCAAAAAGTCTGTCTGTAATTTCTTTCATTTTTACTCTTTATTATACATGTTTTTTGTGAAAGAAAAGTCCATTGAAAAACCATAATAAGGGCATGAGATTAATAATAGTTTTGTTAGAGCAGCAACTTAGGCGTCTGGAAGCCATGATTGAATTTCGGAAAAACTACATATCCAGCGTTGAGGATAGCCTTTCCCTTGTAAAAAGACGGCATAAGACTATGATTTCTTCTAGGAAAAAAGGGAGTTCTATAAGAAAGTTTCTAGACAGAGAACGGGATAAGAAAACAATAACGATACTCTCCACGAAGTACTACTACGAAAGACTTCTTCCTCTTGCTATAAAGCGAAAAGAGATTATTGAAAAACTTTTGAATTTTGAGAAGGAAGAACCTCTTGGAAAGGTTTTTAATAACCTTCCAGATTCCATAAAAGAATTTGTACAACCATTTGAGATTTCAGTAAAGAAAATAATCAGTGATTTTGAATCCATAGATTATCAACCTCTTGAGACTCGTTCAGGAAACTATATGGTCAAAACCGAAGAAGGAATAATGGTTCGATCAAAGGCAGAAATGATTATTAATGATACCCTGATGAAATGCCAAATACCCCACAAATATGAAATGCCTATTAATGTTGGAAGCACTGTACTTAGGCCTGATTTCATTGTTCTTAACAGAAAAACAGGAAAGCAGTATGTATGGGAACACTTTGGAATGATGGACAATCCCGTCTATGTTGAAAGGTTTCTTGAAAAATTGAAACTATATGAGGATGCTGGATACTATCTGTATAATGGTTTGATAGCAACTTTTTCAGAAAAAAAGATTGATGAAAGAGAATTTGAAATGCAAGTGTTCTCAATAATCAGAAATCTTTTGCTTTGATGTTACAAAAACAGCCTTTGTGACAGCATTTTTGTAACCAAAAACTAAAAAATGGTTACAAAAACAACGCATCAAAGGCTCTTTTTGTAATCAATTTCTATCAGCTACGGTTTTACTGTACTTCTGCTTTGCCTGAGCAATGCTCAAAAGCTGTTTAAATTCACTGACGTTGAACTTCAGATATATTTTCTTCTTTTCAAATTCAATGCTGGTAACGGTCTCCGAAGTAAAGGCAATAAGTGGATTTGCTCTTCCCACCTTTGTTCGCTTCCCTTCAAGGAACTCCAAAACATCCTTCTTGAAGACCTTTTCAGTAAAGAAAACATCCATTGCCTTAAAGGACGTTTCAAAACCTGGAGCACTTATTGTGAAAGTAACGTCATCAAGTGAAATTGTGGCACTTTCAAAATGATTCTTATCCGTATCTGCGTAAAAACTGCACTCTGTTTTCCAAGACTGGCTCATAGGAAAACAATATTGCATAAAGGGAGCAAAATCAACTTGAAGAACAAAATAAGTGAGTTATACTGAAGACATAGGTAAATCATATTTATTAATAACAAAAGGAGGATAATATGGTTGTAAATACCAGTGCCCTTATTATCGTCATTGGCTACCTAGTAGGTATGATTGTTGTCGGTTATATTGTTGGCAAGCTTAAAATTAAGGGAGCAGAAGACTACATGCTCGCCGGAAGAAGAATGGGTGTCTTCATGGTAGCCTTCTCACTTTCTGCAAACAACATCGGTGGCGGATGTACCACAGGTCTTGCTCAGAAAGCTTTCGGCTCTTGGGGTATGAGTGCAATGTGGTATGTCCTTGCTGCATCAATAGCAATGATTCCTCTTGCATACTTTGCTCCGAAAATCAGAAAGACAATGGCCGTTACAATTCCTGAAGTTGTTGGAAGACGCTTCGGAAAGTTCAGCTCAGGCTTCACAGCAGTTCTGAACATTTTGGCTCTGTTCTGTCTTACATCTTCACAGGTAGCTGCATCAGGTTCTGTTGTTGCAACACTGACAGGCATGAACGCAAAGGTTTGTATGATCATTGCCGGTATCATCATCATTCTTTACACAACATTCGGTGGAATGATTGCTGACCAGATTTCTGACCTTGTTCAGTTCCTGATCATCCTGGTAGGTCTTGCAATTGCTACACCTATCGTCGTTTCTTCACTCGGCGGTTGGGCAGCAATCACAGCAAAACTTCCTGCAGAGCAGCTCAGCTTCACAAAGATTGGTTGGGCATACATCATCGGCTACATCTTCAACTACTTCTGTACCTTCCTTTCAGGTCCTGAAATGGTTTCAAGATTTGAGACTGCAAAAGATGAAGCTACAGCAAAGAAGGCTTCTCTTGTTTCAGCAGTTCTCATGGCTGCCATGGCTGCATTCCCCACACTGCTCGGTCTTGCCGCTCTTGCAGTTAAGGACAGCCTCCCCAACCTGCTTGCTAACGGTTCAAACGCAATGATGGCTGTAACTCAGGCTTATGCTCCTACAATCATCACAGGTATTGTTTCAGCAGCTATCATTTCTGCAACAATGTCTTCTGCAGACTCTAACCTGCTTTGTATGTCAACAATGATTATCAATGACCTCTACAAGCCTTACTGCGACAGCCAGCTTGACGGTATGAAGGAAGTCAGAGCAACAAGACTTTGTAACGTTATCTGCTGCGCAATTGCAATGGTTATCTCTTTTGCAGGAATCCCAATCACATCAATGAATACATTTGCATTCGGAATCAGATGTGCAGGTCCGTTTGCCGCTTATGGTCTTGGACTTGTTATCCCGCGTGCAACAAGGAACTCCGGTCTCATTTCTATCGTAACCGGAACAATCGGATTTGTTGTATGGCAGATTCTCAGCACAAAGGGTGTAACAATCACACTCTACCTCATGCCGGTAGTATTTGGTTGTTTGGTCAGCGTTATCACATTCTTCCTTGTCAATGCTATTGAATGGAAGAAGGGCGTTGCTCCTGCACCTACTCCATATGAGAGTAAATAAGTTGCTTATTAAATAGCAAAAAAGCTCCGTCGGGAAACCGGCGGAGTTTTTTTTACTTATATGTTTTAAAGAACTGTCTCAAGAATTCTTACAAACTCTTCAAGACCTTTTTTGTCTTCTTCAGAGAAGCGGTCAAGCATGGGACTGTCTATATCCAAAACTCCCAATACTCTTCCCTTTCTGTGAATGGGGATAACTATTTCAGAGTTGCTTGCGCTGTCACAGGCAATGTGACCGTCAAACTCATGAACATTTGGAACAACCAAAGTGCTGTCTTTGGCAACTGAAGTTCCGCAAACTCCCCTTCCAAACTTGATCATTGTGCATGCAACCTTACCCTGGAAAGGTCCCAGCACTAGCTGATCATCCTTGATTGTGTAAAAACCAACCCAGTTGATTCCTTCAAGCTTCTCATTCAGAAGTGCAGATGCATTTGCAAGATTTGTCATTGTGTAAGGCACATCCTTAACAATAGCCTTCAATGTTTCGTTAATTTCTTTGTAATCTGTTTTAATCATGAGATGGATAATAGCTCCATAACATTATCATTGACAACCCCGGATTACCGAGAATAATATAACAACTGTTATTTAATTATGGCCAGGAAAACACAGGTATTCAAAGACACCATTATTGATGCAGCTGTTGAGTTGGTAAAAAACCAAGGCCCTGAAGCACTAAATGCGCGCAGCCTTGCAGCAAAATTAGGCTGCTCCACCCAGCCCGTTTTTTCCAACTTCAAAAGCATGGAAGATGTCTTTTCTGCAGTTGTGGACAGAACTCTTGAAATCTACAACAGCTTTGTACAGGAAATTGTAGATAGCAAGAAGTACATTACACCCTACAAGGCGCAAGGAATGGGCTATATCCTTTTTGCCATGCAGCAGCCCAACCTCTTCAAACTTCTTTTCATGCGTGACAGAAACAAAGAAGAGCATCCGTCAGAGGAAAAACTGTTTGAAGATGTGCTTCCGTTGATTATGAAAGCAACAGGCTTTGATAGAGAAAAAGCCTCATTCTTTCATCTAGAAATTTGGGCAACTGTACATGGAATTGCAGTAATGGCTGCTACCGGTTATCTGAATCTGGATCCAGAACTGACATCAACAATTCTTACTGATACCTATCAAGGATTAATACAGAGGTTTGCAAATGAAAAATGCAATTGAAATTAAAGAACTGACAAAAGATTACAAGGATATCAGGGCCGTTGACCACCTGAACCTTGAAATTCAGGACGGCGAGCTGTTTGCACTTCTTGGAGTAAACGGAGCCGGAAAAACCACAACAATTAAGATGCTGTGTTGCATAACAAAACCGGATGAAGGAGATGCATTTCTCAAAGGAAACAGCATCTGTACAGACTCTGAAAAAGTCAAAGCAATTATCGGCGTTTCGCCCCAGGAAACGGCGGTTGCGAAGAACCTGTCTGTTACCGAAAACCTGCAACTGATATGCGGTGTTCACGGTTTTGACAAACAAACCACACAGGAAAAGATCTCTCAGATGATTGAGCAATTCAACCTCCAGAGTGTCAAAAACAAGAAGGCATCAAAGCTTTCAGGCGGCTGGCAGAGAAGGCTCAGCATTGCAATGGCCCTTATCAGCAATCCTGAAATCCTCTTTTTGGACGAACCCACCCTCGGACTTGATGTAATTGCCCGCAGCGAGCTTTGGGATCAGATTCGCACCCTCAAAGGCAAGATGACCATTATCCTGACAACCCACTACATGGAAGAGGCAGAAGAGCTTTCCGACAGGATCGGAATTATGAGAGATGGCCATCTGTTGGCCGTAGGAACGGCCGATGCTCTCAAGAAGATGGCCGGAAAGGAAAAGTTCGAAGAAGCCTTTATTGCCATTGTAAAAGGAGGTGCAAAATGAGACGCATGCTTACATTTGCCAACAGAACAATGAAGGAAATTCTGCGCGATCCTCTCACAATAGCCTTTGGCCTTGGTTTTCCTCTGATAATTCTGCTTCTGCTTTCACTTATCCAGGCAAACATCCCTGTCCAAATGTTTGAAATACAGCATCTGACACCGGGAATTACAGTCTTTGGCCTGTCTTTCATGACTTTGTTCTCAGCCCAGCTAATCTCCCACGACAGGGAAAGCTCGTTTCTTACAAGGCTCTACACAACACCTCTCAAGGCACATGAGTTCATCCTTGGTTATCTTTTACCAATTTTGCCGTTGTGCATTGTCCAAAGCATAATCTGCTACATTGTAGCTATGATTCTGGGTCTTCCTTTCAGCATAAACATAGTTTGGGCAATTCTGATGAATCTTGTTCCTTCTCTGCTCTTTATTGCCATCGGACTTTTGTGCGGAAGCGCAATGAACCAAAAGCAGGTTGGAGGTATCTGCGGAGCACTTCTTACAAACCTTTCTGCATGGCTTTCCGGCATTTGGTTTGATATTTCAATGCTTGGAAAAGCAATCGGAGGCTTTGCAAATGCACTGCCATTCATCCATGCAGTTGAGCTTGAACGTGCAGTTCTTGTTGGCAACTTCAGCTCTGCCCTGTCCCACCTTCTTTGGGTTGCAGCCTATGCTGTTGTCATGCTAGTTGTTGCAGTGTTTATGTTCCTTAAACAGATGAATAAACAGTAACTATTCTCCATTTAGGTTGTTTTGCTAGAATCAGCCTAAATGGAGGATTACATGACTAAAAAAGTATTAATTGCAATTCTTGCCTCACTTCTGATTGTTGTAGGTCTTACGTCCTGTAGCGATGCCGGCAGCGGTGGCAGTGCTGACCCCAAAAGACCTTCATCACTTAGTGTAAGCAGCTTTACAGAGAACTACCCTGTTGGTGCAAGTAAACCGGAAGGCACACTGATTTATACAAGCACAGAAGGAAAAATCACAACTGTCGGCATGAATGACGAAGGTGTCACAACCAACTTTAATGCTACAACAGCAGGAGAAAATAAGACTCTCATTGTTTCCTACAAAGGAATTGATGCAGCAAAAACATACAGTGTTTATAACGTTCCAACAGTTCTTGATGCAGAAGGATGGTTTGTAGTTGATAAAAATACAACTTACGAGTTCACTTCTGGCAGCAATGAAGTTCTTATTGAGAAATTTGATAGTTGGAGTGATTACAAAAATTTAAACGCCAGTGAAACTGAGGAAGCAAAATATAAGGTAAAGATAAGCGCGGGCGGATTTGTCTATGCTTCTGTAAATGGCAAACGGTTTAATCCCGATGGAATGGGCGGCTTCCAATACTATGAAAGTGACTACCTTGACGAACCTGAAATAGTTCCATTTGGTTCATCCAGCAATACATATTATGTCAGTGAAAAAGCAGATAATACAAAATCTTCTGACACAAAAGTAAATAATAAATACCTTTATGTTCAGTTTGTTGATGTTAGCGATACTGCTGACAAATACGAAATTGTTATGAAAATGTGGTTTGAAGATTCAGATAATATTATTCCAACATCTGTGCCATATATTGTTACTGCTGATAAGATTAGTTTTGGCACAAGTGGCGTCTTCTTCCAAGATGTAACGATTGGTAATACAAAAAATCTGAAAATGCATTCTAAAAACGGCTTTGAAGATTCAATATCCATAGTTAGTTCAAGCGAAGGTGATTACATTGGATATGATTTCATTCTTAAACCTGTAAACTTTGTTTAATCATTTTTGATAATCAATCATCAGGCAGCTGCAGAAATGTGGCTGTCTTTTTTTGGAATGGCAGGAACGGGAGGAATGGCAGTAACGGCAGGAATGGCAGGAACGGCATAATTAGGCAGGAATGTTGACTTCTATTGAATGGATATTGCTTGCCGATTGTTATCGGTGATTGTGCTATAATGGCTGCATGGTTTTGATTTGTATCCTTAGTTTGCTCTTTGCAGTTGTTCTGGAGCTTAATCAGAATACTGTGATTGGATGGGCTTTGCTTGCAGTTCTTGTTGCTTCAACAATAGTTTTATATAGAAAGACAGCTCACAAGGTGTTGCTGGTATTGGGCTTTGTTGCATGTTTTGTTGTGATTTTGTTTTTGACTTGGCCTCCTACTAGGGCAGTGAAGGCTTCTGAAGACAAGAATCCGGCTCTGACAGAGGTTGTAATGACCGATAAGGGACCTGTTCAGGGAGTTACTACAGCAGGCGGAGAAGTTGAAGTTTTTGCAGGCATTCCTTATGCAAAACCGCCTGTTGGTGAGCTCAGATTCAAGGCGCCGCAGGATACAGAGCCATGGACAGAGGTGCGTGTTTGCGACGAATTTGCACCAATGTCCATGCAGAGGGTAAATCTGCCAATCTATCAATCACTGACAAGGATTGTGGGATTTCACGATTATAAAATATCGCTTTCAGATAACTGGGTTCCACCTGTAAGTGAGGACAGTCTCTATCTGAATGTATGGAAACCTGCAGGAAATCAGAAGAATCTCCCCGTTCTTGTTTACATACACGGAGGGTCTCTGCAGACCGGCCAGCCCTGGTTCTCAGACTACAACGGAACAAGTTTTGCCAAAGAAGGCATAGTTGTTGTAAACATGGCCTACAGGCTTGGAGTATTCGGGTTCTACACAGATGAAGAAACAACTGCAAACTGCGGACTGCTTGACCAGATAAAGGCCCTACAGTGGGTACAGAAGAATATTGCTCAATTCGGAGGAGATCCGGATAACGTAACAATTGCAGGTGAAAGTGCCGGAGCTGTATGTGTTGATGCTTTGTGTGTATCGCCGCAGGCAAAGGGGCTGTTTAAAAGGGCAATACTTGAAAGCAGCACTCTTGCTTGCGTTGAGCCGCCCCACTCCTTCAGAAGCTACGAAGAAGCCCTTCAGTCGGGAAAGGATTTGAAGCAGAGGTACGGATGCAGCACTGCCGATGATCTTAGAAAACTTCCGGCAAAGAAAATTGTAAATGAGATGGATACTCAGCATCATGTTACTGTTGACGGCTATGTTCTTCCCAAGACCCCATACGAACTGAGAAGCGAGGGAATCCACAACGAAGAGGCTTTGCTTCACGGATTTAACGACAAAGAAAGTGGACCGTTTATCATCTTTGCCCATGCAAATATGAAGAATTACGAGTCAAAGATCAGGGGATATTTTGGAGTCTTTGCAGACGATGTTCTAGAAATCTACCCAGCTACAACTAATGAAGAAGCTGATAAAAATTGGGCTGAAATATACGGTGCCGTGTTCTTTAACTACCCACATTATTGTTTGAATAGGCTTGCCGTAAGGGAAGGAATTCCTGTTTATGAATACCTTTTTACAAAGAGCAACGGAATGCTTTCCAGCTGGCACAGCGGAGAGCTGATCTATGCATTTGGCAGAATTCCTGAAGATTCCAAACTGTTTAATCAGGAAGACCGTACTCTTTCTAAGCTGATGAACAGTTACTGGAAAAACTTCATTGTCAGCGGCAATCCTGGTTTTGATGAAAATACTGACAACACAAGACTTTATGAGTTTGGTGAGCATATTGGCTTTATTGATGAACCATACCTTAAATTGTACTCAGTTTTGGACAGAATGCAGGGGTGGAAATAAACGCGATAAATAGCATTATTTGGGCAGTTACAGAAATGTGGCTGCCCTTTTTTGTAGCATATCACACAATTTTACTCGCGCGATTATTTGACATGCTAGTATATATTAAATAAAATAATATCTTTGGAGGGAAATCATGCAGACTCGAATGGATCAGGAATGGGTAAAACACTGGGATTTCATGCTTGTTGACATAATTTGTCTTCAACTGGCTTTTGTGATTGTCAGCATCATAAGACAAAATGTCATTTATCCGTATTCAAACCCCGCCCTTATTCACCTGTATTTAGTTGTCACCATCTGTCAGATTGCAGCTATGATGTTCAGTGCTTCATACTACAACATTGTCAGAAGAAATGTTATCCAAGAGTTGTGGTGTGTATTTAAGTTTGCAGTATTAACAACCCTCTTTTCACTGCTTTACTTCTTCCTGACAAAAACCACAAGCACTGCATCACGCCTTCAGATTGGAACTGCAATGGTCATCTTTGTTTTCTTAGACACCATTGGAAGAACAATCAACAAAGCACGTATTTTTGCAGCCAGAAAAGAACACAAGAGATCAATGATCCTCATCACATCTTCAGCAGTCTTGAGAAAGGTGTATGAGAACATGTTTACAGAAACCACTGTCAGAAACTTTACTCTGACACAGGTTTTCACGCTGGACCCTGTAGACCCGGCACAGTTTTCAGACATCCCTGTTACAATTTCACATCTTGATGAACATGCAATTGACATAATCAACCACATGTATGTTGATGAGGCCCTTATTGCACAGCCGGATGATTTACCCATGCCAAAGCATGCAATAGACATCTTCATGAACATGGGAATCAACGTCAGCTACACAAATTCATTCATGGAAAACTTTACAGAGATTCACAGAATAGGATATCTGGACGTTCTTACATCTTCAGTAAAGTTTGTTTCACCGTTTGACCTTTCAATCAAACGTCTGTTTGACATTATTGGCGGTCTTTTCGGTTGTATTATAACTTGCATCCTTTACATCTTCATTGCTCCGGCAATCAAAATCAAATCTCCCGGTCCTGCAATATTCAAGCAGGAACGTATTGGAAGAAACGGAAAAATATTCAAGATGTACAAGTTCCGTAGCATGTATTTGGATGCTGAAAAGCGCAAAGCAGAACTTGAAGGTATGAACAAGGCCAGCAGTGACCTCATCTTCAAGATTGATGATGACCCCAGAATTATCGGAAGCGAGAAAAAAGACAAGAACGGCAAGCCCAAGGGAATTGGAAACTTTATCAGAAAGACCAGCCTTGATGAGTTCCCTCAGTTCTTCAATGTTCTTAAGGGAGACATGAGCCTTGTCGGAACTCGTCCGCCCACAAAGGATGAATGGAGCAAGTACAGCCTCACCCACAGAATCAGAATGAGTACCCGCCCCGGCATTACCGGAATGTGGCAGGTAAGCGGACGCAGCAAGATTACTGACTTTGAAAAGATTGTTGCCCTTGACCGCTACTACATTGAACACTGGTCTTTGGGACTTGATTTAAGCATTCTTCTGAAAACAGCACTTGTTCTTTTCAGACGTGACGGAGCTGTATAATGAAAAAAGACCTTTCCTCTAAGAAATCACTCAACATAGCAATTATCGGACACAAAAGAATTCCGTCCAACGAAGGCGGAATTGAAAAAGGTGTTGAAGAGCATGCTGTCAGAATGGTTGCCCTTGGAAACAAGGTTACTGCCTACAACCGCGGAAGTGACAACATTAACGGAAAGGAATTCAACAGCAAAAAGCTTAAGGAATACAAAGGCGTAAAGATAATTACCGTCCCCACCCCCAACGGAGGAATTGGAGTTCTTATCTACTCCTTCCTTGCAACTGTTCATGCAATCTTCAAACGTTATGATGTTGTCAGCTACAGAGCCTCAGGCCCCTGCGTAATGATTATTCTTGCAAAACTGTTCGGTCTTAGAGTTGTTGCTTCTATTCACGGCTTTGACAGCCAGCGCGACAAATGGGGACGCTTTGCAAAGTGGTACCTGGAAAAGGGAGAAAAGTTTGCTGCAAAGTATGCAGATGCCTGTCTTGTTCTTTCCCAACGCATGAAACAGTACATCCGTGATAAGTACCACAAAGAAGCCCTGTGCTTTGCCAACGGAGTTGATAAACCAGAAATTCTGGATGCTGTTCAGATCAAAGAAAAATGGGGTCTTGAAAAAGATAACTACATTCTGTCCCTTGGTCGTGTTGAACCGGAAAAGGGCCTGCACTACCTTGTTGAAGCATTCCGTAGTTGTGAAACAGACAAGAAACTTGTTATTGCAGGCGGAGACAGCAACCACGCTTACTACAAGAAGCTTACAGAGATGGCCCAGGGAGATGACCGCATTGTCTTTGTAGGACAGGTTCAGGGACAGATTACTGTAGAGCTTTACAGCAACGCATATGTTTTTGCCCTCCCCAGTAACCTTGAAGGCATGGCAAACACCCTGCTTGAATCTATGTCATACGGTTGCTGTGACCTTGTCAGTGACATTGCAGAAAACACAGAGGTTGTCGGAGACCACGCAGTCACCTTCCCGAAGGGCGATGTCCCCACCCTCAAGGAAAAGCTTCAGTACCTTTTGGACAATCCTTCTGTTGTTGCAGATTACAAATCAAAGTCCTCTGACTTCATTACAAGCAAATACAGCTGGGATCTTGCAGTTGAGCAGATGCTCCGCATTTACCGCGGAGAAATGGTTGAATACAACACCGTTTGGGAAGAGAAGGAGAAAGCCAAGTGAAGAAGCTTGCGGTAATTGGCCAGTACGGCACAGGCCCTCTCTACCTGACAGGTCAGGCTGTAAAGACAGTCTTCATAACCGACTGGATGAAGCGTCATTACGGAGAAGATCAGGTTGAAATAGTCAATACGTACGGTTGGAAGAAACATCCGCTCAGTTTGGTTTTGAATGTGTTCAGGGCTATGAAGCATTGCAGCAATGTAATGATCTTCCCTGCTCCTCACGGAGTAAAAATCTTCCCCGGTCTTGTATCTGCCTTCAACAGACTGCTTCACAGAAGAACGTTCTTCATAGTCATTGGAGGTTGGCTTGCAGACTTTTTGAAAAAGCACTCCTACATAAGGCGTGCAACAAAGAAGTTTTATGCTGTATGCGCAGAGACGGAAAGTCTTGTACAGGACCTTAAGAACGTTGGTATTGAGAAAGCTGTGTATCTTCCCAATTGCAGAGACTACGTAGACTTTCCCAAGACAAAAGACTTTGAAAGACAGCCCCTGCACGTGTGTACATACTCCAGAGTCACACAGTCAAAGGGAATTGAAGATGCAGTAGAGACAGTTTGCAAGGCAAACAAAGCGCTTGGAAAGGATGTTTTCTTTCTGGATGTCTTCGGTTCTGTTGATTCTGCATACAAGGAAGATTTTGAAAAACTCTGCAGTCAGAACAGCAGTGTTATGGCCTATGCAGGAACAAGGGATGCAGATCAGACTTTGCAAACTTTGAAAGAATGCTTTGCCCTGCTCTTCCCCACCTGGTACGAAGGTGAGTGTTTTGCAGGAACAGTACTTGATGCGTTCTTATCACGCACCCCGATTATTGCAAATGACTGGAAGTTCAACAGCCAGGTGATTAGGGATAAGGAAGACGGATTTCTGTATCCGTACAGAGACACAACAGAGGCAGCAAAGCTTCTGGTTTCACTGTACGAAGACAGACAGTTATACAACAAGATTCAGGACGGCTGCGCAGAAAGCGCTCTGAGATACAGTTCAGACAACGTACTTGGGCAGTTGGCCGAACAGATGAAATAGGAAGACGAAAGTGGAAAAGAAGAAACTGGGAATTATTGGTGTAGCCGGAAGCGGAGCCCGCTTTGCTACCGGTCAGGCGGTTAAAATCCGCACCCTCAGAAAGTGGTTTTCCGACAGATACGGTGAAGACCAGGTTCTTTTTGCAAACATTGACAGTGCAAAAAAGCACCCTCTTCGTGTACTGAAAAATATAAGAATGGCTCTTAAGAACTGCCAAAACGTACTGTTTATGCCGGGACAGAACATTGAGATCTTTGCTCCTGTTACGGCAATCATGAACAGAAAGTTCAAGTGCAGAATCCAGTACATTGTTACCGGTGGAGATTTGGCAGAAGTTCTGAAAAGAAAGCCGTCTCTGGTTAAGTATATCGCCAGCTTTGATGGCACTCATGTTCAGTCCACAAAGCTCTGTGCTGAGCTGAAGGGCCTTGGGGTGGAAAAAGCCATGTACCTGCCCAACTGCAGAGACTATGTTCCTGCCGTTGAGTTTGACCACTGGAAAGATATGCCTGTCAGAGTTTGCACCTACTCCCGCGTTACAAAAGACAAGGGAATTCTGGATGCAATAGAGATTGTCAAAAAGGCAAACCAGCTTGCAGGAAAAACTCTGTTTAACCTGGAAATCTACGGAAAGATGTATGACTCGTTCAAAGAGGAGCTGGATAAAGCCCTTGAGGAAAGCGGCGGAATTGCAAAGTACATGGGAGTCAGGGACTCAAGTGAAACTGTAGATACCCTGAGAAGCTGTTTTGCAATTCTGTTTCCCACCTACTTTGAGTGTGAGTGTTTTGCAGGAACGGCTTTGGACGCATTCAGCGCCCGTATTCCTATAATTGCAAATGACTGGCTTTACAACAGCGAGGTCATTAACAGCGGAACGGACGGCTTTATCTATCCGTTCAGAGATAACGATGTTGCAGCACAGCAACTTTACAAATTGTACACAGACAAAGAACTGTACAAGCACATTCAGGATGGCTGTGAAGTGAGTATGAAACGCTTCTCAACCGATGTTGTTATGGACCAGTTCAACGCCCTGCTTGTTTAAGGAGAACCTGATGATAAAAAGCAGAAAGGACCTGAAAGATTTTCTGAAGCAGGACAAGATAGCCCTTTGGAAAAAGAATAAAAGACGCCCCTCGCCTTTTGGCGATGCTGTCTGGCGCTTTCAAATTCTTATGCGCAAAACGGAGTATCACGTCAATTGCTCAAAAACTCCTGTGGGAAAGCTGATTGCAATGTGGTACAAAGTCCGTTTTCTCAGACGCAGTGTAAAGCTTGGATTCGGAATTCCACTCAACGTTTTCGGTCCGGGGTTATCCATTGCCCATTATGGCGCACTGGTCGTTAACTCAAAAGCAAAAATCGGTTGTAACTGTCGCATACATGCAATGGTTGTAATAGGTGCAACCGACGGAGATCCGGGCGCTCCTGTAATCGGAGACAACGTCTACATAGGATCCGGGGCAAAAATTATTGGAAACATTCACATTGCGGATAATGTTGCCATAGGTGCAAATGCCGTAGTTGTGAAATCTATAGAGGAGCCGGGAACCACTTGGGCTGGTGTTCCGGCAAGAAAGATAAGTGACAGGGATTCTTCAAGGAACCTTTGTCCCGACATCTTTGGAAACAAGGAGACAGACTGATAATGGCATCAGAACAGAAAAAACGCAGTAAGAGAATGGGAGCAGCTTTTTCAGAAATCTGGAAGCATAAATTCTGGATTCTGTTTCTTTGCCTTGCTGTTTTGGCATTGTTCTCAGTATATAGCGCTCTTCATAAGGAAGACTCGGTAAAAGCCACCCTTATTCTTCGCTACGAACAGGCTTATGAAGGTCTTAACCCCAATGGGTCAAGATTCAACATAAACGAGTTGATGGATGAGGCTATTATGACACAGGCCATTGATCTTGCAGGTCTGACAGACAAGCTTACTGTAGAACAGCTTCGTAAGAGTATTGCAATTACTGCTTCGGGTTCTCAGGAACCTAAAAATCAGTACATTGCTTCAGAGTATACAATTTGGCTCAATAACAAGTTCCTTCCCAAGACAATCACAGCCAAATCAATGCTCAGCATTCTTATGATTACCTACAAGAACTACTTCTTAAAAAACTACGGACGTAATGACGTAGTTCTGAAGATAGACTGGTCACAGACAAGAGCATGGGAATATCTTGAGTTTGCAAACATAATTGATATGAAGATAAACAACATTATTGCTTATCTTGAATCCCTTCAGACAGAAAGCGGAACCTACAACTACCAGACTGAAGGAGAAAGCTTCCGCTCTCTTGCTAATTCAGTCTCCTCTTTCCGCGATGTCTACCTTAACAAGTACACTGCATATGTAACAAACAACAACATCTTCCGTGATGCAATTAAGTACAGAAGCAAGTTGCAGTACAAGCGCTTCCTCACCAACCAGCAGGCAGAAAAGAACAGTGAACGCTACACAATCTATCAAGATGCCTTGAAAATGTACGACAAGGCCATGATTACCTTTGCAATGATTGCTGTCTATGATGACAACGGACTGAAAATGGCCCGTACGAGCAACGGTATGGATGACCTTGCAGTTTCCTCTTTGGACTATGCACAGAAGCTTGAATCAAATACAAAAGAGCTGAAGCTTGTTGACAGTTCAATTGTAAGAACCAAATTCCCCTCTGCAGAAGTACAGATGTATCTTATGGCCAATGACATGATTGAAGAGATGAAAGAGCATCTTGATGCTCTCATTGTCAGAATTACAAAGGCAATCAAGGATTACGAAGAGTCAAGATTCCAAGACTCCCTCTCCTACACAATTGAAGAATACGGTGTTGTTTCAGGATACAGACTCAAACAGGGTATAGTTGTTGCTTTTGGCGTATTTGTCCTCTGTTGCATGTGGTATGGCGTAGTTGGAATTGAAACAGAAATAGAGATAGAAAAGAAGAAAAGGGAGGAGTTTAACGTATGAGAGAATTTCAGATTGCTCGTTATCTCCGAAAATGGTGGTGGATTATTGCTTTGCTTTCAGCATTAAGCGGAATCTTTTTCTACACAGCCATTTCTTCCAGACAGACTTACAAGGCAAAAGTTTTAATAGAGTTTACAAACTCCAAGGCATCTGAGGGTCTATACCCTACCGGAGACAAGATTGATGTCAACGAAATTAAATCTTCATCAGTCATTCTTGCTGCTTTGGAAGATATTGGCCGTAATGAAAGTGTTGACTCAGTAAGAAAACGCACAAGCATTACTGCTGTCATCTCAGATGAAGATTCAGCCATTCAAGCTGCTAAGTGGAACAAAGGAGAAACATACGAGTTTTTCCCTACTCAGTACATAATTACTTATGAATCTGCAAGAAATGAATCTTCGTCTGATGCCCGTAGGGTTCTTGAAGCTATTGTAGACAGTTACGTTCAGCTCTATTCAACAAAGTACATATCTTTGACAAAGGTTCCAAACAACGTTGAATCTCTGCAGAACCTGAACTATGACTACATTGAGTGGGCAGAAATTATTGATAGTTTCATCACATCTGCAAAAGACTACCTTTCTACAATGAAGGACAGGGCAAAAGGCTTCAGAGCTTCAACATCAGGTTACAGCTTCCAGGACCTGTACAATGAGTACAACATTATTTCAAGCATCTACTTGCCTTCACTCTACTCCATCATTCTGACAAACCATGTCACAACGGATCCCAAGTTACTTATCTCCCGTTATGAGTACCGCAAATCTCAGAATGATCTTGCGTTGAAGAACTACACAGAAGCTTTGGACGTTGTTGAGACAATGCTTCATAACTACTCGGAAAAGAATTCTGAGATGATGACCTATCAACAGGGAGACGGAGAGAATGCCTCAGGAAGCAGTTCAACAACTATTCTCAACTCAATCATCAGGCCAGAAAACTATACAGAGGACTTAAATACCTATGACAGCGTTCTCAGCCGTTATATCAAACTCAGATCTGATATACAGCAGAAACAGGCTGACAATGAATACTGTGCCTATGTTTTCTCTGCTTTCAGAGAAGAAGATGGAAGAACTCTGCTTTATTCCAAGAGTGAAGATGATATCAAAGAGGTTGAGAATCTTATTGACTTTATTCATACCAGACTGGAAACCCTTGATAAGCTACTGAATATGACAGCTGCAGAACACCTTAACGTTGAAACAATGAAGAACATACAGGTCCGTTCAACGGTCAACGTAAGAGAAACAGTGAACGTCAAACTCTACACAGTGCTCATTGTTGCTGTCTTCTTCATATTCGGCGTTTTGCTTGCCATTGTTCTTGGAAGAAGTTTGGACTTTGTTGATTACCACTTCTTTACAGATTCAACAACAGGCCTGCCCAACCACATGAAGTGTGACAGTGAAATTGCACAGTATGACAAAAAGACACTGCCCATCCCCTTTACCGTTACAGTTGTAGCTCTCAGTAACATGAATGAAATCAACGCTGCAGTGGGCCGTGACGGAGGAAACGAGGTTCTAAGACTCTTTGCTGGTATGCTCAAGAGCAGCGCAGAAACATTTGGTTTTGTTGCCTACAACGGAAGTCTTACATTTATGTGTCTGTTCTCAAGTTGTGATGAAACACGCTCAACTTATTTTAAAAACGTGTTAAAGAGAGCTGTTGCAGAATTCAACCTGGCAGGACATGGTGTTTCAATCAGATATAAGCTTTCCAGTGCAACAGCAACTGAAAATAAGTCAAGGACCATCAGGGAACTGATTTCAATGGCTATGTCTCAGCTCAGACTTGAAAAGGAAATAATTGCGGAAGAAGAGGAATGACACAGTTAGGTGAGAAACAGCGCGCAGGTCAGTTCCTAGGACTGATTTACGCAGGTTTAATTGCACTCTCTACAATCAGAGGCTACTTTAAAATGGTTGACGTACCATGGTATGCCACCCAGTTTGCGTATGGTGCTATCCTGTTTCTCGGCATAGCTTGGGTTTTCTTTACAGGCAACACAAGGCGTCTGAATACATCTGTGAACGTAATGGCCTTTCAGATGCTTCCGCAGATAATAATTGTAGTTTGGTCAGTTACCATATGGGTTTACAAGAGAGAGCCTATGTCAAACATTCTCAGAGGCTCTTCACTTGTACTCTATCAACTTCTGCTTCTTGCAATGCTGATTTCACCTGGAACTATGTTTGGAAAAAGAGCCATTGAGTATACGGCTCAGGGTTTTATTCTGGCAAACACACTTGTTCTTCTTGATGTAATGAGAAGGCTTGGGGCAGGAACCACAATCTCAGGCCTTATCCAGTTTCTTGTTCACCTTGGGTCAGTAGACAGTAACGTATCTGCGGCTCTTGAAGTCCAGGATATGACATTCGGAATTGCTATTCTTCTTGTTTACTACATTGCATATGGAAAGGAAGAACACTGGCGTTATTTCTACATTCTGGCTCTCTCATTCTATTTCCTCTCTGGCCTTAAGAGAATTCTTATTCCCGCAGTTGCAGTTGCCCTGTTTTACCTGTTCATTACACGTAAGATGAGCAGAAACAATCAGGTCAAGTTTTCAATTGCCATCGGAATAATAATCATCGCTATAAGCCTAGGGTATGTAATTCTCATTCGAACTGACATGTGGTTCACAATTACAGAAAGACTGGGAATCAATCTTATGGGAAGAAAAAGGCTGTACAACCGTGTTAAACCTTACTACAAGATTAGTCCGGTTTATATGGGAATTGGAAACGGAACTGTTTCAAAGATACTTGAAGTTTCAGAGGTAACAGGTAACAGGCGTCTTCACAGTGATGTTCTGCGTCTTTACATAGAGCTTGGTATGCCCATCTTCTTACTTTGGAATGCAGTTGTATACATTTTTACCTTCACATTCCTTAACAGAACATACTCAATCAGGGCGGCAAGAATGTACTTTGCAATTACATTGCTTATGTTCGTAACCTTCCTGACTGATAACACAATAGAAAAATACTGCCCTCAGATTGCATGGCACGTTTTGCCACTTGCAATTGTACTGGCGGACAAAGAGGCTTTTGCCGATTCTCTTATAAAAAGGAGCTTACTACAGAAAAATGGCAAGCAGAAAAATTAAAATAGCTATAAGAGTACTGATAGTGCTTCTCATACTCGGAATTGTCGGGTACAAGGCCTATAAAATGGCCGACAACTCATACTTTGTTGACACCTTCTATGAAGTTGAAGATGAAAAGATTGAGAATCACATAAGAATTGTTCTTCTTACAGACCTTCATCTGAAAGAATACGGAGAAAACAACAGTCAGCTTGTGGATGAAATCAAGCGCCTTAAACCGGATATCATTGCCATGTCCGGAGACATGGTTGATATGCATGAAACAGACTACTCTGTTGTTATTACACTGTGTAAACAGCTTGTTGATGTTGCTCCAATTTACTTTGGCTACGGAAACCACGAGAAGGAAGTAATAAGAGTAAACCAGACCAGTACAATCAACGAAGATTTAGAGGATATGGGCGTCCATGTACTTCACAACAGGTATGTAACTGTAGAGGTAAACGGAAACCTGCTTGATATTGGAGGTCTGTCTGCCAACCCGGGTACAGAAGATGCATCTTATACCCAGAAGTTCTGGAAAAAATACATGGAATCAAAGAACTACAGACTTCTGCTTGTCCATTATCCCCAGTTCTTCTTCAAGGGCGGAGCACTTGTTGACAGTGACATTGATATGGCTCTGTGCGGCCATCTTCACGGAGGAGTTGTACAGATTCCGTTTGTGGGAGGTCTTTATCATCCTGTTGACGGTTTCTTGCCGGAAATGACAGAGGGTTGCAACCTTGTAAACGACACATGGGTTGTAATCAGCCGCGGAATTGGAGGAAGCCCAAGATTCAATAACCCACCCGAACTGGTAATCATAGATTTGTATTGATATGGAAAGCGAAAGAAACAGCCGTCTTAATTGGATAGATATCTCAAAGGGAGTTGCCATGCTTTTGGTCCTGATAGGACATAGCATGAGAGATGAGATGCGCATGGTCTCTCCTTTCTTGGATTACCTATACAGGGGAATCTATATCTTCCACATGACCTGGTTCTTTTGGCTTTCAGGTTATAGCTATGCCTTGTCCAGAAGCAGAAACAGAGAGCCGCTTCAGATAGCAAAAAAGCGCCTTAAAACTCAATTTCCATACTGGATTCTCTACACCCTGTTCATCTTTGCTGTCTTTGAAGGTGCAACCTTTGTTCCAAAGCTTGCCAACATCCTTTCAGGAGCAGGTTATACCAGAATTGCCTTCTCCAGTTATATAATTCAGGCTCTTCAAGCAAACAACCCTTGGGCATATCACCTTTGGTTTCTGCTTGTTCTTATAATTATCAGCACAATAGTCTGCCTTACAGATCATTTTACAAAAGGTAAACACCTCAATTCTGTCTGTGCAGTGCTTATAGTCCTCTCCCTGATTCTTCTTGCATTAAGAGACAGCCTTTCACTTGGCCAGTGGTGGCGTCTTGTGAACTACATATCTTTGTACCTTCCTGTGTTCTGCTTAGGAATTCTTATGAAAGACATGAAGGTCTCCAATACTGTTGCATGGATTTGGGGACTTCTCGGACTTGCCTACATAGTAATCCGCGTTGCTTATTTCTCAGACTTTTCAGGAAACTCACTTCGCGTAAACGGATGGACACGCTTTGCAGTTTACTGCGGTGCCGATATTCTTCTTCCTGGTCTTATGGTTTTGCTTGCAAAGCTGTTCGACAAGGCAAAACCCGGCAAATTCTTCACTTTCCTGGGCAAGGAGTCGCTCTATATCTATCTGTTCCATCAGCCGTTCTTCTGCGCATTCTTGGGAACAATCCTTTACAACAAAATGCATCTGCCTGCAATTGTGGTAATGCTTGTATGTATTGCTGCAAGTCTTGCCGTAGGCTATGCATTCTCAATACTGAGAAAAGCACACAAAAAAGATGTGGCAATTCAGAATACTGAAAATGAATCAAGAATGAGCCACTCCAAGAGAAACATGAAAAGCGGTGTGGTCCTTAAGCTTGTCACACCTCTTACAAGTTTTATAACACGAACCGCCATTATCTACTCTCTTGGAAATGTCTATCTGGGTCTGAACGGACTGTTTACCTCAATGCTTCAGGTTCTCAGCCTTGCAGAACTTGGGTTCGGGTCTGCAATTGTGTTTTCAATGTACAAACCCATTGCCCAAAAGGATACTGTTACCGTCAATGCTCTTCTGAATCTGTACAGAAAAATATACAGAATTGTCGGAAGCGTGATTTTGGGAGCCGGACTTGTTCTTATCCCCTTCCTCCCCAAGCTAATCCACGGAACCACCCCGGAAGGCGTGAATATTACAATTCTTTATCTGATCAGATTGGCAGATACAAGTGCAAGCTACTTCCTTTTCTCTTACAGAAACAGTCTTATGGACGCCTCCCAGAGAAGAGGAAAGATTCAGACAATACAGTCTTATTCAAAGATTGTCCTATGTGTAGTTCAGGTAATTCTGCTCATTCTTTTCAAGAACTACTACATCTTCTGTCTTGTAATTCCTGTAATTCAGGTTGGTCAGAATATTGCATATTGGATTCTCTCAAAGAAGACATTTCCGCAGTATCGCTGCGAAGGAGAGCTTTCAAAGGAAACAAAGAAGGACATTCTCAAACGCGTTACAGGCCTTTTTATGTTCCGCTTAAGCCATGTTCTGAGAAATTCTTTTGACAGCATTATTCTTTCCGCTTTCTTAGGTTTGGATGTTCTTGCAAAGTATCAGAACTACTTCCTGATAGTAACTACAGTAGTTGGAATTTCCAGCATATTCACAGACAGTACACTTGCCAGCATCGGAAACAGTGTTGCTATGGAATCTACAAAGAAAAACTACAAAGACTTCCAAAGCTTCCAGCTTCTGTTTATGTGGGTTGTAGGAATTATCTGCGTAGGAATGGCCTGTCTTTATCAGCCTTTCATCCGCTTCTGGATTACAGAGAGCAACCTTTTTCCCAACTGGCTTATGTTCATATTTATTGTTTATTTCTTCACTGACAGAATGGGCAATATCTGTTTCCAGTATCGTCAGGCCAGAGGACTTTGGTGGGAAGACAGGGCAAGACCTATTGTTGACGGAATTACAAACCTTACTTTGAACTTCATCCTGGTTCAGTACATTGGAATTGCAGGTGTCATGCTTTCCACAATCATCTGCCACATTGTTCTGGATTCACTGTGGGGATCTGCAATTCTGTTTAAGAATTATTTTACAGAGGAAAAGCAATCACACTATCTGCTTCGCCTGGTTTTGTTCTCAGCCGTTACCGCTGCAGCCTGCGGAGCATCCTATCTGCTGTGCAGCTTCATTCCTGAAGCCGGAAGCAACAGACTAATCTCCCTAGCATACATGATAGGACGCGGAGTCATCTGCGTTGTAGTAGCAAACGCAGTATTCTTGCCTGCTTATAGATTCTTGCCGGAATTCAAGCAGTCAAAAACCATTATAAAAAAGTTTCTTAAAAGAGCATGAGGAGTAAATAATGATTTCTGTTGTTCTGTCAGTATATAACACAGGAAAATACCTTTCTAAGGCAATGGAAGCCCTAATGAACCAGACTTTTACTGACTTTGAAATAATCATCGTTGATGATGGATCAACTGATGGAAGTGACAAGATATGCGAACAGGAGAAAGAAAACAGAAAACAGGTCCGTGTTTTTCATAAATCAAACGGAGGTCTCTCTTCAGCACGAAACTTCGGCATTGAGCATGCAAATGGCAAGTACATAATATTCCCTGATCCGGACGACTGGGTTGAGCCGAATTATCTTGAAAAACTGGTTGAAATAAGCAAGAAAGCAGATCTTGCAATTTGCGGACATTTTGATGAAATGGATGGCAAAACCAGGATTTGGAACCGGGAAGCCAAACCTTGCATTCTTGATAACGAGAAGGCAATGGAAGTTCTGATGATGCCAAGCCAATACTGCGGCTATGCTTGGAATAAACTTTACAATCTGTCAGTCATTAAAGACAACAATCTGAGGTTTGATACAGAGTTGGGCATGGTTCAGGATTTGCACTTTGCAGTACGCTACTTCCAGTTAATAAAGACAGTGGCTTATGACCCTATTCCGCTTTACCACTATAACCATGACAGCGGTGGAGTAACAGCATCTTACACTCCTCTTACACCTAGAAAGATCAGTGGTCTTCTCACATATAAGAAAATCGGGGAGATGACCGAGAAGAATTATCCGAACGTGGCAAAACTGGCTTATAGTTCTCTATGCAATATGAGTCTTCAGGATATTTACATTTATCATCGCTCAGCAATGAATGACAAAGTTGTTCTCAAAAAGCTCGTTTCAATAGTCAAAGAATATAAGTCATGTTACAGAAAGAGTAACGCCTACACTCGTTTTGACAAGATGTTTATGAATGTAGCTACATTTAATACCGGCCTTTACACTTTTCTTACAAGAATTAAGAAAGCACTGTACAACCGACTCAATAAGGATAGGAAGAACGAATGGAAAACCCTGTAATTTCAGTTATTGTTCCCATCTATAATCAGGAAAAATTTATTGGACAATGCCTTAAATCCCTCTTTCAACAGGCATCAGAAAAAGTTGAGTTCATTATCATAAATGACGGATCTACTGATAGAAGCTTAGAAATATGCAATGAAATGATATCAAAATGTACCGCAAACGCAAAGCTTATCAACCAGGAAAACCACGGCCTGATAAAAACCAGGTCAATCGGACTCTCGCTTGCAAAAAGTGAATATATAGTATCAGTTGACTCCGACGATGTGCTTTTGGAAAACACGCTATCCAGACTGTTAAACCTGATTGAAAAATATAATCCGGACATAATCTGCTATAATGCAACTATGGATTTGGAAACTCGCAAACCCTTCTTCTCCTACCCATTTAAATCTGAAGAAGTATTCACAGAAGATAATAAATATGAAATCTATAAACTTCTGTGCGGTACAGACACAATGAATAATATTTGGACAAAATGCGTTCGCAGTTCAATTTTCAGAGATAAAGAAGTCTACGAAGACTGTGAAGGCATTTCCAACGGTGAAGATCTTTATCAAAGTCTTGTTCTGATAGATCGTGCAAAGACCATAGTCTTTGTAGATGAAGTGATGTACTTCTGGCGTAAAACAGTAGGAAGTATGTCAAGAAAGTATAATCCCAAATATCTGATTTCAGAGAAAAAGGTCTGTACCAGAAGACTTGAGTACGCCAAAAAATGGACCAAAGAAGGTAACGATGAACTGGTAGAAAGTGCAAAATTCTTTATCTACAAAATACTACGCAACATATCCAGAAGTGCTTTCATTTCAAATGAAAAATGGGACTATATAAAAAACGAGATTATCAAGTTGCGAAAAGATGAGTTTTTCAATACTTATTACTTTAAAGTTAACAAATATAGGAACAAACAGGACATTGTTCTGAAAAGTCCTCTTCCGGTAATGCGGTTATTTAAAGCAATCTACAATAAACGGAAAAAGATTAAATGAAAAATAAAGTACTTTTGATATCAAGTGGCGGTCTAATGAAAAGCGGTGTCCCGTCAGTTCTTATGACCATAGTAAGAGCTTTGAGTGACAAATATACTTTTGACATTCTGGTTCATACTGATGAAGAAGGATTCTTTGACAAGGAGTTTCTTTCCTATGGAGGACTGATTTTCCGTCTTCCTAAAAAGCACTCGTCAATAAAGCTTTTTGACAGATTGCTTGAAATTACAAGGCCGTTGTATCTGCAAAGGCATACAAGAAAACTGATAAAAGAAAACGGCCCATATTCAATAATCCACTGTAACAATGACTTTGACAGCGCAGGTTGTGTGTCTGCTGCTGCAAAAGAAGGCATTCCCGTACGCATATGTCATACTCACAGAACGTGGGAAAACGATTCAAAAACAGGCCTTCTGACCAAAACTTACAGAAAAATATGTAGGAAAGCGATAATAAAGGCTTCAACATCTTTGATTGGATGTTCGGCTTCTGCCAACAGCTCCACTTTCGGTAAAGATGCAAAAGCCGAAATTCTTTTCAACTCATATGATGAAAAACACTTCTCTCCTACCCTTCCTTTGGTCCAACCCAAAAACATCAGCCTTATTCAGGTCGGGTATTTCAATAGCAATAAAAACCAGCTCTTTTCCGTTAATATTCTGAGAGAACTGAAAAAAGCAACACCTGATGCACATCTCACACTGATTGGTGATAGAAAAGGCTCATATGGAGAATCAGTTGAAAAGGCCATTTCAGACTTTGGACTTAATGATTCAGTAAAACTGCTTCCTCCAAATGCTGATATTCCAAAAGAAATGGAGAAGTCAAACATTCTGCTGTTTCCTTCCAATAACGAAGGTTTTGGAATTGTGCTGATAGAAGCACAAGCAATGGGACTTCACTGCCTTTCTTCAGATACCGTACCAAGAGAAACAGATATGGGCGGTGTAGTTTACATGTCACTTGCAGACGGACCGGAAACATGGGCATCTTATATTCTTTCAGACAGTAGTCTAATAGAAAAAAGGATTCAGGACTGCAGTAAATACACTACTGAGAAATTCATAGAGTCTGTAAAAGCACTTTATTCTCTATAAGCGTCAGCTTTTTGCAAAGTTGACGCCGTTCTTGCCCTCAGATTTGGTCTTGTAGACTGCTACGTCTGCGTCATGGATCATTGAAAGCTGGTTGCTGTAGTGCGAGCCGTGTGCAACACCTACGCTGACAGAAACGGCAGGAAGTCCGTCACTTGTCTTTGCAAGTTCCTTGTTTATCTTCTTGAACCTGTTTTCAATAACGCTGTTCTGAGACGGGTCTATGTCAACTACAATCAAGGCAAATTCATCTCCACCGGTGCGGCAGACATAGTCGTTGGCCTTGAAGTTCTTCTTAAGCACATTGACTACTTTGATAAGAACCTGGTCACCTACTTCATGACCGTAGGTGTCGTTAACCTGTTTGAAATTATCAACATCAATAACAGCATAATAGGCAGAATAGAAATCTATGTTCTGCATCAGAAGCTCATAGCCTGCACGGTTGTATGCACCGGTAAGAGCATCGTGAGATGCCTTGAATTCAAGACGATCTATGTTCTTTTTGTAGATTGCAAACATTCTGTTGTATGCAGCAGCCAGATATCTGAACTCTCTTGCACCATCTTCATTGATGCTGCGGTCTTCCTTAATCTCATCAACAGCTAAAAGAATTGGTTTAATTCCAAAACGAGAAGTAAGCCAAATAACAAACAGGAAGGCCAAAACCTGAACCAAGACTATTACCTGAATAATGGCTATTTCCACCTTGAGTCTTTGAGCAATTCTCTCATCTGTAGATCTGGTTATTATTCTCAGTTGACT
>CADCOT010000107.1 GCA_902803145.1 uncultured Spirochaetales bacterium | reverse complement strand
TAGAATTAACTCAAGAATAATGCGTTCTGGAAAAACGCAAAACAAGGAGAAAAATATGAAAAAAGTAATGGCAATTCTTATTGTACTGTGCATTTCAGTTTCATTGTTTGCTATCGGTTCTGTAAAAGTTGGCGGTGCATTCAATTTTGTAACAGGCGGAACCAAAGATTTTGTATATGAAGGAAAAACTGAAGAGAAATCCGCAGCTACTTACAAATCAAGCGGTTTCGGTTTTGATGTTTCAGGTTCATTTGATATCAATTCTCAGCTTGCTGTTTGGGCAGATTTTGACATGGTTTTCTGCTCAGATTTAGAATTAAAAACTAATGATGAAGACGGAAAATTAAGTGATATATATAAGCTATTCCAAGAATATGAAAAATATTTAAAAGAACATGGCGCTACTGCCAGCGCATATATGAAAATCAATGTAATTCACATTGGTGCCGGTGTTGCCTATAAGCTTCCTGTACAGGCTGTTGATGTTAAAGTTGGTGGTGGACTGTTCTACGAACGCGGTTTAGGAAAAACCGGTTTCACAGCTACTAATGGAGAAGACAGTATAGAGAACTATGTTGTAATTAAAGCTAGCAATTTGGGTCTTGCACTCTATGCAGATGCATCTTATAAGTTCACAGAAAACATTGGTGCAGGAATTACAATCATGCCAAGCATCGGTCTTTTCAATACAACAACAAATACCAGTAGGTATCAAATGAATCCTGAAGAAGCAGAAATATCAACTAGGAAAGCTAGCGGTATGAAGATCAGCTTCAGCATGCCTGTTGTTATTGGAGTATCTTACTCATTCTAAGTATAAGTCCTTTTTGTTTCGTTTCCCTGTCGGTTACTCCAAGACCGGCAGGGATTTTTTTGTACGTGCAAGACGCGCAAGACGCGTAAGACGCGTGAAAACGGTGAAAACGCGTCAAAGTTTTAGAGTTGGGGGTTGGAGGTGTTGAGTTTTCTGAAAAGACCGTCTTTTTGGGACATGAGTTGGGTGTATGTGCCCTGCTCTGCTATTTTGCCCTTGTCAAGGACAACAATGTTGTCAAAGTTCTCTACCATGGTGAGGCGGTGGGCAATCATGATGATTGTGCAGCGGCCCTGGATTTTCTTAAGGATTTCTTTGATGCGCTGCTCATTTTCGCTATCCAGGGCACTTGTGGGTTCATCAAGAATCATGATGGCAGGGTCTCTGAGAAGGGCTCGGGCTATGGAGATGCGTTGTCTCTGGCCACCGGAGAGGTTGGAGCCGGATTCTGTGATCATGGTATCAAGACCATTGGGAAGTGTATCCACAAGTTCACCAAGTCCTACTTCTCTTATGGTTCTTTCAACCATGGACCTAGTTGCATAAGGTGAGCCGTAGACAAGGTTTTCATAGAGAGTTCCTGTGAACAGAACAGTGTTCTGAGTAACAACGGCCAGGTGCTTTCTAAGCTTTATCAGATTCATTTCCTTTGTATTGATTCCATCAATTTCAACTGAGCCGGAATCAGGCATTATGAAGCCGATGATAAGGTTGATGATTGTGGACTTTCCGGATCCGGAGCCGCCTACCAAGGCAAGGCTTTGGCAGGATGGAATGTGAAGTGAAAGATTGTTAAGGACGTTGGGCTCATTCTGCTTGTAACGGAAAGAAACATCTGAGAATGTGATATCGCCGTTAAAGATTTCAGGAGTTTCTGTGCCCTTATGCTCGTCGGAATCGGCACAAAGGACTTCTGCTATGCTCAAACAGGCATCAAAGCCCTTTGCGCACTGTGGGAATGCGTTGATAAAGGTGGAGATGCGGGTTACTGTCTGGGCAAAGTAGGATTGGAAAAGTGCAATCATACCGATTGTAATTACACCCTTAGATGCCAAGTATGCAGAAAATGCCAAAGCAAAGACCTGGAAGAACTGAAGGACAACCCAGCCAAGGGCTCCGAAGACCTGGTTTACTTCATCGAGCTGTGTTCCTGTCTCAGTAATTACTTTCATGTAGCGGCTCATTCTGGAAATCTCGTCCTTCTCAAGACCATGTGCCCTTGTGGTCTCAACCATTCCGAGCATTTCTGTTACAGCTGCGTTTGCACCTTCCATGCTCTTTCTGAATTCCATGTTTTTGCTTTTGATCGGTCTGCGGAAGAGCACTGCAAGAAAAACTGCAATAGGAATAAACAGAACAAAGAAAAGAGCCATTATCGGAGCGTGGATAAGAGTCAGTACAATGGATGCTCCGACATAGGTGATGATTATTGAAAGATGGGTTCCAAGTGTTGTAAATGCAGTTTCTATGGATTCCACATTGTTGAGCATCTTGTTGGTTAAAGCTCCGACCTTGTTCTCATTATGGTAAGAGATTGTAAGAAGCTGAAGCTTACGAACCATAACGTTTCTCAAGTTCTCCCCTATGGACAGGCAGAGTTTTTTGAAGTATCGGCTGTCCAACATAGCAAAGAACACGTTGAGAAAAAGTGATAGAACTCCAATGCCTATGTTGAGGAAGAAGTAAAGAATTTCATCTTCCATGCGACCGGAGACTACAAGGTCAATTATGTTTGAACTGATAATCGGGATGATAACCATCGGGGCCGAACGCCCTACTTTGATAAGGAATGAGACAACAAACTGCCAAAAGCGCTGTTTGACAAAAAAGAACATGGATGCGCCGGCAGAGGGACTGTTGCCTATGTGGGAAGTGTAAAACTCCTCCATTTCTTGTTCATAGTCCCTTCTGGGTTTAAGAGGAACGGTTATGGTTATCTTTAGTTTATGGGTTTTGGAGTCAAAGACACTTGAGATGCACTCCGAATTGGATTCCAAGACAGTGTCTCTGATTCTCTGCTCAATCTCAGTTTTTTCATCGGATGTTTGAGAGGTTCCTTCATCAAGGATGTTTTTATCAGAATCCAGCTTAAGGCGAATTGATACTTCTCTCGAGTTCTTGCCCACCTTGATTTGAACCTGGCCGTTACCTTCAAGATTTGAAGAGATGACAGAAGATAATTCGTCATACAAAAGTGTGCAAAGATAGCGTTTTTTGGGCTCAAGATTGTACTTTGAAATCTGGCTTTCAATGCTGTTAGAGGCGCTTTTTAACTGTGAAACTGTTGTTCTCAGAATCATACAGGCTCCGAAATTCCAAAGTATCGCTCAACTTCTTTTGGGTCCTTTACTCCGAAGGTTTCTCTTACCGGACCAAGCGGATCTGAAACGGGCGGTTTGGGTTTTGAAACAGATACCCGTTTCATCAGTTCATTGTAATAAGCAGTACCGTCAAGCGGAAGTTCTACAACTTTGTCGGTAAAGGCAGACATGTACATGGCATTTGAAAGCATAACGCTTGCAAGGCCTTCTCTGCCGTCATTTGCGCTATCCCCTTTTCCCAATATCTTGTTAATCCAGGCTTCAAGAACTCCTCTGTGCTGAAGGTTCTTTCCGTCTGTAGTTATTTCAACCACAGGCTCAACTACGGGTTTTTCATATATGCCGTGCGAGCCTTTCTGCCACTCAGGTTCCGGAACGCAGAATTTTTCTAAATAAAGTTTGTCATTTTTAACGGTAATATTGGCACCATCAAGATTTACTTCCAAAACATTTTGACCGTTCGGAATTGATGTAGATGAATTAAAAGTGCCAATGCAGCCGTCTTTGTATTCAAGAATTGCAGAAACTTCGTCCTCAACTTCTATGTCATGGTGAGTTCCGAATCCC
Source organism: uncultured Spirochaetales bacterium (assembly GCA_902803145.1). Classification (GTDB taxonomy): domain Bacteria; phylum Spirochaetota; class Spirochaetia; order Sphaerochaetales; family Sphaerochaetaceae; genus RUG14846. Next base: position 5,635 of record CADCOT010000107.1, on the reverse strand, counting down.
ATTCTGCATGCAACTTTGTCAGGCATGCCGAACATCCACTGCCACAGGTCTACCTGATGGGGGCACTGGTCAACTATGGTTCCGCCGTACGCCCCGTTCCAGATTCCGCGCCAATCAAAGGCATCGTAGTAGACGTGGCTTCTGTACCAGTTGTTGACGGTCCAATTAATCCTTCGGACTTTTCCGTACTGCTGAGTTTGTACTATTCTGCGAAGCTCGCGATATACGCAGTTAGTTCTTTGGTTGAACATAATGGAAAACACAAGGTCCGGGTGTTTGTCTGCTACCCTGTTCATCTCTTCAACCTGAAGTATGTGTACTCCGGCAGGCTTGTCGCACATTACATGAATGCCGTGATTAAGGCACTGAATTACGTTTTCAGGATGTACAGCATGCGGAGTTGTAACAATGCAGGCATCTACCTTGCCGCTTGAAAGCATAGCCTCTGCGCTGTCAAAGCATTCAATATCGGATGGAAGTTTTTCCTTGATCCATTGGCGCTTTTGCGGAGAGATATCAGCAATAGCCGTAAGACGGAACTTCGGAAAGATGCGTCTTTCTACGTACATGCGGACATAGTGAGAGCCCTGCTTGCCAAAACCGATTAAACCTACACGTACATAATCTTTCATACTTTCAACTATTATAAAGCACTTTTTAAAAAATGTTTAACGCATTTATAATAGGCATATGGTTTCATCACTGATTAAAAAGCTGATTAACGGAAACAAAGATTTTCAGAAGAATGGAAACATCGCCATAAGGCTGAAAACTGCTAGCGAGGGTCAGCACCCCTACGCCATTGTCATTTGCTGCTCCGATTCAAGGGTTATCCCGGAAAAACTGTTTTCTGCGGAAATTGGAGATTTGTTTGTTATAAGGGTTGCAGGCAACGTTTTGGATAACCATCAGCTGGGAAGCATTGAGTATGCAGCCGCCCACCTGGGTTGCAAGCTGATTATCATGCTGGGCCATACCGGATGCGGCGCTGTTTCTGCGGCCTTAAGCGGTCATGCAGATGGCTTTATTGCCTACATTACAGAGGATATTCTAGAGGCTGTTGGTGATGAAAAAGACCCTGATAAGGCCTGCAAACTGAATGTCATTGACGGAGTTAACAGAATTAAGAAGGAATTTGCACTTCATCCTGAAATCTCTAACGTGGACGTGCGTGGTGCAATCTACAATATTGAAAGCGGAACGGTTGAGTGGTTATGAAGAAATATGCATTTTCAGCACTTATGTTGCTGGTTTTTGAAACAGTTGCAATTACTCTTTGGCTTACAAAGGATAACATTTTCTATCTTTTCAACTTCAGTTACATTGGCCTGTCCATTTCCCTTGGAACATTTTTGTTTGCCAAAAACTACAAGCACGCAAGGCGCCTTGTGCAGCTTCTTGTAGGTTTGTACATGCTTGTCTATTTGGGCCTAATCTGCAACGAGAATATGCAGATTGAAGGTTTTTGGTACTATCTGTTTACCGGAGTTTTTGAAGCTGCAACAATTCACTATGCTGTTGCAAAGATTTTTGGGCCGTTGATTTTTGGCAGAGGCTGGTGCGGCTATGCCTGTTGGACTGCAATGGTTCTTGATTTTCTTCCGTACAAAACCCCTTCCCAACCCAGAAAGAAGCTTGGTTGGATAAGGTATGTTACTTTTGTAGTTTCTCTTGTTTTTGTTGCTGCACTGTTTTTGGCAAAGGTTGGAAACATTGAGAGAATAATGTTCTGGGCTTTTATTGTAGGTAACATTCTTTACTACAGCGTTGGCATAATCTTGGCCTTTGCATTCAAGGACAACAGGGCATTTTGCAAGTATATCTGCCCTATCACTGTTTTTCTTAAGCCTATGAGTTACTTTGCAATGGTCCGCGTTAAATGTGATAAAGACAAATGCATTAACTGCGGCAAGTGTGAAAAGGTCTGCCCAATGGATGTAGATGTAAGGGATAATTCAAGAAAGCGCAAGAACGGAACAGAGTGCATTCTGTGCATGGAATGTGTGAAGAACTGTCCTAAAAATGCGTTATAACAGGCAAAGGTCTGAAACTTTTGTTACCAGGTCTGCAATCTCAGATTTGGCAAATTCTATCCGTTTTTTTGTGGCAGCATCGTCATACTTAAGTTCAAGAGCCGCAACAATGAGGTAGCGCAGATACCCTAGAAGTTTGATTTTCATTAATGCTTTATCAAGTACTTCAGGTCTGTCTTTAAGGTATGCTTTAATCGTCTGATCAAATATTGAAGCAGCAAGATCTTTGTCTATGCCAAGAAATTGTGTCTGATTGCTTGGGTCAATTTCATAAAAGATAACGTAGGTTGTATACAAGGGAGCAAATTCAAAAACAGGGTCTCCCATGCTCAAAGTGTCCATATCAATTACCTTAACTTCATTACCGGAGAGCATTATATTTTTGAAATGCGAATCCCCATGAACTAGATGGAGGTCCTGAGGCATCTTTTCAATCAGATTGCGAACCTTGGACACTGTGTCTTTTCCCAAGATTTCTGAAAGGTCGTCAATTCTGTTCAGGTAGTTTTCTTTTGCAAAGGGGAACTCGCCCACAGATGCTTCAAGTTTGTGGATTGAATGCAGAAAATCAACAAAAAGAGGAATCAGTTTTTTCAACGAAGAAGGATCTTTGATAATCAGTTCACTGAAGTTGTGGGCATCAATTGTCTCATAAACAACACCATACTGGTCCCCTACTTTGACAACATCGAACGGCATGGCCGTAGGAATACCTTTAATAAAGGCTTTGCGCGCAGTTTTCTGCTCCTGCTCTATGTAAGGCAAGGACCCTTCTCCCATGTTGAAGACCTTTACTACGCTATCCTGTTCCAGGCGATATACTGTTCCATACGCACCTTTTCCAATGACTTCGCAGCCTTCAATTGAAATTACCCTTTCCTTCTTTCTGATGTTCATAATTTCATTGAAGCCTGTAAGGGAAAAGGTTTCATAAACTTCCGGCGAAACATTGCGCACTGAAAGTTTGTTTTTAAGTTTCTTTTCCAACCTGAGAAGCATCCCCAGCCCGGAGCTGGCAATATAGTTGGTTTCTGTAGCATCTAAGCAAATATTGTAGCCCTCAAAGGGTAACACAGCCTTTACTATTTCTGCTTCAATATTCAACGCATTGAGTGAATCTATATGTTTGGGCAGATAAACTACAACTTTGTCTGCTTCTTGGAAAACTTCCATTGTAGAACCTCTGCAGTTATAATAGCATGAGGGATAAGAAATGAGCAGTATTTTCGATTTTGATGATAACGACTTTATCATAAAAACCGGTGACAATACCGGCATGGACTTTGACGGCAACATCATGCTACGTATGGGAGACAACTTTGCAATGGACATTGATAGCGGAGATGTCCACTTTGTTTCCGGCTGGGATGATGACGATAAAGAATAATGATTAGGAGGACCTAAATGAAACAGTATAGAACCCTGTTTCTTGCTCTTTTAGTTGTGACAACAATACTTGTTTTTTCATCATGTGACGGAGAAAAGGCTTCAGCCACAACATACACTGTACAAGTTCCCCAGTTTGCAGAGGGAAACGGCAGCGATGCAAAGGTTGGAATTCCAATTACAGGAGAAGATATAAGTAATCCTTCAACTGTAAAACGTTTCTTTGCATACAGAATATCTCCTCCTATTACAGGTTTCAAAGAACAGAAAATTGAAAAAGGCAGTAAAATAAACACCAAAATGTTCGGACACGATATAACTCTGTCAATGACCGTAGCTGAAAACGGAAACTACATCTTTGAAGGCGCAAATGACAGCGAATACATCAAAGTAGAGATAAGCAAAGATAACAAAACATTCAACTACGTCCATGCTTTGATTCTTGATGTAAATGCCGGCTCTGGTTTCGACGATGAGTTTGACGTGGTTGAAGGTGCCGGAGAAATACTTAGTAACAACCATTTTGATTCCTATGGAACAGCATATTACCTCTCTGCAGGCCGTGTTGCCCAATACAACTTCCTTCTTCATGGCAAAAATGATGGAAAGATGGCTTGGTTTTGCTATGATGGCGTGCTAAAAGACGTTGTAGGCTCTGTAAACTTTACCAAAGCTTCAGACTACAAAACAAACTGCATAGATGTTGTAAAAGAGAGAATTTCCGGAGACTCAAAATACTATGTTGCAGTGTTTGATAAAAACGGCTTAGTAATTGATTCTGTCATTGCAGATACTAGTGGAATGACAGAAGCAGAAAAACTCCAAGTTGTTATTAATTCTAACGGCTTAGGAAATGTTATTAATCTGACAACAGCTGGAGATTGTATTGGAAGAATTAATACGTTAGGTTTCGGCAGTTGGGATGTTAACGCTTCAGCCACCAAGTGGAATATAAATCTTAATCACTAACATCATGATTAAAGTTCTTTTCCTCTGCCACGGCAATATCTGCAGAAGCCCCATGGCCCAGTACGTCTTCCAGAAGATGGTTGACCAAGCTGGCCTTCAAGACTTCTTTGAAATTGACAGTGCCGCTACAAGCACAGAGGAAATAGGCAATCCGGTCTACCCTCCTGCAATGCGCACACTGCAGTCTCACGGCATTAAAAACATAACTCACAGGGCACGTCAGATGTCTAAGTACGACTACAGGCATTTTGATCTGATTTTTGTCATGGACTCCTACAATCTTAGAAATGCCTCCTTTATGACCGGCGGGGACCCGGAAGGCAAGATTTCCCTTCTGCTTGGAGATGAGATTATAGATGACCCGTGGTACACGGGCGATTTCCTCGGAGTCTACAATCAAATTGAAAGAGGCTGCAGGCATCTTCTGAATAAAATAACAAACTACGTAGGCATGGATGAAAAGACCTTCCCCGTCTACTCTGCTCTGTTTTCTTCATGGTGCCGCCAAACCTGTGCACCCCGCATGCAGGACAGATGGACAGCGGCAAACAGAACTCTGGGACAGTGCTCAGTTACAGCATTTCTTGTTCAGGACATCCTTGGCGGCGATGTCTACGGAACAATGCTTGACGATGGAAATCTGCACTGCTTCAATGTAATAAACGGAAAAATCTACGACCTAACCAGTGCTCAGTTGGAAAAACCTGCAAACTACAATAACAGCACAATTCAAAGCCGAGATGTTCATTTTTCCAAAGAAGAGAAATACAATCGATATCTGTTATTAAAAAAACGTTATGAGGAAGCAAATGAATATTGAAGAAAGAGCCGAACAGGCCGCACAGCTTAAACTCAGCGGCAAATACAACTGCGCACAGTCTGTTGTTACTGCACTTGCCGACCAGACCAACCTCTCAGAAGATCAACTGCAAAAGATCAGCGCAGGCTTTTGTGCAGGAATGGGAACACTTCAGGCAACCTGCGGAGCCTTGGTAGGAGCTGCAATGATTGCAGGCCTTAAAACAGAAGGTAACAACACCCTCTCCTGCACTCGCCAAATGATAAAAGCATTTGAACAAAAGTGCGGTGCAGTTACCTGCAAAGACCTTAAAGCAAAGCAGGCCGATGGCACTCCGCTCTGCCCTTGCGAGGACTGTGTACGCAATGCCATAAGGGTCTACGGAGAAGTTTTTTCAACAAATATTTGAACAACACTTGAGTAATTGTTCTTAAAATGTTATAAACCT
>CADCOT010000106.1 GCA_902803145.1 uncultured Spirochaetales bacterium | reverse complement strand
TTTCGCTTTCCGTTCCATTTATGGGAATTGTAATTATTCTGACATACCTTAACCGATACAAAATACTTAAGGCTCATTAATGCATATATGGGGCTGCTGAGGTAGGTTTATACTATTGCAGACAGCTGAAAACCGACTTGAACTTTTCTCTTATGGCACAGTAACACCTTTGCAAGATTTCAAATCGTGTAATTTAATATTTTAAAAACATGCATCCTGGACACATATATTGCAGGTTGCCCCCTCTGCAAGCAAAATGTCCCCCCTTCCCTGATTTTTGTATCAATTTAGGCAAACAACTCCAAAAACGGAAAACCAGCTTTCATAGCTGGTTTTTTGTTTTTATAGCATTCCAAAAGAAGGGATTTGAACACGTAATGGTGCCCCGTTGGGGCAGAAAACGGCGTGGGTAAGCCGTTTTCAATGGAGGCGCCGGCTTGCCGGTCAAATCCCTCTAGGCCAGATTCAATTGATTTTTAATAATCTCATTTTCCCATCATTAAGCCCAAAACAGGCGAAAGTTTTTCCCGTTCCCGAACCATTATATAAGCGAGGGGCAGCATGCTCTGGCAGGAGGCTGTATGAACGAATTATCAGAGTTATTAACAATCAAGGAAAAAATCCACACGATTAGAGGCGTCCAGGTAATGCTGGACTCTGATCTAGCAGCAATATATGGCTATACTACTTCAAGATTCAACGAACAAGTATCTAATAATAACGAGCGTTTTCAAGGGGAAGAGTTTTCTTTTATCCTCACTAAGGAAGAAGTTATAAACTTGATGTCGAAAAAATCGATATCAAGTTGGGGCGGACGCAGAACATTGCCACGGGTTTTTACAGAATCAGGTGTATATATGCTCATGACAGTTTTACGTGGAGAATTGGCTGTTAAACAAAGTAGGTCTCTAATCCGTACTTTCAGAGAGATGCGTCACTACCTCGCAGACAATGCAATAGTCTTCCAACGTCTTGACCGCATAGAACTTAAGCAACTTGAAGCCGATGAGAAGTTCAGACAGATATTCAAACAATTGGAAACTTCCAAACAGAATAACGCAATTATATTCTTCAAGGGCCAGATGTGGGATGCCGTAAACTGTATTGAGGAAATTATCAGCAAAGCACAAAAGTCAATAATTCTCATTGATGGATATGTGGATAGAAACACCTTAGCCATGCTGACAGTAAAAAAACCAAACGTGGCTGTCACTATCTACACTTCTGAAAAGAACTGCAGGATTACTGAGCAAGAATCAAAAAGTTTTAGCAGTCAGTACGGACCTTTGAATATCAAGTTCACAGATGAGTTTCATGACAGATTTATAATACTGGATGAGAAGGAACTTTATCACATTGGAGCATCCATAAAGGATGCCGGTAAGAAGGCCTTTGAGATCAGCATCAATGAAGATGAGAAACTATTAGATGCCATTCTGAAAAGACTACGCCAGTAAATCTATCAATCTGAAAATCATGTATAGCGGGATGGTTCTGACCTTTGTTTTTCCGTCTGAGAATAAACCAATTTCTTCATTATCGCTTTATTTAATTTATAGTAGCAACACGAGAAATACAATCAATGATATAGTTATAGAAAGGAGAAAAATAAGATGGCAATGCACAGCAATTGGAATCCATGGCATGGCTGCATTAAGTGCAGCGAGGGATGCAAATACTGTTACGTCTACTATCTTGACAGAATGAGAGGTAAAAGCGGAGCAAACGTCTATAAGACAAAAACCGGATTCAACTACCCTCTCTCAAAATTCAAGAACGGGGAATACAAAATTCAAAGCGGTGAAATGATCAGTGTATGCATGACATCTGATTTCTTCCTTGAAGAAGCTGATCCGTGGAGAATGGATGCATGGGACATAATACGTCGTAGGAGTGATGTTATCTTCCTTCTGCTAACAAAAAGACCTGAAAGAATCAAACAATCACTGCCTCTGGATTGGGGAGACGGATGGGAAAACGTATTTCTTAACGTGACATGCGAAAATCAAACCAGAGCAGATGAACGTATTCCATTGCTTCTAGATTTGCCATTCAAACACAAAGGCTTGCATTGCGCACCGCTTCTTGGCCCAATTGAACTTGGGAAATACCTTGATAGTAAGCAGATTGAACAGGTTGCTACAGGCGGTGAGAACTACGGAGGTTCAAGACCGTGCCATTACGAATGGGTCAAAGCCATGAGAGATGAATGTGTATCCAGAAACATAACTTTCTGCTTCATGGAAACCGGAACCAATTTTCATAAGGATGGGATTGAATACAAAGTCAGAAACAAACAACTTCAGAATTCAGAGGCGGTTCGCTCCGGTCTCACCTTCCAGGGAAAGCCAATGCACTTTATTCTAAAGGACAATGAGGGAAATGAAATACCAGCTGAAAAGTTATATGTTCCTCATTACGCAAAAAAATGTAATGGATGTTCGTTCAAAATTCTTTGTAACGGATGTTTTAACTGTGGAGACTGTGAAGGATGGTCTTAAGTTATTATTGTTCTGAATGTGGTAAAAGAGAAACTGTAACAACTCGTAAAGCTCATTGTGACTGCGGAGGACTTTGGAAACTTGATTACAAACCTCCAAAATTCAATCTATCTGAAATTGACCACGATCAGTGGAGTATGTTCCGATATCGGAAGTTCATAGCACTTGAAGATGACAGCTGGAAAGATATTACTCTTGGAGAAGGCATGACTCCCATTGTACCCCTTGATGAGAATGTACTTCTTAAGATGGATTACTATATGCCTACCCTCTCATTCAAAGACCGTGGAGCTGCTGTTCTTGTTGCACATTGCAAATCCATAGGCGTTGACAGCGTTGTCCAGGATTCAAGCGGTAATGCAGGAAACTCTGTTGCAGCTTACTGCGCAAAAGCAGGAATAAAGTGTGAAATCTTTGTTCCACAAGGAACAAGTCCAAAAAAGATAGACATGATTCGTGCTCACGGAGCTACATGTACTGTTGTTCCCGGTTCAAGAGATCATTGTGCAGATGTGTGCAGACAGAAGGTAGAACACGAAGGCATCTACTATGCAAACCATGTTTACAATCCTTTCTTCTATGAAGGAACCAAGACCTACATTTATGAAGTCTATGAACAACTTCACCGCATCCCTGCAAACGTAATAGTTCCTGTAGGAAACGGAACTCTGTTCCTTGGTGTAATGCATGCCCTTGAACATCTTCTTGAAAGCGGCTGCATTCAGTCCATGCCGCAGATAATTGCACTTCAGACAGAAACGTGTGACCCAATTCTCCGTGCAGCTGAACAAGGTTTAAAAGAACCTGCAGACATTACTCCTACAGAAACAATTGCAGAAGGAATTGCCATAGGTAAACCAATGAGAGGAAAAGAAATACTTGAGTATGTTTATAAGTACAACATCCGTTTCATCCATGCCCCTGAAGACAAGATATTGGATGCACGCAAGACTCTGGCACTCAAAGGAATCTACTGTGAGCACACCACTGCAGCAAACTACGCAGCATATCTTGCATATTGTGAAAAGTACGGTCCCACCCCGGATTGCTTAATCACAATGTGCGGCGCAGGACTCAAATCTGATCACTGATTTCTGATTTCAAAAAGAGCGTCCATATCCTCTTTTCTTAATGTATAATCACTTGAACCAAGGGTTTCTTCAAGTTGCTTTAGAGAAGAGGCTCCAACCACAGCCATTGAGTTGGAATCCTGGCTTGTTATGAAAGCAAGACAGACTGCTGTCATTGAAACATTGTCGCGCTTTGCAATCTCCTGAACCTTTTGCGCAAGCTTTCTGTTAACAGGAAGGTCAAACCTATAAGCCTTGCCCAGGTCCCTGCCCTCTGCAAGTTTCTGAAGAATTCCACGCCCCTGTGATGAAAAACAGGTATAAGGCATTTTGGTTTTTCTGTACCAATCAAGGGTGCTTGTCTTATCCCCCATCACCTCAATTGTGTCATCTCCCCAAGACTCCTTTGTACAGGATGCAAGAGAAAACTGAAGTTGAGACATGGAGAACTGAACCTTGCCGTGTTTTGCAGCCCAGTTATTGGCCTCTTCAATGCGCTTAACAGACCAGTTTGAAACACCAATGTTTTTTAAAAGACCTGCATCAATATATGAATTTGCAAAATCTATCAGCTCTGCTGCCGGAATGTCCGGATTATCCCTGTGAAAAAGCCACCAATCCGGAAGTGTGTCCAGCTGATCCACAGACTGCATAATGTCATATTTCAGGCTTTTCTCATTGATTCTTGAGTGGTGAAAGTCGGATCTTGGCGGGTGCCCACCCTTGGTAATTATTATGTATGAAGACCTATCAAGGCTTTTCAGATGCTTTCCTACAACCACCTCGGAAGTTGAAGGCGTGTCAGGCACCTGCTGCCCATAGGCACAGGCCGTGTCAAAGACATTTCCGCCTTTGGCGATATACAAATCCATTTCCTTTTTTGCTACATCTGTAGGAACTGTTTCTCCAAAGTGATCACAGCCCAGAACAACACGAGAAAACTTTGTGTTAAATAAATCAAGACACTTCATTGCCTTCATTAAATATGCAAATTATTCAACCATTGTCGCTACAGTGCCATCTGTAAATGTCATAGATTGACCAAAGCAGAAACTCTCTAACTTATAGTGTTTATTATATGGAGCTGGAATATCCAAAAAGATTTCCATTTTTTCATTGTATGAAGCCGTTCCTGTAATATTCTTTATTTTACCGCCCTTAATTAGTTGTATTGGAACATCTCCCCAATCAGTAATATAAAGTGTTGCAGTACCACCATCTAGTTCCATTTCCCAGTTACCAACAAGTAAATCTCCAGCATCCCATACATTAAAGTATTTATCACATCCGTCATCTTCACATTCAAATCTTGATGTACTGGAATTGTAACGGATCTTATGGTGTATGGTACTAGAAAGAGTAATATTCAATTTTAAGGTCTCATCCGGATTCCAAATACTAAGAATCATATAACCGTTATTAAAAGTTCCTGACCAGTTAAGATGATGATTAAAACTCGCAGATCCAGCACCTCTTGAGTTCTTGTTTCCGAAGACAAGCACCATATCTGCATATGTTCCCATATCATCAGAAACATTTTCAACCTCAAGCGTATAATCCCCATTCAGATTAGTCACATAGTATGTTAATGCCGTTTCATCTGTTAAACTAAAATCCAATTCAATAGGGTTCCCAATAGAAATAATGTGATTAATTGCCCAATTATTCTCTTCGTCGTCAGTGGCTTGTCTCAATACAATTGAACCATAACTTGCACGTTCATCATCTATAATGCAATCAAAAATGAAAGACTCATCAATTTTTCCAACCCACAACCTTATTTTGTCTCCGGTACGAGAAATAGGAATCAAGTTGGGGCCTCTCCTTCTTCCTATATGGTTTCCTTCAATATATCTTGCTCTTGCATTGTCCCTCAAAAGAACATGATAGTCAGAGTTATAAGGATCTGTACTGTTTGTTGTTATTTCAATTACGTAATTTCCGGTTTTTCCCGCCTTCATAACTTTATAAACATTAGTGTTCGAATCGATACTTAAAGGCGAATCCGGAGTCAGTTCTTGGGGTATAACAAGAGCTATTTTACAGAGCATGTTAGTACCGCCGGCATATTCTATGGTATTAAATACCGTAACTGCTTTCTTGTGACGAAGATCAACAAGTCCATGTATTTCATCACCGGTAGTAGAAAGATCAATTTTTCCGTTCTTTATAAAACCGTATTCAGGATTACTGTAATTAACAGTGTCTCCTTTGATAATTTGAACAATAGCTACTTCGTCTTTATCGTATCCTGAATAAAGACCCTTTTTAAGATCAATACGATAAAACTCTTCTGTAACCCGCTCACCCCTGGAATTTATAGTTTTATCTCTGCCATTTATTGTAAGGCTTTTCATTTCGTCATGGGTAATTTCCAAATCAGAGCTTAGCTCAAAATGCTCAACTCTTATTTTTCCGGAGTTCCCAACATTTACTGCACTTACAGGAAAACTGGTTTGACCGTTTTCATGAGGAACAGGCATTCCAAGACCATTTTTATTAATTACCAAATTGGAATTACCGTCTTTCGGTTGGGTAAACCCTTTGCTGCCGCCAACCTTATAAACAAGAATTCCATCCTCTTCAGTAAAGTCAGAAAGAGTAATCTCATCTGTGGAAGAAACATCCAACTCTACAAAAGAGCCTTTGGGAATATCTGAAACTGATTTGTTAATTATCTGCGGTTCGCTATTTGAACCAGAACTAGGACTACAGGAAACCAAACAAAACAATATAACCGAAACAGCAATTAACGCTTTACCTATTCTCATTTATAAACTCCAACAGTATTTATACCTTATTATCTAATTACAATCCAGTCTTCAACCCAATCAGTTTTATTTCTTGTCGTCTTTAAGAACCTCATCAAGCATTTCATTCTTCAACACGCTGTCCATTGCAGCATGAGGGTACTTGGGGTCTCCAACCTTCTTGGTATCTATGCCCGGGTCAAAATCTGTCCAATGCTGAGTCTTGGAATAGTTACTTCCGGAGCCGACTTTAATGAGAAGAATTACTACAACTACAACTATGATAATCAACAAAATCAGCATCAATTGTATTGTAGCATAAAAAAACCAGCCCGCTAGGGCTGGCCTGATTGGTTATGTGGGTTAAAGATCAGTTTAAAGCCCACTTACAAGATATTCTTGCAAACTGGTTGAATGCACAACCTATTCCGCCAAAGATAATCTTGAAAATGTCATTCTTGTCCAGAGTTGTTGAAGAGAAGTAAAACAAAGTCCATGATGCAGCTTCTTTGCTGATAGCAGACAAAGGCAGAGCAAGAGGACAGCCCAAAGTAAAGTTCATTGAGAACTTTTCATTAAATTTGTGGTTAAATCCAAGAGATGTTCCCAAAAGCCCGGAAGCCTGTACGCTGCCCTTATCTATGAAGACAAGAACATCTGCCTGAAGTCCGAGACGAAGCTGGAACTTGGTTCCGTCAACTACCTTCCAGTACGGATTTACCATTGCACCGGGAAGTAAAAACTGCAGAGGCTGAAATTCCTTTCCTGTAGTAGCAGCGTCAATAGCACCGAATATTCCTGAGACAATTGGAAGACCTACAGAGCCTTCAAAACCGAAGCGATCAAATTCAGTATCAACTATCACACTTGTGCTTGTGTAATTCTGAGCAACACCCAAGGAGGTGTTAGAAGAAAATGCTGAAAACCCTAAAATCAATAACAAAACCAAAACAAGTATGTTTTTCTTCATAACCTAATAATAATCCGCAAATAATTCGAGTCAACACTATTCATTGTTTGAGCTTTTCCGTGATAGAATGGGCTCATGTCAATCATCAACCATAAGTCAAGAAGAGAAAGAATGCTTGACGAATTCAGCAAAAACAATTTTCCCGTATGGGGATTTTTTCTTCTTCTTGCAATCTACCTGGTCGGAGCTTATTTTGTAAGAATCTCATCTTCATCCACCAGAATTGTATTTCTGATGGGACAGCCTCTGCCTTTAAGATCTCTTACAGGTGCTTTCTCTTCAATATTCAACCTCTGCGTTGTTTTGATGGTTGTCATATACAAGAAGCCCGGACTTTTTGTTTCTCTTATTGCAATTGCCGTACAGTATATTCCCATTGTTATCAGTCTCATTCAGGGAGACGCAACGGCCATTACAGGTTTTTTTGTTAACTCATTTATTATTATCACGGTCTTGCTCCTGTACAAGTACATAGCAAAGATGGAAAAATCCCAAGAGAAAATGCGCAATCTTGCGGTAACAGACCGTCTAACAGGACTGCCTAACCGTTTTGCCGTATCCGAACTCTCAGATGCAAGAATAAAGAAAAATGAGCCCTTTGCAGTTGCAATTGTCAGCCTGAACAATTTCAAAGGCATAACCAATGCACTTGGACAGCAGGTAGGAGATCAGATTCTGATCCAGATTGGAAAACGTTGGCAAAGTCTTGCAGACTCAGGTAAAACCGGCACCAAAGACCTTGTTGCATTCAGAAAGAATAACGAATTTGCAGTTGTTGTAAGTGACTACGTATCGGAAGACGATCTTTACAACACTTTAGCTTGCTACGAAGAAGCACTTAGAGAAAAGCTGATTATTGACAACTGTGATTTCACACTTACTGCAAGCATTGGTTACTCATCCTTCCCTGAAGATGCTTATAACACTGAAACCCTTCTCAACAATGCATACACAGCCATGTATAAGGCTTATAAGACTACTCATTCAGGATGCATTGTCCGCTTTACTCCGGACATTATTGAGAATGATGCTTCAATTGAGATTGAGCGCAAGATAAGGTATGCACTTGAAAACGGACATGTTTACTTTAATCTGCAACCGCAGTATGACATGAACCACAAGCTCAGAGGCTTTGAAGCTCTTGCAAGAATCAAAGATGTCAACGGAAAGCAAATCAGTCCTGTAGACTTCATTCCGGTAGCTGAAAAGGCTGGACTTGTGGACAGCATAGACAGAGAGGTTTTCTCAAGCGCTGCAAAGTTCTTTGGAGGTCTCTTAAAGAAAAAGAACTCAGATTTGACACTGAGTGTAAATATTTCAGTGCATCATCTCTTACGCATGAACTTCATTGAAGAAATTCATGAAATTCTTGCTTCCAGCGGTCTGCCTGCAAAGAATCTTGAAATTGAAATAACAGAATCCGTAATGATTGAATCCGTTGAAAAAGCCATGGATCGTATCAAACAGATTAAAGAAATGGGCATAAGCATTGCTATTGACGATTTTGGAACAGGCTATTCTTCTCTCAGCTATCTGAGCAACTTCCCGGCAGATGTTATTAAGATTGACCGTTCTTTCATTATGAATATGAGTTCAGGAATAGAAGCAAAGAGATATGTAGCTGCAATTATCGCCATAGGCCATATTATGAAATACAAGGTTATTGCAGAGGGCGTTGAGACTCAGAACCAGCTTGAGAATCTTGGAGAAGCCGGAAACGACTTTATTCAGGGCTTCCTTTGGGGAAAGCCGCTTGAAGCGGAAGAAGCTGCAAAACTGATTGCAGAGGCATAAAAAAAGGGGTTGAAATTCGTAACAGAATTCAACCCCTTAATTGTTACTGATTGTTACTGGACTTCCAGACTGCCCTGGCCTATCAGGTTTGTAGACTCTTTATCAAAGACACATACCTGGTTGCCAATAATGTCGCAGTTAATACTCTGGTCAACCTTGTAGTCAATTGCACCAAACACAACAGATGAAATCAGTTCACCGTTAAGCATTACCTTTACGGTTGTCTCCATACCTGCAGGCAGTGTTGAGTATGCAAGAGCATGGATCTTTCCACTGTCCGTAATTGTGAAGAACTCCGGTCTGATTCCAAGAATTACATCTTTGTCTGTTGCATCAAAGGCCTCATTGGGCTTGAAGTGTGCCTTTACTCCAAGGAACTCTACATCAAAGCCTTTTCCCTTCTTTTCCAGTTTTGCCGGAATAAAGTTCATTGTCGGGTTACCTACAAAGTCTGCAACAAACAAGTTCTGAGGACGCTTGTAAACAGTAAGAGGCGGTTCATACTGCTGCAGTACACCCTTATTGATAAGGCAAACCTTTGTGGCAAGTGTCATTGCTTCCAACTGGTCATGTGTAACATAGACAAATGTTGAATTAGAGTCTGAGTGCAGTCGCTTAAGCTCTGTTCTCATCTCGCTTCTAAGCTTTGCATCAAGGTTTGACAAAGGCTCGTCCATGAACAGAACCTGAGGCTTTGGGGCAAGTGTTCTTGCAATTGCAACACGCTGCTGCTGGCCTCCTGACAACTCTGCAGGATAACGCTGTACAAACTCTTCAATCTTGAGCATTTCCAGCATTTCCTGAACACGAACCTTTATGTCTTCCTTCTTCCACTTCAGATTTTCAAGTCCAAAGGCTATGTTCTGATAGACCGTCATATGAGGCCAAAGAGCATAGTTCTGGAACAGAAATCCAATGTCTCTCTTGGCAGGGGAAATGTTAATTCCCTTGTCTGCATCAAAGACAACCTTGTCTCCTATTGTTATGCGTCCTTCTGTGGGTGTTTCAAGACCTGCAATCATTCTGAGGGTTGTGGTCTTTCCGCATCCTGACGGACCAAGCAGGGTTATAAAGTCCCTGTCCTCAATGACCATGTTAAGGTCATCTACTGCTATAAATTTTTCAAAACGTTTTGTAACGTGTTCCAATCTGATCTGCGGCATTATCAACCTCCAACACCTTTGTCTATGCTTGCACCTGTAAGCTTGTTTATCAGCAGATTAACCGCAAG
>CADCOT010000105.1 GCA_902803145.1 uncultured Spirochaetales bacterium | reverse complement strand
TGAAAAGAACCCCACACAGATTGGAGAAAGCTGTGAACTTGTAAACGGAATTATCGGATACGGATGCAGAATCTTCTACGGCTGTAAAGCTGTAAGATTCATCATGGGAGAAAACAGCCAGCTCAAGTACGGAGCAAGACTGATTAACTCCTTCCTTGGAGAAAACTCCACCGTTTCCTGTTGTGAGATGATCAGCAACCTTGTTTTCCCGTTCCACGAACAGCACCACAACAACTCCTTCCTCATTTCTTCGCTTGTCATGGGACAATCAAACATGGCAGCCGGGGCCAATATAGGTTCAAACCATAACAGCCGCGGAGCTGACGGAGAACTCAGGGCAGGACGCGGTTTCTGGCCGGCTTTATCATCTACAATCAAGTTTGATAGCCATTTTGCATCATTCATTCTGATTGCAAAGGGAAACTACGACTACGAACTTAACATAAAGACTCCGTTTGCCCTGGTTTCAGATAACAGACGCGAAGGGAGAAGACAGATTATGCCTGCGTACTGGTGGCTTTACAACATGTATGCCCTTGAACGCAACAGCGACAAATTCTCAAAACGTGACGGCAGAGTATTTGAAAAGGGAAATATTGAAACCGACTATCTTGCCCCTGATACTGCCTGGGAGCTGTTTGACGGCATAAGGCTTCTGAGTAAGTGGACTGCATCTTCTCTGGGATACGAAGGAGATTACAAGCAGCTTGAGAAGGAAGGTTATGAGATTCTCATGCACAGACCTTCAGAACTGTCAGGTCATGATGTCTTTGCAATGAGCCAGGAACACTCACGTTCACGTGTTTTGGTTCTCAAGCCTGCAGAGGGTTTTGCTGCCTACAGAGATATGCTCATCTACTATGGAACAAAGGAAGTCTGCAACTGGTGTGCAAAGACCAAGATGTCCGTTCGTGAACTTGAGAAGATATCTTCAGATGCCGTTTTTGAATGGATGAACCTGGGAGGAAGACTTGTTCCCCAGAGAGATGTAGATAAGCTCAGAGAAGATGTAAGACAGGGTGTTATTACAAGCTGGGATCAGGTCCACGAACTGTATAAAAAATGGGATTCTGAGTATCCGCTTGAGAAAGCAAAGAACGCAATGTTCTGTCTGAAGAAAGTCCTTGAGATTCAGAATCTTGATAAGAATCTGTGGGACAGTCTTATCAAGAAACTGGGAGAAACAAGGGCTTACATTGACGACCAGGTTTTCAAAACAAGGGAAAAAGACTACAAGAATCGCTTCCGCATGGTTACATACAGAACCACGGAGGAGCGTGATGCAGTACTTGGAAAGCTTGAAGACAACCAGTTTAGGTTGAAGTCAATTGAAAAAACCAAAGTTATGCTTGAACAGACTGAAAACGTTGTGTGGTAGAAAATTGTATGCTAAACTTGTGCATGATTGAGGAGATCACCTATGGATTGTAAGATAGTAGAACACTACGGAGATTTATCAAAAACAAAGAGCGGATGGGCTCTTGAGTTCAATTTAGTTGAATGGACTCCGGACAATGGAAAGGCTTTCACACGTTATGATAGCAGGCATTGGTCTCCTGATCATTCAAAAGCAGGAAAGGGTGTAAGTCTTACAGAAGAAGAACTGTCTGTTTTGAAAGAGCTGGCAGCTCAGTCCTGAGGAATTCTCCATTTGTCGCAGAGGGTTTGGAAATCTGTTCTGTACAATCCAGCCCTCGGCTTTACCTCTGAAACAAAAACTCTCTTATTGGCTTTGTGAACCTTTTTGAGAATAAGTCTGTCTTTAATGAACTTGACGCTCAAAGCCTTTGTATAGTAGCGGTCACAACTCTCGTTCTCAGACCTGTCCTCAATGAGGAACTGTTTTGAATAGAAGAAAACAGCCATTGAGTTTACGGACAGGATGGGATAGCCGTACAGCCAGCACCTGGTTCCAAAGTCCAAAGCCTGCCAGTATGCCCCTGTTAGTTCTTCATCAAAACCTCTGAGCCTCTGAAACAGAGCCCTGTCATAAAGACCAAGTCCCAAGAATGGGTAGAGGTTGTCATCAATTCCTGTGGAAGGCATAAAACTCATGGGGTCAATGCTGTTTCCGTCCATGTGGGGTGCACGGACTGTAGGAATAAGCTCTTTGCTCTTGTTAAAGATAAGCGGGGTAAGCATTGCGGGGTGAACTGCTTTCATAAGGGAGTTCAGATCTGCAAAGTTGAATTCAACCAGATTAATGTCAGACCTTGTTACCAGAAAGTATGTTGTTCCGCAGGTATTGGCAAGGGCATTGATTCTCTCGGCAAGAGAAGGAGCCTTGTCAAACACAATGAATGTTACATCAGGAAATCTGTCTTCCATGCCAGTCTGGGACATGCGGTCGGACTGTGTGATAACGTGCAGACCGTGGTTGTAATTATCAGAAAACCACTGTACGGATTCTTCAAGTTCTTCGGTTGAACCTGTGTCCATAATCCCTATGGCCAGGATTTCCTCCCTGTGAAGACCGTTGATGAGGCGTGTAATATCACCGCTGCGCGAAACTATCTGATAATTCTGTTGCACTGTCTCAAGGATAATTGTTTAAGAGGATGATTTGCAATATAATTTTGTTCATGATTGACTATAGAGAACTTAAAACTAGACACGACGAGATTGCACTTAACATAAAAAACAGGAACATGAAGGTTGACCTTGACCATGTGATTGAGCTTCAGGACCGCTATTCAAAGATGCAGAAAGCGGTTGAAGATCTTAGGGCAAGGCGCAATGAGATTGCTGCTCTTATGAAGGGTCCAATGGACAAGGATGCAAGAATGGTACTTGTTGAAGAAGGCAGAACTCTCAAGGAGAAAATCGGCGCAGCAGAAGCTGAGCTTGAAAGCCTTGAAAAAGAGTATCAGGCTGGCCTTAGACAGATTCCTAACTATGCCCATCCGGATGCACCGATTGGTAAGGAAGACAAGGACAGCACAGCAGTAAAATATGTTGGAAAGCCACCTGTATTCAACTTCAAACCCCTGGATCATGTTCAGATTGGAGAAAAGCTTGACCTTATAGACTTTGACACAGCTACAAAGGTTGCAGGACCTAAGTTTTACTATCTGAAAAATCAGGCAGTTATCCTTCAGATGGCTCTTGAGCGCTATGCTCTGGACATTGTCATGAAGCATGGCTTTACACCTTTCATCACACCGGACGTTGCAAAAGAAGAGATTCTTGAAGGAATCGGTTTCAAC
>CADCOT010000104.1 GCA_902803145.1 uncultured Spirochaetales bacterium | reverse complement strand
GCAAAGCCGACTGCAACTCTCAAAAACAGGTTTTTCTTAGAAAAGAAATTCTTCAACATAGTCTGAATCATATACGGATTGTAAGAACGTTCAAGCCTATGAAGCTCTGATATGTGACTTCTTTTGCCACATTCATAACCAGCTTGATTCCAAGGTTCTTTTCTATATCATTTTCTCTGGTCTGGCTAGCTCTTTCCTGGGGGTTGAAGCGTACACAGTCATCTTTGATTCTGAGAATCAGTGAGGGTTCTTTTCCTGAGCGGTCATAGACAACTCTGACCTGGATTAAGTGGTTCTTCTTTTTGTCCTTTGTAAATCCGTGAATTATTACGTTAGATGCAAGCTCTTCTACACAGACTGCAGCATGGTTTGAATCTTCTGCACTCATGTTGTGGTTGAGGCAGAATTCATTTACATTTATTGAAAGATTCTCAACATCCTTTATGCTCTTGATATCTCTTGAAAAGCGGTCTTTTTCAGCTGCTCCGAATCCGGGCTTTAAGAAGAGAATCTGCTCGTCAGTACGCGGAATACCGCGGTTGTAAATTATGCAGTAGATTACACTCAAAAGGAACGTTGTCACGTAACCTATGGGAGAAGAAATCCAAACACCGGTAGGTCCCAGAATGGGAGTAAGTATGGCTGCAGGAATAAGGGCAGATAAGAGTCCGTCGTAGATAGAAAGGATTGCACAGTAGACTCTGTGTTCCTTTGCCTGGAAATAGTTGTTGATAACAAAAAGAATCAGTAGTAAGGGCTCCGTACTGCACATTATTAAGAAGAAAGTCCTTGCCATTGCAAATGTCTCGCTTCCCCTACTGAAGTAAAGTGAAGGAAGCGGGAAAGTAATAATCATCAAGGCAACTGCAACTGCAAAACTGAGCGGTAAAGCTTTTCTAAGAACCACACGTTTGAGGGCAATAAGGGCATCCTTATCCTTCTCTCCCAAAGATATGCTTGCAAGAGATCTGAGGGCATTTCCAACTCCCATGGCGTAACTGACAATCAGCTGCATTGCCATCATAACTGATGAGAATGCAGACAAGGTGCCTTCTCCAGCATAGGTAAGGACTATGCGGTTCATCAAAAGGTTTTCAATTGCAAAGGCAAAGCTGAGTACTGCCTCTGAAGCTCCGATTGAAACCATTTTGAGCAGGTACTGAAATCCTTTTGTTGAGAAGGTAAAATGAAGCTGTGCATTCTTTGTGAAGTAATATGTAACCATTACAAGGAAGTAGAGCCAGTTGCTTATTGATGTTGCCAGAGCAAGACCTTGAATTCCCATTTTGTAGAAAGCTACAAACAGAATGTCCAAGGCAACGTTGGATACAAGCATGACTGTTACAGCTGTGTATATGCGTCCGCTTCTTCTCTCAAGTTGCAAAAATGATGAAACCTGGCGCCCCATCATAAACGGAACAATACCTATAGCCATTCCGCGAATATACTTTTCAAGCTGCAGAGCAAGGTCTCCGGAAGCACCGAGCAGAGCGGCAAGCGGACCTGCAAAAAACAACTCCACCAAAGTCATTCCTACTGCCAGGAAGAAGGTCACTATCAGGTTTACAGAAAAGATATTGTCTGTCTTTTCTATGTTTCCCTCTCCCATTGAACGGCCGCACATGACAACAGAACCTGCAAGAAGAACCAATGTTATTGCTTCAATTATCCTGAGAACTACGGAGTAAAGGCCTACAACACCTACTGCCCTTTCCTCTATGTACTGGCCTGCAATTATTCCGTTTGCAATTGAAATGACAGATGTCATTGCGGGCATAATCATCTGGGCAGGCAGAAGCCTAAACAGCATGGACTGAGTAAGGCGACTTTCTTCTTTTACAAACTTCTCAGACATTGTTCCACCTTGTAAATTGCGTCATCAATACGTCTTCCGGCATCGGATAGTCTTGATTGCACCATAATGTCAGCAAAGAAGTTATCCATAAGATCAAAGATAGTCAGAAAATCTCCGATATCAATGTCCAAGTTTGTCCGTATATCTCTAAGTTCCCTGCTGAAATCCTGCAGATCATACCTGGCCCTGTCTATTGCCTGTCTGGCCTTGTCTATCTTCATATGTTTGAAGAGAGTAACAAACGAACCTCCGCCAAGAATATCCCAAAGTCCGAAGCCTTTGGCGCTTGATATGTAGGAACGTGCCTCCCTCAATGAATCCAGGGCACGTTCTCCGGCTTCTATTGCTTCTTCTCTTTCTCTCTGCAGGTCATTCATACTCTCAATATCCTGTTACACGCCAGTTAGCATTTTCCGGGGTAACTTCTTCAAGTGTAAGTTCTATGGTGCCGTCTGCACAGGGTTTACCTATGACTTTCACAATATATTCTGCAATCATTTCCCTGATTCCGCCAATATCATCACCAATTCCGGTTTCAAGAAGAACCGGCAGCCCATCTTCTTCTGAGAAAATAATTCCGTAGGTCATAAGGTGAGTTGTGTATCGATAAGTTGAAACAGCCATTGTGTACTGTCCGTTCGGATCCAGAGGACTTCCGTCAAGAAGTGTTATCTCTCCCACCCTCTCTCCGAACGGCTTTGAAATATCAATTTCATACTTCAGGCCGCTGAAAATATCGTAAGCAAGGTTGATAATCTTCGGGTTTTCAGCAACTGAAGTGTCGCCTTTTTCAAACGTGTCAAAGTAGTTTGCACACCATTCAATGTATTTTCTTATCTGGTTTCCTGTAATCTGAATCTTGCTCAAAGAGTTGTCATAACGGTACACCAAGATCATATCGCTTCTCTTGATATCGCCCTTGTAGAGGTTTGCATTGTCCTCAACTACGCTGCAGGCAGAAAGCTGTGATTTTGCAAAGTACTTCTGAGCGTCATTAATCAGCCTGGAAAGGGCCGTATCCACAAGTCTTGCCTCTGACATGCCTTCATATCTGTTTGGCGGGGCAAGATAGTCATTTGTCAGCCTGAAAATTACTGTATTAAGGTCGCTTACCGTCTGCTGGTGAGACGCTGCTATCACACTATCATTGACAATGGCAGGGTCCTCTTCGTATTTGGCCGTCTCAAAAACTGTTCCTGTCTTCTTGATTATGTGATACTTCCCATCCGGGCCATACTCAAGGTCAACATCTACGCAGCACACGGTCTTTCCCTGAATCTTGTTTTCAACAATCAAAACTCCGTTGATGTACTCATTTATGGCCTTATGCCCGTGACCTGCAAGAATAATATCCAGCTCAGGAACCTGCTCAGCAATTTCATGGGTTCCGGTGTGCGGGAACCCAAGTTCAATGTCACAATCCATGTGGCTTGCAAGAACAAGGACATCCACCTGAGGTCTCAACTCTTTTGCCAGCTCTTTGATTTCATCAAGC
The DNA here is from genome assembly GCA_902803145.1 of uncultured Spirochaetales bacterium. Taxonomy (GTDB): domain Bacteria; phylum Spirochaetota; class Spirochaetia; order Sphaerochaetales; family Sphaerochaetaceae; genus RUG14846. The sequence continues at coordinate 4,736 of CADCOT010000104.1, read as the reverse complement.
GGTACTGTTACCTTCATGTGGGCTTCTTCAAAGATCTTTGCATCCCACACCTGAATCAGGTATGTTACCACTCCGATAATGCCTACTTTAACGCCTGAACGCTCAATAATAATGTAGGGCAACCCTATACGAGTTCCGTCCTCATAGTAGACGTTTGCACAGAGAATGGGGCACTCAAGCTGGCCGAACTGTTTCTGAAACATGTCTATGCCGTAGTTGAAATCATGGTTACCGGGAACTACAGCATCGTAGCCCATCAGGTTCATTGCCCTGATTGACGGATGAACAGGGTCTCCATCAAAGAACATAATTGATGAGTTTCCTTGGATTGTATCGCCTACATCCACAAGAATTGTGTTTTCGGTTCTGTTCTCTTTTATAAGAGTTGATATCTGTGCAAGGCTTCCGCTTGTACTTACAGAGTCGGTCGGATAATCGTATCCGACAAATTTTCCGTGAGTATCGGAAGTTGAAAAAATTCTGATTGATTTTTGCTCATAGATGGGGTGAGCAAACACTGCAGTAAGAACTGCTAAAACTAAAATTAAAACTGAAATCGTTTTTTTCATAGCCTAACTATACCATATAATGTGGTTATGGTAAAAACGGTAGGAATTGTCAGTCTCTCCCGCGGCTTGTTGGGCGAGGACTTTGTACAGCATGAAATTGAGATAGGTCTGAAGCGTCTTGCCGCCTACGGCCTGGATGTAAAAATCCTTCCGAATGCTGCAAAAGGATTGTCTTATCTTCAAGACCATCCTGAAAAAAGAGCTGAAGATCTTCTTACTGCATTCCAAGATCCTTCTTTGGGCATGATTTTATGTGCAATCGGCGGTGATGACACCTACCGTCTTCTTCCCTACCTGTTTGAACATGATGAATTGAAAAATGCTGTTTCAGATAAGATCTTCCTAGGTTTTTCAGATTCTACAGTGAACCACTTCATGCTTCACAAGGTGGGTCTTAACACCTTCTACGGTCAATCTTTTATCTCTGACATCTGTGAACTTGGTCCCTCTATGCTGCCCTATTCTGAGCATTATTTCTCTCAGCTGATTAAAACAGGCAAGATTGAAACTATTACCCCTTCCCCGCTTTGGTATGAAATTCGTACAGATTACTCACCTGCCTCTGTCGGAACCCTGAGTGTCTCTCACCCGGACAGAGGTTTTGTGCTTTTGCAGGGCAAAAGTGTTTTTAGCGGTAAGATTTTGGGTGGCTGCTTGGACACAATGTATGACTTCTTTGACCCTGAGCGCTACAGCGACATGCCTGTTCTGTGTAAGAAATACAAGCTATTCCCTTCTGCAGATGAATGGAAAGGCCACATTCTTCTTATTGAAACAAGTGAAGAGCGTATGTCCTTGCAAAAGTTTGAGAAGGCTCTTACCTATCTGAAATCTGCAAAAGTGTTTGATTCAGTTAATGGTGTTCTTGTCGGAAAACCGGAGAACAGATTCAACGAAGAAGGCTATTTTGAAATTCTGAAGAAGGTGATAAACAACACCAACCTGCCTGTTGTCTGCAACATCAACATTGGCCATGCAAACCCCAGGTGCATAATCCCCTTTGGCGTTGAAATGAAGGTTGATTGTGATAGACAGGTGATTGAATTGGTATAGGTTTGCTAAATTGTCGGCTCGACAATCCATGAACTAGGAATACCATGCTCTCCTGTTGGCCATGCTGTTGCTTCAGATGATTTAACAAATGTTCCTGAAGAGCTAACACCTTGAACCCAATTATATGTACATTGATATTCAGTAAAACCATTTTTAGCAAGACATTTTATATACGTAAGGTTTTCACAACCTGAAAACATTTGAGTATAACAGTAAGGCTTCAACAAGACCGCTTTTAATTCCGGTGCAGTTGTAAGACTTGTGCAATTCATGAACATATAGGCATAACAACTATCTACTAATACCTCTGCAGGAAGCTCCGGCGCATTTGTTAGACTTGTACATCCATTAAACATTTGCATATAACAACTGTTCGCTAATGTTTGAACAGGAAGCTCTGGAGCTATTGTTAAGTTCTCACAACCACTAAACATGCCTTGATAGCAACGAACATCCAATGTAGTTGCAGGAAGCTCCGGTGCTTTTGTTAGGTTTATACAGTCCTTAAACATATCCAGATAACAACGATTTGCCAGTGTTTCAGCAGGAAGTTCCGGTGCTATTGTTAACATCTCACAACCAGTAAACATGCCTTCATAGCAGCGAGCTGATAATGTTGTTGCAGGAAGAACAAGTTTTCCGTATACAGGGTCTATCATTATCTTATTCGGATGATCAGGATCGTTTAAGTCATAAAACAATCTCAATAATGCTTGGTCGCCTGAGATTATATAGTTGCCAACATAGTTTTCTCCGCAAACCATACTCATCACATTACCATAAACATAGCATGATTTCTCCGCACTCTTAATGGACAAAGGATAGTTAGTTGCTTGCCCAAAAGTTCTGTAAAAGCAAACATAATCACCAACAGTTGACAAAGAAATATTGGCCACTTCACTGTTTATGATTACATAGTCAGCCTCGCCGTCGTATCGCGTTCCATCGTTGTTATAACGCTGATATTTAACAATTCCATTAGTTACGTTATTTCCATTTTTTACTACGATGTTTGTATTATCTTCTGACGCCTTTAAAGTGAGCGGGGGAATTACAGACCATTGTGCGTAGAGGTTATGATCATCCGCAATTGTCACCTTTGTGGATTCAGTGATTTCTGTTCCACCAGTAGATTCTGTATACCAGCCTTTAAAAGTATATCCATCTCTAGTTGGATCAACATTAGGAAGCTCATAATTCGAATCATATTCTTCATTTTCAATCAAAGCATAAACGGGATCTTCTGTGTCGTAATTCTTGTAAAAAGTTACATCGTATTTATTTGCAGCCCATTGAGCATACAAATTCACTACTCCTCCGTCCTCTGTTGTAAGATTGCTGACTTCTTGTTCATCTGAGAAAGCGCTTCCCGAACCACCTTCTGAAGTGTTCCATCCGTTGAATAAATAACCCTCTTTAATAAAATTTACTTTATAGAGATTTTGTGCAATCCCATACTTGAAGCTTTGGGCATTCATAGTACCTGTACCACCATTGCCGTTAAAAACCACAGTATATGAGCCTTCTTTCCACTGAGCAAACAAAGTTATATTTCCGCCAGTTGAGATTTCTCCTTCATCCCCATATGATGTTCCAGTTCCATCTGATTCTGTGTTCCATTCTTTAAACATGTAACCAGAATTTTCAAAAGTGTTGGGGCGAAGTTTGACCAAAGTGTTTTTAAGAACAATTTGCGGAGCCATGTCTCCCGCTCCGCCATTACTGTTAAACTGGACCGAAACAGATTCCTTAACAGTCACAGTGCAAGATACTTCTTTGTTACCAGCTTTTGCAGTAATAACTGTTTCTCCTGTGCTTATTCCTTTTACAAGCCCCTCATCATTTACAGTTGCAACATCGGGATTACTTGAAGACCAAGTCACTTTATTATCCGATAATTCAGCAGGAGTAATAATGGTCTTAAACTGAACATTCTGTCCAATTGCAATAACTGGATATTCTTTTTCAAAATGTAAATCTTCTATTTCGGGAACATGAACTCCACCATCACAGGACACTAGAAAAAAGAATGAGGAAAGAATAATAACCAAAAACAAAAACAATTTATATTTCATTAATTTATATTAAGAAAAAATCAAAAGATATATATAACGAAACAACGGCTTTGTCAAATGATGTATGAAAATCAAGCTTCTATTTCAAGAGTTGCAAACATTGAATCTATGCTATCAAAAACAGGCTTCTTGCCAGTGTTAATTTCAGCGATGATAGAATCAACTTCTGCCTGAAGATTATCAGCATAGTTTTTAGAGATATTAATATGCGAAATGATTTTAAGTTCTTCAGACATGATTACTCCTTGTTGAAATCTCTATCTAATATTTAGAACATAAAACTGACAGAATCAAGTAAGGGATATATCTCAGCGACAATTTTTAAAGATTTTTTTCATTTTTGTGGCCGAGTTTTCAAATCTCAGCGACAATTTTGAGAAAAAAAGTGCGAAAAAGTGGCTGAAAGTATTAATGTTGTGGTGCGACCACTACATTTTTTTAAATCATGTTGTGGTTTTGCGCTGTTTTTCTTTAAACCACAACATCCGGAGACGGGACTTGCCCTCACCTCCCGGAAGTCCGGCTCGGGCCGCCTACGCTGGTCAATCCTGCGCCGGCTCGGATTGCCCTTAACGCTTCGGTTCAAGTCCCTGCTGTCGACAGTAAAAAACCCAAGAGCCCACTAGGGATTCTTGGGTTTTTACCGGAGACGGGACTTGAACCCGTACGCCTGTGAGGACACAAGATTTTGAGTCTAGCGCGTCTACCAATTCCGCCACTCCGGCAATTAGGGTTCTATCTTACTGATTATTTATCCAGCCTTTCAAGTTCTTTTGTAAGATTATCTATCAGAGAAAGTGTCTCTTCATCCATTTCTTTCAGGTTGGAAACCACATCTTTGGAAGTAATATCCTCTTTTGCGTAATCCAGAACCAGCTGTTTGTACGACTGAAGAAGTTCAAACAGCTCCTGACGGGGAATTCCAATGCGTTTGTTTTCCCTATGATCAAATATGTAGATATCAAGATGAGCAAGGGCCTTCTTTACCTTGATCATAATGTGGTTGATTTTACTTACATTCTTGAGCTGGTTTTTGTTC
>CADCOT010000103.1 GCA_902803145.1 uncultured Spirochaetales bacterium | reverse complement strand
AGCCATGAAGGAATTGTCAGAGTTTTCTTCACTGCTCTGTTATCAAATTGTTTTCTCCATGCATCTGTATCAACAGGAACAAGGGAAACAACACCATCTGTTTTGATGGTTTTGATATCGCTTGGAACAGGAATTGTTTCTCCATCATCTTCAAAGGATGCAATCATCATAGAGGCGGCATCTGATGCCATAAACAGGGCATCTGCCATATTATCACCAAAAGTGAAACAACCCGAAATATCAGGAAAACTGACTCCTATCTTGTCTTCATCTTTTACAAACACTGCCGGATAATAGTATTTCATTATTACTCCTTATGCTTATTTCAAGCCCGTTGCTTTAAGTATGTTATCAAGGGTTCCAGAAGGAATGTCTCCCTTATGCCTTGGAAGAGCAACCTTTTTACCGTCCCGACTAACTGCAAGATCATGATTAGCTCCATGTTTTATCAACCAACCTGCATTGTGTAGCTTTTTGTCCAGCTCTCTTCTGGTCATTACAGACCTCCATAATAATACACGTATTAATACGTACTGTCAATTTGGATAAGAACCTCTATCCCAACCTTATTATGGTGCGAAAATGGCAAAAACCTTCCCCTGTTTAACGCCACTGATATACAAAAAAAAAGAGCCTACCATTTATGGAAGGCTCAGGTCGAAAAACTCACTTTCAGAAATCAATTATTCCAATTAAATGAGAAGCCGCAGCCAAGTCTTAAAGTAGAACTAAGATTAAAAGAATCATCAACCTTCTTAAGGCTTCCTGCATTGTATCTTGCATAGTTAAGGAACAGATACTGCTGAGATAGTGTTGCAGAGATGTAGAATGAGTCTGTTACGTTATATGCTCCATACAGAACAATGCCCGGACCAAAACTTAAAACAAGCGAGGAATACTCATAAATACTTGAAGAAACTTTAAAGGTTTGCTCTTTAACAGCAAGACCAAAACCGACATATGATTTGAACATTCTAGAACTCAATTGATAAGCAGGGCCAAAGATGAGCCCAATATTGATCCATTGTTTCAAATTATTAATATCACTTCTTTTGATTTCTCCAGTCTTAACAGGTAACTCAAATTGTCCATCAGCAATTAATGCAAAATTCGAATCCTTCCTAAATTTATCTAAACCAGTAATACCAATAACAATTGAATGTGTATTTGTACCATTACCAGAAACAAATTCAGATTGAAGTCCATAACCAACTGAGATACCGAATGATGAGGAATCCAAGGCAAAAAGACCTGATACGCATGCTACAAGAATTAAAAGGATTACAATTAGTTTTTTCATTTTTTCTCCCCTCCAAGTCTGATTTTATTGACCATATCTTCAAAATCAATACTTCAACCTAGGCAGAAAGAAAAACAAATCAAAAATTATATTCCTTGCAAGGTGTAAGATATATACACATATGTTAAGCATATGATATTCTATTAGTAGTTAACAAAGTGAATAAAGGAGGAATCAATACAGCATGTTTGAATCGTTTAATAATTTACTTCTTGTCTCTCTGTTTTTATGGCTTACTGTTCTGATTTTTCTCATATTTATCCTCATTGCTATTCGTGGAAAGGCTAAGATTAGGCGTCACAAGTTGACCATCAACAATGTAAAAAACAAATCCAATAAAGCAGCTATGTTTATTGATGCTGATAATACTAACTGCATATTCATGGACAAGATTGTGGAGAATTTAGGACAGATACAAGATTCCTCACTAGTTTATTCATGTCTCTATGGATTACCTGCCAGCCAGAAATCTTGGGAGAAAACTGCAAAACAACACAATATTCAGCAAAAAACCTTGACCAATTATGTTGAAGGAAAGAACTCCACAGATTTCAGTATTGTTATTGACTGTATGGACCTTCTGATGAATGAAGATATTGATCTATTCATCTTAGTTTCTTCAGATAGTGATTTTTCAGGAATTGTCTACCGCATACTCCAGGAAGGAAAAACTGTTGTTGGGATGGGAAAAGATGATACACCGGCAATTTTTCGTATGGCCTGCAATCAATTCTTTTATCTTGATGACAAAAGCACATCACCTTCAGAGTTGAAACAAGTTCTTGAAAAACTGGTTACTCATTACAACGGCAGAATAGCATACGGCAAAATCAAACATATGATTCTGAATCGTTTTGGTTTGAACATGATGGGATTCAATTCATTTGATCAGATGCTGGATACCTATGGTTATTACTCAACTGCAAGCGGTGTAATTTTAGAAAATCATAAAAGAAAAAAACTGAAATAGTGGCTCAACTGGTATCTGAGCCGCCAGCGACAAAAATGAATAAAAAGAGGCATATTTGTCGCCGAGTTTTCAAATCTCAGCGACTTTTTTTGAGAAAAAAGTGCGAAAAAGTGGCTGGAGCCCGTCTTTATAAAAAAGAGCCATTGGGCGTTGAGACATCGGCATGTCTCACACCCATTGGCCCTTTTATTTCTTGGAGATGACGGGACTCGAACCCGCCACTTTCAGATTGCGAACCTGACGCTCTACCAGATGAGCTACATCCCCGTGAGGGCTTTTCAGCCCTCCAGTTTTGCCTTAAGGATTTCAAACATGGTTGTCCATGAACAGATTTCCTCGGGTTTGAAATAGATGGCAATTTCACGCTCTGCGCTTTCAGGGCTATCAGAACCGTGGATTGAATTGTAGCTCATTTCCTGGGAATAGTCAGCACGGATGGATCCGGCCTCAGCATTGGCAGGGTTTGTCTTACCCATGAGCTGGCGCATTGCTGTAACTGCGTTTTCACCCTCTACAACCATTGCAATGATAGGTGCGCTGGTAATGAACTTTACCAAATCAGGATAGAAAGGTTTGCCAATGTGCTCTGCATAATGCTTGGCTGCAAGTTCTTCAGTTACCTGAATCATCTTCAGACCGGAGATTTTAAAACCCTTGTCCTCAATTCTGGTAATGATTTTTCCAATCAGTCCTCTCTGGACTGCATCCGGCTTTATTGCAATAAATGTTCTCTCTTTCATAAAAACTCCTTTTTTTCAGATTAGCATCAGAAGATGAATCCCGCAATCAGATACATAACCATAGTTATTACTGCAGCCAGCAATCCGTACGGAACCTGTGTTTTTGCATGAGCAAAGTTGTCGCACCCCGTTGCTGCCGATGTTATGACTGTTGCATCTGAGTAGAAGCAGATGTGGCTTCCGAAAACTCCGGCAGAGATAACGGCACTTACTGCAAGTGCAACGTTTACCCCAAGGTCCTTTGCAAGCGGAATGACTATGGGCAGGGCAATTACATACATTCCCCAGTTGGTTCCTGTTACAAACTCTGTAATTGAAAGAACAATGAAGACAACCAGAGGCATGAACTGAGGTGTCATGAAAGATTCTGAAACATGTATCATGTAGTATGTAAAGCCAATCCGTTCATTTACCCTTGCAAATAGGAAGGCAAGAACCATAAGGATAAGCGAGTTCAGCATATTCTTGATTCCTGAAATGAAACATGTCCAGTACTCAGATGCTGTCATCACACCCTGTGCCAGATAAAGCACAAAGCAGACAGCAAGTGTGCAGTAGACACCAAGAGCCATGTCAAGCGAGCCGATATCGCGCGCAATGAGCGCAGGAATGAGAGAGAAAACTATCAGCGACAGGATTGGAACGAAAAAATTGATAATCTTAGGATCTTCAGGCTTCTCAACAGCTTTGCCTCCGCGGATATCAACCTTCTCAGAACCCGGCGGTGTTATGGGTCCGCCCTCCTCTACGCGCTTGTAAGCCTGCTTCATGGGTCCGAACGGCTTGATAATATTGAAGATAAAGAAGGGAACAATGATAATGCCAACCCAGGCATAGAAGTTAAAGGGTATGGTCTTGATAAAGTACGCAAGGCCCTGCCCTTCAGGTGCCCAGTTGTTTGTCTCCATCAGCTTACCGCAGAAAACGCCCCAGGATGAAATGGGAATCAAAACGCAAGCCGGGGCTGCAGTTGAGTCAACAATGAAGGAAAGCATCTCTCTGGGAACTTTATGTCTGTCGCTCTGCGGCCCCATGCAAGAACCTATGACAAGTGCGTTCAGATAGTCATCAAGAAAGATTATTATTCCCAAAAGCCAAGTCCAGACCAGAACAGAGTTCTTTGTTCTGGCACGCTTGGCAACCCACTCACCAAAGGCCCAGGCGCCGCCAGCCTTCTCTACCATTGAAATGATGCTTCCCATAAGGCCACAGACCAAAAACAGCCAAGCAATGTCGGAGCTCATCATAACATCCATAAGTCCGTTGCTGAACGCTGTTATGCTTTCCCCGCCGGGACTGCTCATTATGTAGCCTATCAGCGATGCCAGTATCAGTGCTTCAAATATTCTCTTTGTAAAGAAAATGTAGAAGATGAGAAAAACAGCCGGGATTACTGAATAGATTCCATAGGAAGGCTGACCGGTAAAGTCCGGCATGATTTTCTTTATCAAAAATGCAAATCCAATGGAAATTACAACTGCAAAAACAGTTCTCAGTGCCTGAGGTTTCTCTTTTTCAGGTTCTGCAAAATATCTCATACAGTAAGAATTCCTATTACTCCGTAAATCACAACAGTAACTGCAGCACACACCAGTGCGTAAGGCAACTGAGTATCCAAGTGATCAATATGGTCACTTCCTGCACCCATTGAAGAAAGGATTGTAGTATCGCTCAAAGGACTGCAGTGGTCTCCGAAAACTCCGCCTCCGGCAATGGCTCCAAAGCAGGCAAACAGGAATGCATTTACCTGACCACCCGTAATTGAGAATGCCCAAGGGAGGAAGATCGGAGTACAGATTGCATATGTTCCCCAGCTGGTGCCGGTTGCAAAACTCAGAACAGCAGCAATGACAAAGATTCCTGCAGGCAGAAGTGCCGGAGAGAGGAAAGAACTTGTACTGCTTACCAAGAAGTCCGCAGTTCCCATCTCTCCTGAAAGAGTATTCAGAGGATAAGCAACGGCAAGAACCAATACTGCAGGAACGGCATTCTTTACGCCTGAAATGAAGACTTTGTTAAGCTCTGTCAAACTCAGTCCCTGGATAAGGAAAGAAACAGACATGAGGATTACAAGAATCATTGCAGCTTCACAGATTGCAGGTTCTCCCATTGTAACAACGGTTATTCCGCATATGACAATCAAAAGAACAACAGGAAGCACAAAGTTGACAAGAACACGCGGTTTATCAAAAACACGCTTTTCAAGTGCACCCTCTGTTGTGAGAGGAACAGCTCCGTCAGCAAGAACCTTACCCTGCTCAACTGCCCTCTTTTCTGCCTCTTTCATGGGACCAAAATCCTTAATCAAGCCACTACCGATAAAGAAAACAAGCAACACTGACAGGATTGCATAGAAGTTAAAACCAATGGCTCCGAGAACAAAGGTATAAGAAGCTTCAGAAGTTGCAAAAACACCTGTTGCAAGGGCCAAGGATGCAAGATATGGAGTCCAGCTTGAGAAAGGATGAATTACTGACAACGGTGATGCAGTAGAGTCTGCAATGTATGCCAATTTCTCTCTTGAAATCTTTGCCTTGTCTGACAGTTTCTTCATTACTGAGCCTACAAAGAGCGGACTCATTGAATCTGCAAAGCAGAAAAGACCTAAGGCCCAAGAAATAAGCTGAACACCTTTTCTGGAGAGATTGCGTTTGTTAACAATTTCTGTAAAACCGTCAATTGCTCCGCTTCTTTCAAAGAATGTTACAAGAACACTGAACAGGACAACCATCAGGATAGTCCAGATTGAAGACGGATCTCCCAGAGCACGCATTATCAGATCAGTAAAACCGAAAAGACCGTACCCGGAGATAAAACAACCTACAATACAGGCTATTGAAAGAGAAACAACGGTGTTCTTGGTTATGATGGCAAGTGCTATAGCAAGCACTACTGGAATAATAGATACCCAACCCATAACTACTCCTTAAAAATAGGGCAGCCCATATTGGACTGCCTTAAATGAGAATGATTTAACAATCAAGCCTTAGGGGCTTCTTCTGTTGCAGGTGCAGGTGCAGGTGCGGGTGCAACCGGCTCAGCAGGCTTTGTGTACTGGCTCTTTCCAAGACCGATCATCAGATAGAAGATTTCATTAAGGAAGATAAGACCAACTGCCCAACCGCCCTTGTGACCAAAAGCCTTTGAAAGCTTGACGCAGAAAATGATGTGGATAACAACCAAGAAGATTGAAATAAGAGCTGCAAGAACACTGATAACTACGCTTCCTGTAGCTGCAAGACCGCTGAAAAGAATGCATGCAGCCAATGAAATTACATAGACCAGAGCCCAGTCTTTATTCCATGCCAATTTGACTTCTGTATAGTTGTTGTAGAAAGGAATAAGAGCCTTCCATGAAGGTTCTCCTGCCTTTTCATACATTTTCCATCTGGCAAGTGTCATGAGAGCCCACTCAAGAAGACATGAGAAACAGACAATTGTTGTAACAAATGTCATAATAAACAGAGACATTGTTATCTCTGCCGGGTTATTGTAAAAAACATAGTAAAAACCATAAAGAAAATTGTTCATTTTTTTTCTCCTTATTTATCTGGCATTATATTCTTTTTACCGAATTCTTCAACAAACAGCTTCATAAGCTTCACAGCACCGTCTACTCCGACAGAACTTGTGTCTATGCACATGTGATAGTGAGAAGCTTCTCCCCATTTCTCATGGGTATAGTACTCGTAGTACTTTGAGCGGTTTCTGTCTGCAGAAGTGATAATCTTTTCCATATCTTCAGCTGTTACATCGCTGTGCTCTTCAAGGGCCAGCTTTCTGCTTATCCTGTCCTCAAGTTTTGCAGAGATGAAGAAATTAATGGGATTGAATTCCTTAAGAACATAGTCTGCACAACGTCCGGCAATTACACACGGACCTTGCTTTGCAAGATGCTTCATAACCTTCCCCATTTCCAAAAAAGCCTGGTCATTGGGAGAAAGATGATAGAAGTAGTTTACAAAACTGTCATTCATAGCTCCTGTGCCCAATCCCATGCTCAGGAAACTTGGACGCTTTTCATCAATCTTCTCAAGATAGCTTTCTGCAAAATGAGTTTTCTCTGCAGTCAGAGTAAGAATTTCCTTATCATAGAAAGGAATTCCAAGCTTTTCTGCAAGACGCTTTCCAGACTCATGTCCGCCGCTTCCAAACTGTCTACCGATAGTAATTATTCTGTCCATACCTTTATTTTACCACATCAGCCTCAAATACTGAACAGACTGAGGCTAATTGCTCGTCTGTGTCGCAGTTTTCAACCATACAGGCTGTATAAGCAACATCTTTTATTTCATAATCTTTACCACGTACAACTGCCTGAAGAACATAGTTATGAAAATCTCCGGTACGTGTATCAAAATGCGGGTGTCTTAGATAATCCACCCCGTCCTTCTGTATTGAATAATAGTAGAGATCTGACTCATTCAACGGAAGAACAGAAACAATGGCGCTGCTCTCTTTGGAAACAAGAGAGAAAGCCATATCGCTCTTACTGTACATCTGAGCCAGATTCAGGTTCTGTGCAACAAAGATCTTGCGCACCAAATCAAGAATATAGGCATCTCTGAGGACATTCAAATCAAGAACAGGAACATCTAACTCCAACTCTTTGAGTAAAACCTTAAACTGCTCTGAAACAGAAAAACGCACAATACGCTGGGCAGAATCAACAATTTCAAATCTGAAGTTTGAGTAATCAGAAACGGCTTCTGCAAGCTTTTTAATTCTCTGAGCCTGATAGTCGTTGAACAACGGGTCAAAATCAGGAGCATTATCAGAACTTAGTATTGAATACCACTCGCTGTACAACGGGCCTGCAAACATGTTGTAGCCCTCTTTTTTATTTGTACGGTCCCAAGCATCGCAGAGAATATCAAACAGTTCCTGCTCAAGCACAACAGTTTCCCCATTGCTCTGGTTGAGCGAGGCAAGATTGACGTAACCGTCATAAGTGTTTGCGGAATCTGTAAGTTTATAAGCCCTGGCAAGAGTCTGACTGTATAAAGGTGTAACTTCTCTCAGAACTGCCTTAATCTGATTGGAAGTGCCCTGGGCATAGTATTGAAATGTGTAATCCGAAGAATAAAGGGGCGCCTGGGCATCTGCCTGGGCGCTCACACTCTGCCACCCCGGATCTTTGTGGCCAATAGCAAGCACTCCTTGCGTAATTGCAATAACTGCAACGGCAAATGCCACAAAGAACAGGATGGTTCTTAAAACTTTATACTTCATT
>CADCOT010000102.1 GCA_902803145.1 uncultured Spirochaetales bacterium | reverse complement strand
TTCACAGTATCTGGTAGCTCCTCCTGCAATTGACAGGACAATGGCAGAGTATCTGTGCAAGACAGGTGTAAGACAGTTCTCTATTTCGGAAACACAGAAGTTTGGCCACGTCACATACTTCTTCAATGGAAACAAGAGCGGCAAGTTTGACGCCAAACTTGAGGAATATGTAGAAATTCCTTCCGACAAGGTTCCGTTTGAACAGCGCCCGTGGATGAAGTGCGCAGAGATTACAGACCGCGTTCTTAAGGAAATTGAGAGCGGCAAGTGGGATTTTATCAAGCTCAACTTCCCTAACGGCGATATGGTCGGACACACCGGCGTTTTTGAGGCAGTTGTCTGCTCAATTGAAGGCATGGACCTTCAGATTGGAAGAATCAGAGATGCAGTTGCCAAGGCCGGCGGAGTTCTTCTTATCACAGCAGACCACGGCAATTCAGACGATATGTACGAGCACAAGAAGGACGGCAGCCTTTCCAAGGATGCCAACGGACAGCCCAAGGCAAAGACAAGCCACTCCCTGAACCCTGTTCCCTGCATTCTCTTTGACCCCTGCTACAACGGCGAGTATTCAAAGGAACTGAAGACAGGACTTGGTATCAGTTCAATTGCAACAACCTGTATTGAGCTTCTTGGCTACAAGGCTCCGGCAGACTACGACCCGTGCATTGTAAATTTTAACTGAACTGAATGAAAGAATATAAAGCAGCCCTCCTCCTGGTCCTGGCCTCCGTAATATGGGGATTTACCTTTGCGTTCCAGAGCCAGGCGGCGGATCTGATCGGACCTTTTACCTTTAACGGAATAAGGATGCTCATAGGCTCTCTTGTCCTTTCTCCCCTTGCATTAAAGGGAATTAAAAAGAGAAAGGCCGACCCTGTGTACAGGAAAAACCTTACATACGGTGGCCTGATTTGCGGACTTTTCATTGCAGCGGCCTCTGTATTCCAACAGTACGGCATTGGCCTTACTTCTGCAGGAAGAGCGGGTTTCATAACATCTATCTACGCCCTCCTTGTTCCTGTCTTTTCCATTGCAATAGGAAAGAAGGTCAGACCCGGCCTGTGGGTTTGTGTATTTACAGGCCTTGTTGGTCTTTTTCTGCTTTCCACCGGTGCAGAAAGCGGAAAAATCGGAACCGGAGAGGTTATGCTTTTTATCTGCGCAATCCTCTATACCTTCCAGATTATGGCGGTGGATTACTATGCTCCCTACATTGAAGGACCGGATATTTCCTTTGTTCAGTTCCTTGTGGGAGGAAGCATTTCCCTTATCTGCGCCTTTATCTTTGAAACTGTTTCCTGGCAGATAATCAAAGCTGCAGCAGTGCCTATTCTCTACTCCGGAATCTTCTCCTGCGGCGTTGCCTATACTCTTCAAATTGTGGGCCAGAAGTATGTGCAGCCCACAAAAGCCACTTTAATACTCTGTCTTGAAAGTTTCTGGGCAGCAGTTGGAGGCGCACTGATTCTGGATGAGACAATGACGCTTAGGGAGATTATGGGTTGTGCAATCACGTTAGGGGCTGTGATAGCCTCCCAGTTACTTAGAAAGAGCTGAAACTGAATCCACTATCTGCTGATAGCCTGTGCAGCGGCAGGTATTTCCGCTAAGGGCACGTCTGATCTCTTCCTCGGTGGGATTGGGATTGTTCTTTAGCAGACAGTATGCGGACATGATCATTCCCGGAGTGCAAAATCCACACTGGACGGCCCCGTGATCTATGAATGACTTCTGGATTGCAGAAAGCTCTCCGTTCTGTTCAAGACCTTCAATGGTCAGAATGTTAGCCCCGTCTGCAAGAGGAGCCGGGAACAGGCAGCTGTTTACTGTCTTTCCGTCAACTATCACGGTGCAGGCCCCGCAGTCCCCTTCGGAGCAGCCTTCCTTTGTTCCTGTCAGTCCCAAATTATCCCTGAGAAAGTGAAGAAGGCTCAGATCATCTGCAACTTCCCTTTCAACGCTTTTACCGTTTACAGTGCATCTGATGGTTTTCACAGTCCTGCCTCCTTTGTAAGTTTATCAAGAAGCTTCCTTGCAACGGCCGTTTTGTACTCAATTGTTCCCCAGCGGTCGTTGATGGGATAAAGAAACTCAAGAACAGAAGAAGGATCCTTGCAGAGAATCACCTGAGGGCCCATGCAGCCTGTGGCAATGCGGACTTCAGAGCCGTTTCTTGCCAAGGCCATGTTGATAACAGAAACGGACATTGCGTTTCTCTTTCCCACCTTTTCAAAGGCGGAGAAGCCGAACCTCTTGGGAACAAGAACAGAGGTGATCATGGCTGTGTTGTCAAGAAAATGGAGGTTTTCAAGTTTTTCCCTACAGGTTTTCCCGTCAAACAGCTCAACTTCTGCATCAAGGGCAAGAAGGGCCGTCACTGAATCTGAAGCCGGAGAAAAGCACCCTATGTTGCCACCGATTGTTGCGCGGTTTCTGATCTGCGGTCCCGCAGTGTTGTACGCAGCCTGCCACAGAGCCGGAAGTTTTTCCTTAACCAAACTGCTCTTTTCAAGCTGATTAAAGGTCACAAGAGATCCGATTCTGACATAATCCTTCTCCTCTTCAATTGAGGAAAGACCGGGAATCTTCTCAAGGGCAATCAGGTCATCCTTGTGACGGTGGTTTACAAGTATGTCAGTTCCGGCGGCAAGGTAGGTTCCACCGGTTTCTTTTTTGATCTGCACCGCTTCCTGCAGCGTCTTCGGAATATGAAGTCTGTAACTCATGCCTTCCTCCCCGCCTTAAGGATTTCCATCCTGTCTATTGGAAGCCTGTTGATTTCAAGACCGCCCATTAGAGAGCTGACGGCACTTGTAACAGCCGGTGCAACGGCAACTGTGGGAAGCTCTGCCATGCCCTTTGCTCCGAACGGACCTGTTGGTTCTTCCTTTTCAACAAAGTCATTTGTAAGCCTGGGAACATCCATGGATGAGGGAAGGATGTAGTTTGCCAGACTGTTTTCAAGGGTTATGCCGTTACGGTATCTGATCTGCTCTGAAAGCGTCATTCCAAGGCTCATTGCAATGCCTCCGAAGATCTGTCCGTTGAGAAGAGTCGGGTTGATGACACAACCTGTTTCAGTTGTACTGTGCATCCATACAGGATCAACGGCTCCGGATTCGGGGTTAATCTTTACCTTGGCACCCTGGACCATGAAGGCAAAGTATGTGTGGATTGCCTCTCCGGAGGCTTCCGGGAAAGCGCAGACTCCTTCTGCATGGTCCTGACCTTCCTTTATCTTCTGTGCAGCCTGGATGATGGCATTACCGCAGACAAAGGTTGATCTGCTTGCTGCAGTGGATCCGCTGTCCTGGTTGCCGTCCGTCTGTCCCATCTGCATATCAATCCTACAGACGTCAGTTCCAAGGGCCTGTGCTGCAATCTGGGCAAGGGCCGTCTGGCTTCCCTGTCCAATGTCAACAAGGGATGTTCTGACGGTAAAGCCTTCTTCTGTTCTGTCTATGATCACATGGCAGGTGTCCGGAACGTGCTTTCCAAGTCCGCTGGACATCATTCCAACGGCAAGGCCGTAGCCGTATCTGGGAACGGGATTGTTTTTCATCTCCATGTAGAAGGGGCTCTGTGCAAATTTATCCAGGGCCTCTTCAAGTCCTATCTCATGCTCGTTCTCACCGCCCATCGGACCTTTCTGGCCTTTGTGTACGGCGTTGATTTTCCTTATTTCAAGCTGGTCCAGGCCAAGTTTTGCCGCAGCGCGGTTGAGAAGGTTCTCAAAGGCAAATGCAGCCTGCGGTGCTCCGAATCCCCTCATTGCGGAAGCAGGGGCGTGGTTTGTGTACAAAAGCTTTCCGTCAAGCTTTACGTTGGGTATGTGGTAGGCTCCGGTAAAGTGCTCAATACCCAGCCTGAGGACAGAAGGTCCGAGCATTGCATAGGCTCCGGTGTCCAGAAGCATGCTGCAGTCGGCTGCAAGGATGTGCCCGTCTTTTGAAAAACCAATCTTTGCATGGGTAAGGGATCTGTGGCGCTTCATGCCCCACCTTATGTTTTCCTCTCTTGAGTAGATGAACCTTGAGCGTTTTCCTGTCAGGTGTGTGACGACGGCCGGATAGACCTGTGCGGTGTTGCCGTCCTTTCCTCCGAAACCTCCACCCACTGTTGCGGCGCGGGAAGTGATTGTCTCATGATCCCTTCCTGTGGCAGTTGCTGCTGTGTAGAGGTCTGAATATGCATTCTGTGTGGATGAAACGATAGAAAGCCTTCCCTTGTCGTCAATACAGCAGAAGGCAGCTTCAGGCTCCATGAAGCCGTGAATCTGAACGGGAGTCTCAAAAGAACCCTCAACAATCAGGCTGCACTCCGTGAAGGCTTTTTCCGTGTCCCCTTTCTCCGAATGGAACGTTGAACAGATGTTCCCGTTCTCAAACAGGTGCGGAGAATCTTCCTTCAGGGCGTCTTCAATGCCGTCCACAGTCTGAAGGACATCAAGGTCCAGCTCAACCTTGGAAACAAGCTTGTCTGCAAGTTCTTTTGTGGGAGCGGCGACTATAGCCAGGGCCTCTCCCTGGTAGCGGATGTGATCCGAGGCCAGAACAGGCTGCTCGCTGAAGATAGAAGGAATGTGGTTGTCCGCAATATCGGAAGCGGTGAACAGGAAACTCCCGTCCGGCAGGTGCGGGGCTCTGATTCCCTTCAGCATTGCATGGGCCACGGGAGATCTAACCAGAGAGACCTCAAGCGTGCCTTCCATGTGAATATCGGCAGTATAGACAGCCCTTCCTGTGACCTTGTCAGGTCCGTCAAGCCTTGCGGCCGATACCCCTACACAGTTTTTTTCTTTCATAACGGTTTTGTTGCTTCTTCCAGATAGGAAAGAGCTTCCTTGTTTACAAGTTTGCTAAGCTTTTCATACACCCATGCATGGTAAGTATCAACCAGTTCCACTTCTTCTACTGTAAGAAGGCTCTTGTCTATCAAAGCCCTCTCATAAGGACAGCAGGTAAGAGTTTCAAAGGTGTAGAAGGATCCAAACTCATTTTCAAAGGCAGGAACAACAGCAATAAGGTTTTCAATTCTTATTCCGTGCTTTCCTTCTTTGTAAACACCCGGCTCATCTGAAAGAACCATTCCCGGCTGCAGAGGCACCTCTGCTGCAGAAGTGTGGGCGGAAATGCGCTGCGGGCCCTCATGAACAGAAAGGCGGCACCCTACTCCATGTCCTGTACCGTGGAAGTATGTCATACCGTTGTTCCAGAGGAACATGTGGGCAAGAATGTCCAACTGGTGACCGTTGGTTCCCTTGGGGAAGACCTGTGCAGCAAGAGCCAGATGTCCCTTCAGAACAAGGGTGTAATCCTTAATCTGCTCCTTTGTAGGACGTCCGAACAGCAGAGTTCTGGTTATGTCTGTTGTTCCGCCTGTGTACTGTCCGCCGGAATCAAGAACCAAAAGGCCGTTACCTTTAATTTCCTTGTCAGTTTCCGGAGTTGCGCCGTAGTGAACAACAGCACCGTGGTCTGCAAAACCTGCAATTGTATTAAAAGAAGGTCCAAGGTAGTCCTTTTCCTGCTCTCTCTCATTTGCAAGGGCCTGAGCAATTGAAAGCTCTGTAAAGCCGTATTTGCCGGT
The DNA here is from genome assembly GCA_902803145.1 of uncultured Spirochaetales bacterium. Classification (GTDB taxonomy): domain Bacteria; phylum Spirochaetota; class Spirochaetia; order Sphaerochaetales; family Sphaerochaetaceae; genus RUG14846. The sequence continues at coordinate 2,370 of CADCOT010000102.1, read as the reverse complement.
CTTTACCACGGCAAGGAAGTTTACAAGAGCAACGCCGTCAAGAATATGAGCTGTGCGAATTCCCTCAAGCTCTGCGCTGTTTTTACAGGCTTTGAGGTCTGTTGAGATCTCACGGCCCTCAACAATCTTTACGGATTTTCCAATTGCGCCGTAAAGCTTCATGTTGATTCTTGAAGGGTTCAGATAAACACTTGTGTTTTCAAGTTTACCAAGGTCTTCACGAATCTTCTCGTACGGAAAAACCTCAAACGGCATAGTTGAAACGTTGATTTTTGAAAAACGCTCAATCGGGGTATAGAGTTTTGCACAATCCGGTCCGATCAGAAGATGGGACAGAAAGACGGGAGTGTCATCAATATCACTTCCTCTAAGATTCAGAGTCCATGCAATATCGTCAAGACTTGAAATCAAACTCCAATCGGCGCCCTTCTTCTTGGCCCCGCTGCGAATCCTATCCAGCTTTGAGGCAACGCTTTCTCCGCAAAGTTTATCACTCAAAACCACAACGGGAGTTGAAGGCATTGCAGGTCTGTCAGTCCAAATCTGGTCCAGAAGGTCCTCAGAGGCTGTAATCTTGATTCCCTTCCCTTCATATCTGCGCTTTGCCTCAACCATCAAGGTTTCGGCCGAAATTCCAACCTTGCCACTTACATTTTCAGAAATCCAGTCATCCGGTCTGCTGCCTTCAGGACCGTCCAGTTTCTTCATTTCAAAGCAGGTTCCCTTTATCTGATTTGCACACTGGACAAAGTATCTTGAATCAACCCATACCAGAGCCTTGTCTTGTGTAACAACAACAGTTCCTGCACTTCCGCTGAAACCTGAAATCCATCTTCTGGACTTCCAGCGTTCGCATACATACTCACTCTCATGCGGATCTGTACCGTTGATAATCCAGGCATCAAGACCGTTTTTCTTTAATAGTTCTCTCAGTGCAAAAACTTTTTCGTTGACTGTCATTTCTTTTTATTTCCTTTCTTTTTTCTTGAGTATTCAGTGGGTTCAAGCTTGAAGCTCATAACCATAAAAACAACTCCTGCAACAATCATAATGAAACAGAGAATCTGTCCCATGGATATGTTCAGAAGTGATTTAAACAAAGCTGTAGGCTCTGTTTCTTTTCCAAGAGCAATTATGAATCCAAGCTGGGAATCCGGCTCTCTGAAGTATTCAATTACAAATCTGAAGAAGCCGTACCCGATAAGGTAAGCACCCAAAGCGAATCCGCGGCCTGTTTTCTTCTTCATTATGAAGGGCCTTACTGCAAACCACATAATGAAGAAAAGCAGAATTCCTTCACCCAAGGCTTCATAAAGCTGAGACGGATGTCTAGGAAGGTTGACCAGGGCACCTTCTGTGTATGAAATGCCTGCAGCATCGGCTGCGTTTCTTACCCACTCTATTGTTGTTGAGAAGGACGGAGCATCGGGAAAAACCATTCCAAATGAACTGCCGGTACATCTGCCCCAAAGTTCTCCGTTAATGAAGTTTCCAAGTCTTCCGAATGTGTAGCCAAGAGGAACAGAAATTGTAATGGCATCTGCAGCATCAAGGAACTTGTAGCCGTACTTGCGGCAAAAGAGAAGAACTCCGACAATCGCGCCTACAAGGCCGCCGTGGAAGCTCATTCCCGGAAGTCCGACAAACTGTCCGTTTCTGAAAGGCCAGAAGATCATCCAAGGGTGGGTGTAATAGTAAGCAGAACCTTCATAAAGGAGGCAGGATCCAAGCCTTGCTCCCAAAATCAATCCGATTATCGCATAGAGAAACAGAGTAAGCCCTGTATCGCTGTCCATTCCTCCAAGAGCCCCCTGCTTGCATTCCTTTGTAAAAAGCAGATATGCAACAGTAAATGCAACAATGTACATAAGGGCATACCATCTTACAGGAAGAAACGGAACAACAAACGGGCTTATCCAAGACGGAAAATCTACATAAGAGAACATGGCAAAATTCTACTATCAGGCTAAATAAGGGTCAATGTGATAATTTGGTTTGATGTTCGGTAAATATTTTTATAGTATATTCCTAATATGAAGAAAGTTTTGGTGTTTCTATTGGTTCTGTCCTCTCTTCTGCCTGTTTTTTCAAACGGCAACAGCGAGCAGAAACCCCTCTTTTTCTCTAACCAGAATCCTAACCTTGTCCCTGTTGTAGACACACAAACTGTTGAAAACAGCGACATTGATAAAAATATGGCCAGGCTGACAGCCCTCTACAAGCTTCTTGAAGAGAACTATCTTTGGGACATAGACCATCAGGCTGTCTACGATGCCATGGCATCTGCAATGTTTGAAGCCCTTGGCGATGAATACTCCGAGTACTACCCTCTTTCTCAGGCAGAGCAGTATGAAGAAGAAAACTTTGGCC
>CADCOT010000101.1 GCA_902803145.1 uncultured Spirochaetales bacterium | reverse complement strand
AGATTAGAGAATAAAATGCCCGCGCGCATAAGGGAGAGAAAATTGCAGAACTGCGCAATCGAACTGAGAAACATTGTTAAGCGGTTTGGAAAAGTTGTTGCAAACGACGGAATTAACCTCCAGATAAACTACGGAGAAATCCTCTGTCTTCTGGGTGAAAACGGTTCCGGAAAAACAACTTTGATGAACATGCTTTCAGGAATCTACCAGCCGGACGAAGGTGAGATTCTCAAAAACGGAGAACAGATATCAATCCGCTCTCCGAGAGATGCTTATTCATACGGCATTGGAATGATTCATCAGCACTACCATCTGGTAGATGTATTTACTGCAGCACAGAACATTATTCTCGGTCTTGAAGACGAGAAAATGGACATTGGAGCTGTCAACGACAAGGTCAAAAACATCTGCAAGAAATACGGCTTTGACGTAGATCCCAAGAAAAAGATCTACGACATGAGTGTTTCACAGAAACAGACCATAGAGATAATCAAACAGCTGTACAGAGGTGCAGAGATTCTCATTCTTGATGAACCTACTGCCGTTCTTACACCTCAGGAAACAGACAAACTGTTTGCCGTTCTGAGAAACATGAAGAAGGACGGAAAGGCAATTGTCCTGATTACCCACAAACTTGCCGAGGTTATGGACGTTTCCGACAAGGTAGCTATTCTCAGAAAGGGAAAGTACATCAACACTGTCATTACAAAGGAAACCAACCCCCAGGGTCTTACAGACATGATGGTCGGACGTGCTGTTACACTCAACATTGACAGACCCAAGTACGCGAATCCCACAGATAAGTTGGTTATCAAAGACCTTACTGTTATTGATAATGACGGAATTCCAAGGCTTGACCATGTTAATTTCACAGCCAAAGCCGGAGAGATTCTGGGAGTTGCAGGTATTGCCGGTTCAGGCCAGAAAGAACTTCTTGAATCCCTTACAGGACTTCAGCATGTAGCCGAAGGTTCCATTAAATTCATTGGAAAGGACGGCAAGGAAATTGAGCTGGTCGGCAAGACACCAATGCAGATCAGACAGGTCGGTGTAGGAATGGGCTTTGTTCCGGAAGACAGACTTGGAATGGGACTTGTAGGTTCAATGGGCATGACAAACAACATGATGCTCAGATCCTGGAGACAGGGAAAGAGTATTTTCTTCAACAGAAAAGATCCTGAGAAACTTGCAAAAGATGTTTGGGAAAAACTTGAAGTTGTAACACCCAGCACGGAGTTCCCAGTCAGAAGAATGTCCGGCGGAAACATTCAGAAAGTTCTTGTAGGTAGAGAAATTGCCTCTGCCCCACCGGTACTTCTTACCGCATATGCAGTTCGCGGTCTTGATATCAATACATCCTATGCCATCTACAACTTGCTCACCCGTGAAAAGATGAACGGTTCTGCAGTTATGTACGTTGGAGAAGAGCTTGATGTTCTTCTTGAACTGTGCGACAGAATCCTGGTTCTCTGTGGCGGAAAGGTATCAGGCATTGTAGATGCCAGAAAGACCACTAAGGAGGAAATCGGATTCATGATGACCACCGTTGGCGGCGCTAAGGGAGGTGACAAATGAAAGAAGTAAAAACTCCCCTCATTCGTCTTGCAAAAAGAGACGGTATTGACCCCAGAAAAGCCTGGGCAATCAGAATCGGTTCAATCTTTGTTGCACTGATTCTAGGTATGATTCCAATCATGCTTGCAGGTCAGAATCCGTTTGTTTCTTACGGTGTAATTGTCAACGGAGCACTTGGAAAGGCCAGTTACATCAGACAGACAGTAAAGCGTGCAATTCCCCTGCTCGGCTGTGCACTTGCAATTGCCCCCTGTTTTAAGATGAGATTCTGGAACATCGGTGCAGAAGGTCAGATTACAATGGGTGCAATTTTTGCATCATACTTTGCAATCCACCTTGGACCCAAAGGCGTTCCTGCATTCCTTATGTTTATAATCATGTGCCTTGCCGGTGCTTTAGGCGGAGCAATCTGGGGCTTTATTCCCGGCTTCTTCAAGGCCAAGTACAACACCAACGAAACCCTGTTCACCCTGATGATGAACTACATTGCAATCGGCATTGTCCGCTGGCTTCAGGGCGGTCCCTGGGAAGGCAGACCCGGAACACAGATTATTCCTATGTTCACTGAAAATGCCAGACTTCCGAACGTATTCGGAATCTACTGCGGTTGGATTGTGGTCCTTATCATGGTAGTACTTGTTCATATCTACATGAACTTCACCAAGCACGGCTACGAAGTTGCAGTTATCGGAGACTCCGAGAACACAGCTCGTTACGCCGGTATGAACGTCGGTTGGATCATGATGAGAACAATGATTCTCTCCGGTGCAATCTGCGGTATTGTCGGTTGGATGCTTGTTTCCGGTGCAAACGGCACGCTTAACAGCGATGTCGCCGGAGGTGTCGGATTCACTGCTATTACAGTTGCATGGCTCAGCCAGCTGAACAGCTTTGCAATGATTGCAATTGCAATGATGCTAGCAATCATAGGAAAAGGATCTGCAACCCTGCAGACAAAACTGGATGTTCCTGCATCAGTTGCAGAGATTGTATCAGGCATCCTGCTCTTCTGTATGCTTGCCTGTGAATTCTTTATTAATTATAGAATTATATTCAGACACAAGAAGGAGGCTGAAGTATGAACGCAGTAGTACTCCTCTTTGCAGCTGCCGGAGCTTACGGCACAGCTTTAATGTTCGGTACCCTTGGCGAGATTCTCACAGAGAAATCCGGAAACCTCAACCTTGGTGTTGAAGGTATCATGTACATGGGCGGAATCTTCGGTCTTCTTGCACCGAACCTCTATGAATCTGCAGTGGGAGCCGGAAATGCAAACCACCTTGTTGCAATTATTCTTGCAATCCTTGCTTCATTTGCAATCGGTGCACTTGCAGGAGCCCTCTTCTCCTTTATAACTGTAACAATGCGTGCAAACCAGAACGTTACAGGTCTTGCAATGACAACATTCGGAACAGGTGTTGCTAAATTTGCAGGAGAACTGAGAAGACTCAAGGTCGGCGGTTACGTAACACTTTCAAACGACCTGAAGTTTGCATTTGATAACCACTTCATGCCTCAGTTTTTGAAGGACATTCCTGTTTTGGGAAAGATAGTCTTTGACCAGAACGAGTTCTTCTACCTTGGAATAATTCTTGCAATAGTCATGCATCTTTTCCTTACAAAGACCAAGACAGGTCTTTATCTGAGAGCTGTTGGAGAATCACCCGTAACTGCTGATGCTGCAGGTATTAATATTACAAAGTATAAGTACATCGCCACAGCAGTGGGCGGCGGAATTTCCGCTATCGGCGGAATGATCTACACAATGACAACAGCCGGCTGTGTCTGGATTGAAGCTTCAATTTCCGGAACAGGTTGGCTTGCAGTAGCATTGGTAATCTTCTGCACATGGCGCCCGCTGAACGCTATCTGGAGCTCTATCCTCTTCGGTGCACTGATGATCATGTACCTGAGAATTATTGTTCCGTTCTTCCCCATCGAGTTGTACAAGATCCTGCCATACGTGGTAACGATTGTAGTCCTTGTCATCACAAGTATGAGAAACATCAAGGACAAGCAGCCGCCCGCATCGCTCGGACTGAACTACTTCAGAGAAGACAGATAAGCAACAAAAAGCCCGCCGGAGACGGCGGGCGATTTCTTTATATAAATACTAAAATTATTTGTATCGCGTCTAAATATTATATGATAAAATTTAACCTAGAATAGTTTGGTTTATCCAAAATTCAAAAAACAAAAGGAGAAAAGATATGAAAAAATCTTTAATCATTCTGCTTGTTGTATGTCTCGCTGCAGCAACAATGTTTGTCAGCTGTAAGAAAGAGGCAAAAGCTGAAGCAAAGCCCGCAACAAAGATTGGTTTCGTAGTAATTAACGATGAATCAGACCAGGGCTACACATGGAACTTCATGAACGGTATGACAGCTGCAATGGAGAAACTCAAAGCTGAAGGCTACAACGTAGAACTTGTTGTAAAGAGAAATACAACTGAAAGCGCAATCTGTAAGGACTATAATATTGAACTCGCAGATGAAGGCTGTAAGATTATCTTCAACAACAGCTACGGTTTCGAACCCTACATGCTTGAAGCAGCAAAAGAATATCCGGATGTCAAGTTTGTCGGTATGACAAACTGTGGTGGACAGGTTGATAACAATCCCAACACATACAACGCATTCGCTTCAATTTATGAAGGTCGTTACATTGCCGGTGTTGCAGCAGGTATGAAGCTCAACCAGCTCCTCTCTGAAGGCAAGATTAAGGCTCCTGTCGTAGGTTATGTTGGAGCATTCTCATTCGCAGAAGTTATCTCCGGTATGTCAGGTTACTTCCTTGGAATCAGAAGTGTATGTCCTTCTGCAACAATGAAAGTATACTTCGTAGGTACATGGGGAGATGCAACTCTTGAAGAAGCAGCTGCTAAGGCTCTTATCGACCAGGGTTGTGTAATGATTTCTCAGCACTCAGATACAACTTCTCCTGCTCTTGCAGCACAGAAGGCTGGCGTATTCCACACAGGATACAACACAGACATGACACATGCTGCTCCTGATGCATCACTCATCAGCTGCCGCATCAACTGGGAGCCCTACTTCTACACATTCATCAAGAATTACCTTGATGGTAAGGATAATACACCTGACTACACCGGAACACTCGCAGAAGGTGCAGTTGCTGTTACAGAGCTGAACGAAAAGATTGCAGCACCCGGAACAAAGGCAAAACTTGCTGAAGTTGAAGCAGACCTCAAGTCCGGCAAGATTAAAGTATTTGACCTTTCTAAGTTCACAATTCAGGGCAAGGAAGGCACAAACGAAGCTATGTATGATAGCTTTGCTGCAGTTCAGGGCAATGCAACATACGGTGGAGAATTCCACGAATCAGAATTCCAGAGTGCTCCCTACTTCGTAGGTAACATTGATGGAATTGAGTGGCTCAACGCTGCTTATTGATTTGATTTATTTCAAGCAATCAGGGCCCGGGAAACCGGGTCCTTTCTTTTTGCCGAAAAAAAAAGAGAGGATTTTTCCTCTCTTACATCCCCTGCGAGGATCGAACTCGCGTTGACGGGATGAAAACCCGTTGTCCTAACCACTAGACGAAAGGGACATTCGTCGTTGCAAAAGCTATGAGCCGCATTGGATTCGAACCAATGACCCACGCCTTAAAAGGGCGTTGCTCTACCTACTGAGCTAGCGGCCCATACAGCAACAATGGGAATTTATCAAACTTGCGAATGTTAGTCAAGAGATTATAAACAATACATTGACAGTTTCATATTTTCATATTAGCATATAATCATATGTTGGAGATGATATATGAGCGAACATGAACACAGTCATGAGCATGGCGAGAATGAGAATCCCAAAGCAGAGTTGATAAAAATCATCATCGGTTCTGTACTATTCGGCCTGAGTTTTCTTGCAGGAAAGTTTATTTCTATAGAATGGATAAAGCTTGCCCTCCTCCTTGCATCCTATCTTGTACTTGGCGGAGAAGTTGTTCTGAATGCAATCAAAGGCATTTTCCACGGAGATTTCTTTGATGAGAACTTCTTGATGAGTGTTGCAACTATCGGAGCGGCAATTCTTGGAGATTACAATGAAGCTGTGTTTGTAATGCTCTTTTACAGCGTTGGTGAGTTTGCACAGGATCTTGCCGCAGATAAGGCAAGAGACAGCATTGAAGATCTTATGGACATTGAACCTGAAAGTGCTCGTCTTGTTCTCAAAGACGGAACTACCAAGGAAATCAGCCCTGAAGATGTAAAGGTAGGAGACAGACTTCAGGTTCTTGCCGGAGAACTTGTTCCGGTTGACGGAAAGGCAATCACAGAAGGCATTTTTCTTGATACTAAATCAATTACAGGAGAAAGTGTTCCCCTTCAGACATACAAAGGAACAAAGGTTCTCAGCGGCTCAATTGTTCAGGGTGCACCTCTTGAGATGGAAGCAACAAGTTTGTATGAAGACAGTACTGTAAGTAAGGTTTTAGAGCTTGTTGAACAGGCAGAAGAAACTAAGGCACCTACAGAGAAGTTCATTACAAAATTCTCAAAGGTCTACACACCTGTGGTTACAGGCTTTGCAGTGCTTTTGGCTATAATTCCCTCACTTTTTGACGGACAGTGGATGCAGTGGACACACAGAGCCCTCACCTTCCTGGTTATCAGCTGCCCCTGTGCTCTGGTTCTTTCAATTCCGCTTACATTCTTTGCAGGAATAGGAAGTGCAGCATCTAAGGGAATTCTGATCAAAGGCGGCACCTTCCTTCAGGAACTTTCAAAGACAAACACCGTCATTTTTGACAAGACCGGAACACTCACAACAGGCGAGTTTAAGGTAAGAGATATCAAGACTTACAACGGCTTTGACAAAGACCGTGTTTTGAGCCTTGCAGCAGCAGTTGAAAACAACTCTCACCACCCCATTGCAAAGGCAATTTGCAACGAGGTAAAGGAAGTTGAACAGGCTGGCAACATAGCAGAAATTGCCGGCAAGGGACTGTCCGGAAAGTTTGGTAAAGAGACTGTAATTGTCGGAAATCTCCAACTGATGAAAGACAACAATATTTCATTTAGTGACAATGAGTTGACAACAGGAACAACTGTTTATGTTTCTGTTGACGGCAAGGCAGCCGGCTGTATAGTCATAGGAGACAATCTGAAGGACAACGCAGCACAGGTTATTACTCATCTCAAGGAAAGCGGAATTGGCAAAACTGTTATGCTCAGCGGAGACAACAGTGCTAATGCCCAGGCAATGGGAATGCTTGCAGGACTTGATCTGGTCTACGGAGATCTCCTGCCCCAGGACAAGGTTGAAAAGCTGACAGAATTGAAGAAAGACGGAATTTGCACCTATGTCGGAGACGGTATAAATGACGCCCCTGTTCTGATTGCTGCAGACTGTTCAATTGCTATGGGTAAAGCCGGAAGCGCAAGTGCAATTGAAGCTGCTGGAACTGTGATTATGAACGACAATCTGGAGAGCATTCCGCTTGCCATGAAAATTTCAAAGAAAACGGTCAAAATTGCCGCTCAGAACATTGCTTTTGCACTGGGAATCAAGATTCTGTGCATGGTTTTGGGAGCCTTT
>CADCOT010000100.1 GCA_902803145.1 uncultured Spirochaetales bacterium | reverse complement strand
CTTGAAAACGTTCAGGTCTTGTGGATTCTTCCGGACATGAGTATGGTTACTACGGAGGGTTTCAAAACACTGTGAACAGGACAAGAAAACTTGCTTATACATCTGTAACCATAGCTCTTGCACTGGTCCTTTCATACGTTGAAAGCTTAATTCCAAGTCTTGTTGCCGTACCCGGAGTAAAGGTAGGACTTGCAAATATAGCAGTTGTCTTTGCTCTTTACAGGATAGGCTTGAAAGAAGCAGCCGTCATTTCCTTGATGAGGGTTTTGCTGGCCTCCCTGCTCTTTGGATCTGCTGTCAGTCTTGCCTATAGCTTTGCAGGTGCAACAGTAAGTCTTGCCCTCATGGCAGTTTTGAAAAAGACAAAGATTTTCTCCGTAGCCGGAGTAAGCACAGCAGGGGCTGTAAGTCACAACCTTGCACAGACTGCAGTAGCATGCATACTTTTAGAAACAACATCACTTGCATGGTGGATTCCTGTTCTTCTTGTTTCCGGAACCTTGGCAGGTGTTGTAATAGGCTTTGTCAGTGCTGCCGTACTAAAGAGAATTCCGGAGGTTGATACAAATGCTCAAGGCAACTGACCTCTGTTTCCGTTACGGCTCATTTGAACTGAAAAACATCAATCTGGCTATTGAGAAAGGCACTTTTACCTGCATAGCAGGTTCTAATGGCAGCGGAAAATCAACACTGGCAAGGCTTCTTGGAGGCGTTCTTGAACCTAGTAGCGGAACTATTGAGCGCTCTTCACTTTGCGGCCTTGTTCTAAGTAATCCGGACAACATGTTTGTAAACCAAACAGTTGAAGAAGATGTTGCTTTCGGACCTGAGAACCTTGGACATACGTCAGAGCAGATAAGAGCAGATGTTGACAAGGCTTTGGAACTGACCGGATTGACATCCTATGCAAAAGAGAAAATCAGCAGCCTCTCCTACGGCCTTAAGCAAAGAGTTGCAATTGCCGGAACACTTGCAATGGATGCAGATTATCTGATTTTGGATGAAGTTACATCTATGCTTGATTCAGAGGCTTCTGAAAAGATTTTAAATCTGATTTTGGACCTTGTAGGTAAAGGCAAGGCAGTTGTGCTTGTCACACACAACATGGACCAGGCTGTCTATGCAGATTCTCTTGTTGTCATGGATAAGGGAAATGTAATTGCAAATGACAAACCGTGGAAGATTCTGAACAATAGAGAACTGATGAACCGCTGCTCTTTAAAGCAGCCGTACACAGTCAGAATTGCAGATAAACTCAGGCTCAAAGGTTATGGAATAAGTGCACAGGCCATAACACCGGATACGCTTGAAAAGGAGATAAGAAGATGCTCAGACGTCTACATCCGCTGACAAAGCTTATTCTCTTCATTCTCCTTACTGTTCTGATTCTGTTTGAAAAGAACCCGTGTTCTCTTATCTTAAGCCTTGCCTTCCTTGTTTTCTGTGCAGCAAAGGGTGAAATTCCGCCTTCAAAACTTATCAGAAACTACCGCTGGATGATAGTTGCTGCCGTAATAGGAGCCTTCTCTGTTCTGATTAAAGAAAAGAGCATGGCAGTTGCCGCAATCCCTGTTGCAAGACTTTGTCTGATTCTGATTATGTCTTCTGTTCTTAACATTACAACAACACCTACAGAGATTGCCTATGCAGCAGGAATGATTATTCCTTCCAGAGATTTTACTATGATGGTAAGCATCTCACTTTCCTTTGTTCCTGTCCTTGCAGAGGAAGCTGCAAGAATCTCAGATGCCCAGAAAGCAAGAGGTGCAAAACGCACAAAAGCTGCAGTTGCCACCGTAATTCCCCTCTTTGCTTCAGCATTCAGGCGTGCATCCGATCTTGCAGATGCAATGACTGTTCGTGCCTACGGTACTACAGACAAACCTTCAAGACTTTACACACCTGTTTTTTCAAAAACAGATCTTTACTCAATATTGTTCAGCCTTGTTTTTGCAGCTTCAGTCATTGTTATGGAGGTGCTCTGATGTCAATTGAGATTAAGAACCTCTGCTATTCATACAATGCAGGCAAGAAGGAAGAAAAGCAGGCAATTAAGGGAATAAACCTGAACATTGAAGATGCTAGCTTTGTTGTAATCTCAGGTCCCAACGGAAGCGGAAAAACCACCTTGGCAAAACTTCTCAACGGGCTTTTGAAACCTACCCAAGGAAGTGTAACTTCAGACGGAACTGTCGGAATTCTGTTCCAGGTTCCTGAAAACCAGCTTTTTGAAGCCACCGTTTTGGAAGATGTAATGTTCGGACCTCTGAACTTTGGAAGGACAAAGCAAGAGGCAAAAGAAGATGCAATTAAAGCACTTAAGGAAGTAGGAATTCCTGAAAGCCTCTATACAAGAGATCCGTTCAGACTGTCTGACGGACAAAAGCGTTTGGTTGCCCTTGCAGGTGTTCTTGCCTTAGGTTGTAAAGCCCTTGTTTTGGATGAGATTGCCGCAGGCTTGGACTGGCATGCAGAACAGCGAGTATTTAAGATTTTAAAGAATCTTCAGAGAAACGGAATGACAATTATTGTTATCTCACACAAAGCTGAGCATGCTGCTCTTTATGCAGATAAGTACGTTTGCTTAAAAGATGGCCGGATTGATGAAAACGCCTTTTTACATACTCCGGTGCAGGATTTTGCATCACGCTTTAACGCTCAGATTGCATCTCTGATCCAGACATCCTGACTTTCGTTTATAAAGAGCTCCAGTTCTTCTTTAAAATCTGCAAAAAGTTCAGATGCCCTTCCCTGTCCGTATACAAGCGGATCTATTACCCTCTTCTTTACAGGCAGTTTTCTCCACGGTCCGGGGTTCTCAGGAGTGTAAGGAGCAGGCATTGTTTTGGAAGAGACAGTGCCGTTCATGTTGCAAAATGCACTCCATTGGGGTCCTAGGATTTTATCATTTTCAATAAGGCGGACAATTACATCTTCTGTACTTTCAAAGAGCTGTTCAAATGTAAACAGACCCGTCTTAATTGCCTTTGCAACTATTTCACTTAAGATTTGCATGGTATAGCGGTCTGTTTCACAGGCATAGACATGGGAGCAGCGGATTGCGTTCATAGCAAAGGCATGAGCAGCTTCTGCATCCTTGAAGGCAAATTCATCAAAACCTTTCTCGTTCTTCACCAGGATAATATTGCTGTACAGTTTTTCAGGAACAGAGGAATTGCAGATTCCGTAGTTGACCATGTTTCTAAGGCTGTATTCAAACCTGTCTGCGCACAGATGAGGGGCCGGACTGTCCGCTGCTGGATAGATGTGGTAGTCACAAACCTGGTCCACTGTCATCCCGTATTCTTTCAGCAAAGCGCAAATCTGAGGGCTCTGTTCTATTATCTGTCTTGTCTTTCCCTCTGTTGCCTCTTGGTTGGAGTAGTCTCCCAGAAGGAAATCTATTGAGTGCGCGAAGCAAGGCGTGGAGATATCGTGAAACAGAGCCGCAGTGCTCTGCTTCACATCATGGGTAAAAGCCCAAACTATCAGCGCCGTTCCCAGACTGTGCTCGTAGCGCGAGTAAGGCTTCAAGGCCTTGAAAAGCGGCCAGGAAGTACGCTCGCAGCCGCAGTTCATCTCAATGCCCTTCAGGCGCTGCATTTCAGGCACACGGCAGAGTCTATCAATAAATGTGGGAATTGAAGCGCTGTATTGCATATTGCAATTATAACAGTTAATTTATAGTTGTTAAGGAGCATTAAATGACTGTTATCGTACAAGAAGACCAGAGTCTGAATGAAGTTTTAGCATCAAACCCGTCGGATGAGACAATGGTAGTTGTTCTGCCCAAGGACGCAGTTTACCGAGAAAAGGTTCACTGTCGCGCAAATAATATTGTTGTTATGGGAAACGGCAGCAGAATTGTTTGGGGAGACCATAACGGTCAGACACCGGGCTTCGGAACCGCAGACAGCGCCACCCTCACAGTGCACTCTGTAAATGCAGTTTTCCAGAACCTGACAGTTGAAAATGACTTTGACTACCCCACCCAGCGCGTTAAGCAGGTTGAGATGGCCAAAAAGTCCGGCCTGCAGGCAGTTGCGCTCTACACTGCCCCTGAAGGAGACCTTGTCAGCTTTGACCACTGCACCTTCCTGGGCTACCAGGACACCCTCTTTACCGACAGCAAGCGTGCCCTTTTCCTTGAATGCCGCATAGAAGGCTGCGTAGATTTCATTTTCGGGGCCTCAACGGCCGATTTCCACAACTGTGAAATAGTTTCCAACGGAGCCGGCTTTATAGCCGCCCCCTCAACAAGGGCCGAAACTGAAAGCGGTCTTTCCTTCTACGACTGTAACCTTACATGCACAGACAACGTAGCAGACGGTTTGGTTTACCTTGCAAGACCGTGGCATCCGGGCGGACGTGAAGGTGCTGATCCGTATGCATGTTTTTCAGACTGCAAACTGGGAAGGCATATAAACAGCAACCTCTGGGCGTCAATGCATGACACCTTTGGCCGTATTCACAAGCCTGAGGAAAGCAGATTCATAATCTTGGATTCTAAACGCTGAAAAGCAAATCCCTGTAAGTAGGCAAAGTCCACAGTTCTGACGGACAGCGTTCTTCAAGCCAGTCGCAATCACGCCTCAGTGCATCCATGGCAGAGAGAATCTCTGTTCTGCAGCACTGTGCCCTCTGCTTCAGATCTTCAAGGCCAATGCTATCAGAAACTGCATTCTCAAGGTCTGAAATGCCTTTTCTCAGATTTCCTATGTGCTTGTCAAAGTCTTTGATTTCTTCAAGACGATAGCTGTCAAACCTGTTTGGCTCTACGCCGGTTTTCATGTACTCTTTCTGCACATAAGACAGCTGCATAAGAGCCTTCTCTGAATCCGGAAGAATGTTCTTTCTTACCATCTCCAGAAGAATTCTTGCCTCCATTGTCACTGTCTTACAGTAGCCTTCAAGAATAACTTCCCTTCTGCTCTCAAGTTCTCTTGAGCCCAAAACACCGAAGCGGTCAAGCATCTTTACGCTGCGTGAATCTCTGAGTGATTCTGTAGCTTCAACAGTTGAAGGATAGTTTACAAGACCGCGCTTTTCAGCCTCTTCATGCCAAACCTTGTCGTAGTTGTTACCGTTGAAGATTATCTTCTTGTGCTTGGTGTATGTGCGACCGACAATCTCATTTAAGGTTCTGTCAAAATCTTCTGCATTCTCAAGCTGATCTGCAAAATCCGAAAGGACCTCTGCAACAGCAGAGTTCAGAACAATGTTGGGACCTGCTGCATTGAAAGAAGAACCGAGCATTCTGAACTCAAACTTGTTGCCGGTAAAGGCCATTGGACTTGTTCTGTTGCGGTCCGTACTGTCTTTGGGAAAGTCAGGGATAACGTGAACGTTGATTATCATCTTCTGCTTTGCGTTATCACGTGTCTTAATTCCCTTTGCAACAGAATCAAGAATGGAAACAAGCTCGTCCCCAAGGAAAATTGAAATTACTGAAGGAGGTGCCTCTGCTCCGCCAAGACGACAGTCGTTTCCTGCACTTGAAACAGAAAGTCTTAGCAGACCCTGATATTTATCCACTGCCCTGATTACTGCACTTAAGAAGAGAAGGAACTGGGCGTTTTCAGAGGGAGAATCTCCGCTTTCAAGCAGGTTAAATCCGGTATCTGTCTGAAGTGACCAGTTATTGTGCTTTCCGCTTCCGTTAAGGCCTGCAAAGGGTTTTTCGTGCAAAAGACAGGCAAGGCCCATGGAAGTTGCAACCTTCTTCATCTCTTCCATCATCAGCTGGTTCTGGTCAACACTTACATTTGCAGTTGTGTGAACAGAGACAAGTTCATGCTGGGCAGGAGCTACCTCGTTGTGCTCCATCTTTGCAGGAATTCCGAAGCGCCACAGCCTTTGGTCAACAGCCTTCATAAACTCCTTTACTCTGGGTTTGATTGCACCGAAGTAGTGGTCATCAAGTTCCTGTCCCTTTGGTGACGGTGCCCCAAAGAGGGTTCTTCCGCAGAGCTTGAGGTCCGGGCGTTTGTTGAAAAGATCCAGGTCAATGAGGAAGTACTCCTGCTCAAGACCTACACTTGGAATAACACGCTTTACATCTTTGTGGCCAAAGAGCTTGAGGATTCTGATTGCCTGATCGCTTAAAGCCTCCATTGACTTCAAAAGCGGAGTCTTCTTGTCCAAAGCCTCTCCGCTGTATGAGCAGAAGGCAGTCGGAATGCACAAGGTGTCTTCTTTGATGAATGCGTAGCTGGTAGGATCCCATGCGGTGTAGCCTCTGGCTTCAAATGTTGCCCTCAGTCCTCCTGAGGGGAAACTGGAAGCATCGGGCTCCCCTTTTATCAGCTCACTGCCGCTGAAATCCATAATTGCACCGCCATTTCCGTCAGGAGACAGAAATGATGAATGTTTTTCCGCAGTTGCACCTGTAAGAGGCTGGAACCAGTGTGTGTAATGTGTGGCACCAAGACCTATTGCCCATGTCTTCATTGCCTGGGCAACAACTTCTGCCGTACCGGGGTCCATGTCCTTTCCTTCACTGATAGTTGCCTTGAGGGCAATGTAGGTTTCTTCAGGGAGATACTTTTTCATTGCACTGTCGTTAAAGACCAGTGAACCGTATGTGTCAGCTGCGTTTATCATTCCTGAATTGTACCGAGCACACCTTAAACTATTCAAGTATTTGCAAAAACACTTTCTTTGATTATATTATGTTGCGGAGTTTGAATATGACAAAGAAAACAGATAAAACACCTATCACCCTGCTTTGTGGTTACCTTGGAGCAGGAAAAACAACCCTCCTGAACAGAGTTCTTACAAACCGTCAGGGATATAAAGTTGCGGTCATTGTCAATGACATTGGAGAAATCAACGTAGATGCCTCCCTCATTGCCAAGGGTGCAAATATTACAGACACAAGTGATATTGTTCCTCTTACAAACGGCTGTATCTGCTGCACCCTCAAGAGCCAGCTTGCAGACAACATTGAGAAGCTCATTGCCAGCGGCCAGTACGACTACATAATGATTGAGGCCTCCGGTGTATGTGAGCCCATGCCGATTGTTCAGGAACTTGAACTGATTTCTAACGGCAAGGTAGACAACGTTGTCGGTGTTGTAGATGCTTCCAGACTTGTAGACGAGTTTGCAGGCGGAGAAAACCTTCTTAAGAAGGATCAGATTGAGGAAGAGGACATTGAGAGCCTTCTTATTCAGCAGATTGAGTTCTGTTCAACACTTGTCATCAACAAGAGAGACCTTGTTACAGAAGAGCAGATGGCAAAGGTCAGAAAGGTTGTTCAGGCCCTCCACCCCGGCGTAAACGTAATTGAAACAGACCACGGCAACGTTCCTGTAGAAAAGATCCTTGCAACAGGCAGCTTTGACTTTGACAAGGTTTATTCAGAAGCCGGTTGGAGCAGAGCCCTTGAAGAAGGTGAACTTGGCGGCCACGACGACGATGATGATGACGATGATGACGATGATGAACATGAACATCATCACCACCACGAGCATGAGCATGAGCACCATCATCACGAGCACAAGCACGAAGGTGAAAGCGAAGACGAGTACGGAATCGGAACTTTCATTTACTACAGACGCACCCCGCTCAGCAGAAGAAAGTTTGCACGTTTTGTAAACGACAACTGGCCAAGAGACATTATCAGATGCAAGGGTCTTGTTTGGTTTGCAGACGAGTATGAAAGTGCATATGTTTTTGAAACAAGCGGACGCCAGGTTCTCTGCGGTCCTTACGGACGTTGGCTTGCCTCCTGCCCCAAAGAGGAAGTTGAAAAGTTCCTTGCACAGGATGCACAGGCCAGAGCCGACTGGGATAATGAGGTTGGCGACAGAATGGTCAGACTCTGTATTATCGGAAAGAACCTTGATAAAAAAGCAATCATCAAATCTCTTGATGACTGCCTGAGCTGATAGTTACTTTTTCTTATTCTTCCTGCTCATAATGATGGCAAGACGCTTGATTTTTGATGTAGGAGTCCTTTCAAAGGGCGTTTCCTGGATTTCAACTTCGTTGATCCTGGAGTTTGAAGGAAGAACCTTGTTAATCTTCTCTCTCAACTCCTGAAT
>CADCOT010000099.1 GCA_902803145.1 uncultured Spirochaetales bacterium | reverse complement strand
GGCAGATGCCTCATCCGAAATAAAAGCACTTGTTGAAGAGATGAAACTCTACAACAACCCCGAAGAACTGGAGAAGACAAGAAGCTACATCAGAAAGAATGTTCCCCTCTCAATGAGAGGTTACCTTCTTGCCTATCTCTACATTAAGATGCCCCATGCAAAGAGGCATGAAAACGGTTCTTCACTATACATAAACGTTGGAAAAGCAAGCAGGTCAAATCCTAAAGAACTTGCAGCTTTCATCGTTTCCGAATCAGGAGTCAGTGATTCTGATATTCTTGGCGTTTCATTCAGACAAAACTACTCTTTTGTCAGCGTTAACAAAGACCTTGCCAAAACAATAATTGATAAAGTGAACGGTAAAGAGTTCCGCGGCAGAAAAGTAAAAATCAACTTCAGTAAAGAAAAAGAAAACTGAAAAGCAAAAGGCCGGCTTCAATGCCGGCCTTCATTTTGGTTCTTACAGTCCATACACAACAGTGCATAAGGAAGGGCTCTGAGCCTCTCTTCCGGAATCTTACGTCCGCACTGTGCACATACACCGTATTTGCCATTTCGAATTCTCACAAGGGCCTGTTCAACAGCCTTGAGTCTATTTGCATCAACCTTACTGATGGCTTCCATCTTCTTGGTTGCTAAATCATCCGTTGCAAGATCAATGCTGTCCTTGATCCCGGAGGATCCGACAACATTCCTAAAGTCCTGATCAGCCTCTGCTATCTTACCCTGCAGTTTATCCTGCATCTCAAGCAGAAGAGTTTCCATTTCCTTTTCAAAAGGAGTCAGTTCGTAAGACATAACACATAATATGTGTCAAGAATACGGAATCGTCAAGTCGTTTTTCCTTGAGGAAAGAGAACATCATCATATTCTTTTTCCTTTCTGCCTCTGTTCTCCGCTTTCATCCTTCGTTTAAGGGATGATCCACTGGACATCATGATGGCAATTCCTCTTGTGGAATCCATGTTTGCAAAGGCAATCTGAAGGATGCTGATAATAGGAACAGCAAGGAACATTCCGATAATTCCCCAGACGTAACCGAAGATACTCAAGCTTACAAGAATGACAAACGGACTGAGGTTCAACTGGTTGCCCTGCACTCTCGGATCAATTATGTTTCCGACAATCATCTGAACTGCAATTGTTCCTACAGCCACAATGATTATCGGTGTCCAGTTGGGAAGGAACTGAACAACAGCCATAAGGATTGTAAGTGCGGTTATGATGATACTTCCGAAGGTGGGAATGAAGTTCAGAAGAACTGCAAGAACACCCCAAAGGAAGGCAAGATCCAGATGGGTAAAAAGTGCAATCAGGTAGAACAGAATTCCGGTTACCAGGCTGAGGATGAATTTTGCTCCAAGGTACTTTGAAACCTGGCGGTTGATTCTGTCCAGCATCAGTGAAGCTTTTTCAGGGTTGTTTTTATTTGGTGATGCTGCAGCTATCTTGGGAATCAAAGTGTGTCTTTCAAGTAACAGAAAAACTGCAAGCAGGATAGTTACAACAGCGTTTTTTGCAATTTCTATGGCAGATGCTGAAACAGATCTGAGAATGGGCACAAGAGTATTTGCCCAGTCTATGTTGAACAGCTTCATTACACTGTCTGCATCCTCAACATCACGCATGCTCTTGATAAGGTTCATCAAATAGGCATCCAAAAAGGTAAAACGGTGCGTGTATGCAGGAATAATGCTCAAAAGCTGGTTTACAGTGTAAAGGATGAACCAAACAACCAAAAACACGATTATTATAATCAGCAGGATGGCTATCAGGGTGGCAATAAAGCCTTTAACGTGAATCTTTTCCAAAGCGGTAACAAACGGAAGCATCATCAGGAAGATGAATACTGAGAGAATCAGATTAATGGAAACGCTTGAAGTTACCTTGCAGATTGTCAGTATGCCGATTGCAAGAATAACATAAAGTCCGTTTCTGATTGATTTCAGGTACTTGTCCATTGCGGCCGCCTCTGTTAAAACTAATTACTGTATAGCATACTATGGAAAAGAACGTAAATCTAGACAGGATAGAGATAATACTGGTGGATACGCAGGACGGTGCAAATATCGGCAGCGCCTGCCGCGCCATGAAAACAATGGGACTGAGCCATCTGACCCTGGTAACCCACTCAACTTACGATGAAAACCGCGTCAGGACTCTGGCCCTGCATGCTTCCGACCTCTGGGAGAACCGCAAGGAATTTACAAGCCTTGAAGAAGCCATCAGCGACAGTGTTCTGGCTGTTGCTGCAACCAGAAGGCACGGAAAGTATCGCAAGATGAGCTGCGTCACCCCGGAAGAACTTGCCAAGAGGGTAACTGAAACGCCCAAGGGAAAGATTTCAATTGTATTCGGGTGCGAGTCCAGCGGACTGACAGACCAACAGGTCAAACTGTGCTCAATGGTTGTCACCATCCCTACTAGCGATGCCTTCCCCTCTTTGAATCTTGCACAGGCGGTGCAGATTATCTGCTACTCTCTTTTCTCAAATCTGAAGAAGTTCCCCTCAGGCGGAAACATAGTGAATCTTGAACGGGTAAATGCCGGAGCCAAAAAATGCTTTGATGCGCTTGAAGAGCTTGGTTATTTCAAATCCGATGAAGAGCGTTCTTACACTCTGGAGTTTCTGAAAGACCAGTTTGCACGCTGCGCAATGACAGAATCAGAGATTAAGAGGTTTGAGAAAATCTTTACAAAACGTACTGCAGTTGCAAAGTTTAAGAAGTAATCACCACTTTGCAAGAAGATTCAGAACTTCCTTGTAGTCCTTTTCCTCTGCATAGCCTTTTACGCCGGATTTTTCATAGAGAAGTTTGACATAGGTAAGAATTACTTTTGCTTCCTGTCTGTCTGACATGCTACCCAAATTTACTGTTGTCCATACAGGTCTTACGTCACTGCCGTTTCTTCCTTCATAGACAGAATATTTCTCAATTGTGTCTTTGAACTTATCTGCATTCCACTTTTTCTGCATGGAAGCAAATTCTGAAGCCCTCTTCTTTGCACTCCAGTTTCTTGAATAAAGGGATTCTGCAAGACAACGGTATGTTACAACCCTGACCTCGCCCTTCGGAATTGTATCAATAGCAGCGCGGAAGAAACTTACAGCACTGGAGGTGGACTTAAACGGATGTCTCCAGTAGATTTCTCCGAGTGCGTGCCATGCTTCTGAAAAGTCTGTATTACCAAGTTCGTTGATAATCTTGTTCAGGTCCTTGAGCATGGTATCAACGCCGGAAAGCTGAGAAGAAAGGCCCTTTGTCTGAACATCACGTCCAATACAGGCACAGTGCCAAAGAAGGCAGTTTCTGTTGGTAGGATCACACTCCATTCCCAACTCTGCATACTTTATGCCTTTTTCATACCAAACTCTCATGTCAGCAGTTTTTTCCTGGCTGGAGCCCAGGTAACATGCAAATAAACTCATGCGCCAGTAGATTTCAGCTTTTTCCTCGTTTGAAGAGGCCTGGTCAAGCATTTTCTCAAGTTCATCAAGAGAAGACTGCCATGCAGACTTGTCGTCAAAGCGCTTTGTAAAGCTGTCAAGGTCTAATGCAAAAACTGCACCTGCTGCTAAAAGAACTGTTAATACAACTATAATCAGACGTTTCATGAACAACATCATAGCATATAAATGCAGTTTAGGTTAGAATGAAAGCATGTTCAGGCGTTCAAAAAAGATCAGGGAAATGACAAAAAAACTCGAAACTTTCGAACCCTACGAGACTAATGAGAACGGTGACAGGCTGATAAAACTTCACGTAAATGACGTTGATTACTTCCTCTCTCCCCTCTCAATGGACGGAGTTCCCTGTATCAGCGACGAAACAGCCTTCCTTCTGAACTACTACATGAAAAACATGTCCGTTGACAGCGATGAGAAGATTATCTTTGAAATAACCGGACACAACCTGAGCCTTGCAGAGCAGGACCTTTACAGAAAGGCAATCAAAAACTACTACAGAGAAGAATTCATAGATGTTCAGGAAGACTTGAAACGCAACAGACGCAACATGATCTTCATGCTTATTTCAGGTGCCTTCTTCATCCTTCTGAGAATCTTTCTTCCGTTGACTATCGGCTGGAGAACAGACTTTTTGGAGCCGATTAACATTGTTGCCTGGGTGTTTTTGTGGGAAGCAGTAGAACTTCAGATTTTTAAGCGCCCGGAGCTTAAAGAAATCCAAATCAGAAACCTGAAAATCCTTGAAGCAGATATTGAATTCAAGGAAAAAGTACGTCCGGAGGACATAATCTGATGAGAGCTTTTCTTGCATTGAATCTAACTGACGAAGTGGTTGAGCACCTAGAAGATATTCAAACGCAGGTCAAGCTGACCAACAGGGGCAAGGGCACTTGGAGCCACCCTGAAAACTTTCATATGAGCCTTGCCTTTTTAGGCGATATCTCCCGCGATCAGGCCGATATTCTTGCAAGGCTTTTAGCTGTTCAGGCTGACAAGATTGCCCCGTTTACACTTACCTTGGACAAGCTTGGATACTTTGGTTTTGAACACGAAAGTACACTTTGGTGCAGTGTAAGACCGGATAACAACCTCAAAGCCCTTGTTTCAACTGTGTACAAGGCAGTTCATGATTCAAGAATTCATTTTGAGAGTAAGCCCTTCAAAGCTCACATAACCCTTGGCAGAAAGATAAACATTATGAACTGCCAGCTTAACAGCATTGAGGTCAAACCTCTTTCATTCCCTGTAAACGAAGTCACCTTGTACCAGAGCACACTTACTCCGGACGGACCCATCTACAGGGAAATGTACTCTGTTCAGTTTACTTCCAAGACCTTGTAATCCTGGTCCTCAACAGCCTTCTTCAGAACACTGTCTTCAACTTTTGAAGAAAGTGTAACAACTGCTGTACCCTTTTCATGGTCAGCAACAGCACTCTCTACTCCGTTTACAGCTTCAAGAGCCTTCTTAACACGTGCCTCACAGTGAGAGCACATCATTCCTTCAACTTTAAGAGTCTTAACTGTCATTTTTTTCTTTTTCTCCTTAATAATCCTGTCATGTTTTGTACTGTGTATCTTCAAAAGATTCAGCCTGAGTGCGTTCATACAGACAAAGAAGCTTGAAAGGCTCATTGCCGCAGCCCCGTAAACAGGTTTCATCTCAAGTCCGTAAACGCCCATTGCAAGCGGAATACAGATAATGTTGTAGATAAATGCCCAGAACAGATTTTCATGGATATTTCTAATCGTTGCCCGGCTGAGTCTGATGGCAGCACTTACATCTGTCAGACGATTTTTGACAATCACAACATCTGCTGCGTCAATTGCAACATCTGTTCCTGCGCCTATTGCTATACCTGTATCTGCACGGACCAGGGCAGGAGCATCGTTAATTCCGTCACCCACCATTGCCACTTTTCCACTTTTCTGAAGTTTTCTTACCTCTGCTTCCTTTCCGTCCGGGAGAACCTGGGCAATGTAATCATCAATGCCCGCCTGACCGGCGATATTCTTAGCTGTCCTCTCGTTGTCTCCTGTAATCAGAACTGTTTTAATGCCCATGCCCTTCAGCTCGGAAACAGCCTTTGCAGAGTCCTCTCTGATCAGATCTGAAACAGCAATTACTCCCACAGGTGTAGTTTCTTCCATAAAAAGAAGAACTGTCTTTCCCTGGTCTTCAAAAGAAGATATTGCTTGCGGAAAAACTGCATCTGAGCATATTCTATGCATGAATTTCAGATTTCCTGCATAGACAGTTTTACCGTTTATAACTGCCTTGATTCCAAGGCCGGGAAGGGTCTCTGAATCAGATGCATCTACAGCAGTGATTTCCATTTCCAAAGCCTTTTCCATCACAGCTTTTGCAAGAGGATGTTCACTTGTTTTTTCAACAGAAGCTGCAAGTTCCATTAAATGCCGTTCGTTCCCATTAAGACTGATAATGTCCGTTACAACGGGCCTGCCTTCAGTGACTGTTCCGGTTTTATCCATTGCAACGGTACTCACTCTTCCAAGATTCTCCATTGCAGCTGCAGTCTTGTACAGAATTCCGTTTGAGGCACCAACACCGCTTCCGACCATTATTGCAACCGGAGTTGCAAGACCCAGGGCACAGGGACAGCTGATAACCAAAACAGAAATTGCGCGGGAAATAGCAAAGCTGAACGGTTTTCCTGTTATCAGCCAAACAATCAGGGTTACCAAGGCAATGGCTAAAACACTTGGAACAAAGATTGCAGAAACCTTGTCTGCAATGCGTGCAAGCGGTGCTTTTGTAGCAGCAGCATCTGAAACCATTGCAATTATCTTACTCAGAGTTGTATCTTCTCCAACTCTGACTGCACGGCAACGGATATAGCCCGTAAGGTTGATTGTTGCCCCTGTTACAGAATCACCTTCTGCCTTTTCAACAGGCATGCTTTCACCTGTCAGTGCGCTTTCATTTACAGATGTGTTTCCGCTTTCAATTACTCCGTCTACCGGAATACTCTCCCCGGCTCTGACTATGAATATGTCTCCAATCTTTATGTCAGAAGTTTTTACAGTCTTCTCTTTCCCGTTTTCCAGTATCACTGCAGTATCCGGAGTTAGTTTCATAAGGCTCTTAAGGGCGTCTGTTGTACGGCCTTTTGCCTTGGCTTCAAGAGTCTTTCCAACTGTAATCAAGGTGACAATCATTGCAGCACTTTCAAAGTACAAATTCATTGAATGGTGCATTGCCAGCTGCATATTTCCGTTCCAAACTGAGTTGAGCATTGAGAACAAAACTGCAACAGAATAGACAAAACTTGCACCGGAGCCCATTGCAACAAGGGTGTCCATGTTAGGAGCTCCGTGAAGCACTGCCTTAAAGCCTGATGTAAAGAATTTTCCGTTTATCAGCATTATGACAATTGCCATAAGCATTTCAAAAACTGCAAGAATCAACGGGTTGTCAAATACAGCCGGTGCCGGCCAATTCCACATTGCATGGCCCATTGAAATGTACATCAGAACTAAAAGAAAACAGACAGAAAGAACAAGGCGCTTGAAAAGCTTTGGTGTTTCTTTATCTTCCAATGACTTTTTTTCATCCGTCTTCTTTCCCTTCAGATTTGCACCGTATCCGGCATTTTCAACAGCCTTGATAATATCCTCAGGTTTCGCGGTTCCTTCAACTCCCATTGAGTTTGTCAGAAGGCTCACTGAACAACTTGAAACACCCTTTACTGAAGATACAGCTTTTTCAACCCTTGCACTGCAGGCTGCGCAGCTCATTCCTGTAACATCATACTGAGTCATTTCATCATCTTCCTTAAGGTGTCCAAGATTTCATCAATTGTTTCGTCTTTTCCTGCAAGGATATCGTTTCTTACGCAGGTTTTCATATGTTGAGAGAGTAAAACACGGCTAAAGCTGTTAAGAGCACTTGTAACTGCAGAAACCTGCACAAGAATATCCGGGCAGTATGCATTGCTTTCAAGCATTGCTTCTATTCCCCTAACCTGACCTTCCACACGTTTTAAGCGGTTCATCAGGTCTTTAAACTCTGTTTGAGATCTTTCTTTTGTTCTGGTACAACAATCTTTTTCCATACCTGGAAGATATACCCCCAGAGGGTATGTTGTCAACTATCCATTGCAAGTGCGTCTTTGTACATTTGAAGCAGTTGTTTTGCAGAATCTCTTATATCGTACTTAATATCCATTTCTGCATATTTTTTGCTCTGCTTCTCAAGAATATCCCTGTGCTCAAACCACCAGTCAATCTTTTGGGCAAGTTCTTTGGAATTACCCTCTGCAAACAGACTGTTTTCATCAAGTGCAAACTGGGATGTGGCACTGAATTTTGCCTTTGCAATTACCGGTACAAGACCGCAGCCCAGGGCCTCTGTACAGGAAAGGCCTTCAACCTCTACAGTTGCACAATGAACATAGAGGTCACTGCTTAAATAGAGGTTTCTCAATTCGTCTGAAGTACAGAAACAGAACTTAACCGGATAACTGAGAAATCCTGCTTCCAGCAGTCTGGAAGCCTGTTTTTTCAAATATTGCTCACGCGGACCGCGGCCTGCTAGAACAAGCTGAATTTCCTTTGCATGCTTACTGTACTTCATTGCCCTAAGCAGGGTTATCTGGTCTTTTTCTATTGAGTAACGCCCTGTGGAAACTACGGTAAATACATCATGTTTTATCTTTACCTTCTCAGCTTTGTTTTCATCAGGAAGCATTCCGTTTGAGATAACACGGAGCTCCGGCTTGAAGTTCCACTTTACAAGGCGGTCTTTAACATTCTGCGTGGGACACTGCAAAATGCGGCATTTGTTGAAAACCGTTCTTCTCCAAAAAAGCATTGTAGTACAGTTCAGATAACGGCTTTTTCTCAGGTGAATTGAACTGAACAGGTTTTCAGGATGAAGGTGGTATGTTCCAACACAGGGTACTCCCATTTTCTTTGCAATACGGCAAACAACTACCTGCAGCCAAAAAGGTTCTTCAATATGAAGAAGGTCGGCCCACTCCAGCGCCTGTCTGATAATCTTCTTATCTGAATGGGCAAACATGTAGCCCTGTCTTTCAATCAGCTTTTCAAAGATAGGAATATTTGTAGGAGGAAGCGGATAATCAGGCTGAGGACCGTTAGGATCGCTGTTTGCAAGAGAAAGAGTTCTGACTTCAACTCCCAGTTCACGCAGCTGATCCACAGTCCTTCTTGCAGAGGCAGAAAGACCGTTTCCCGCAGCGTAGAATCCGTTAACTACAAACAAAACCTTCATATTATGCTTTTTCCAGGTCCTTGGCGCGCTTTGAAGCAGCTAAGACTGCATCCATCACAATTCCGTTAAATCCGGCCTCTTCAAGAACCTTAACGCCCTCCACTGTTGTTCCGCCAGCAGAACAAACAGAAGCTTCAAGATCCACGGCGTTCTTTCCTGTTTTCTCAATCAGCCCCACGGCGCCCTTCATAGTATCGCAAACCATCTCTACGGCCTTTGTGTAGGCAATTCCTTCCTTGCAGCCTCCCAGCCCCAGAGCGTGGATAAACTGGAAGATATAGGCTATGGCCGATGCACTTACGCCAATAAAGGCGCTGAAGAGTTTTTCATCCAAAAAGAAGGCACTTCCGAAAGAAGAAGCAATTTCATAGGTCTTTTGGACAAAGTCCTTATCAGCTTCCTGGGCAGCAGCAACAGCTGTTACAGAACTGTTTATCTTTGCCGCAACATTGGGCATAAAACGCACAATATCCTTGCTTCCAATACTCTCAGACAGCGTTTTCAGAGAAACGCCTGCTGCAAGACTTATCCATTTCTTTGTCTTGCCATAAGGCTTGAGAGCCTGGTAAAGAGAAGGAAGAACCTGAGGTTTTACCGCAAGCACTATAACATCACTGTTTTGTACAAGTTGCTCCAAAGAAGTTCTGAGAAATACATTGTTATGCTGCTTTACAAATTCAGAGGCACCCTTACCGGCAGAGTAGACCGATACCTCATAGCCGCTTTTCTGACACAGAGCCGATGCAATTGCACCGCCCATATTTCCGCATCCGATAAAACCTGTTTTCATACATACAATTGTATGTTTTCACTTGTCATCATTGCAAGGTTGGAAAAGAAATATTATTGTTAGGCATGGACCTTTACAAAGTAAAAAAATGTACTGCAATTATGGCAGACTCAACTACAGAGCAGAGAAACAGTTTGCTTTTGAAAATTGCCTCTGCTTTGCAGTCTAATGCAGACTATCTGTTTGAAGAAAACCGCAAAGATTTGGCCAATGCTGCCAACCTCTCCCCTGCTGTTTATTCACGCCTTAAATTTGACAGATTAAAGCTTGATACTGTTGTGGAGTCTGTAGTACAGGTTGCATCATTGCCCGACCCTGTTGGAAAGGTCCTGATGAGAGAGGAACTTGATGACAATCTGTTTCTGGAAAAAATAAACGTTCCAATCGGCGTAATAGGAATGATTTTTGAAGCCAGACCGGATGCTCTTGTTCAGATTGCATCGCTCTGTCTTAAGAGCGGAAACTGCCTGGTTCTCAAAGGCGGAAGTGAGGCCAGCAATACTAACAGAGCCCTTTATAAGGTCATTACAGATGTTAGTAAGGACAGCTTCCTTACCTCTGATTGGATAGAGTTGCTTGAAACCAGGGATGATGTAGCTAAAATGCTTGCAGCAGAAGGACTTATAGATCTGATTATCCCCAGAGGATCGTACAGTTTTGTCCGTTATGTAATGCAAAAT
>CADCOT010000098.1 GCA_902803145.1 uncultured Spirochaetales bacterium | reverse complement strand
GTAAGAAACAGTTTTTTCATAGGGTCTTGAGTGCCTGTGCAAGCTGATCAGGACAGGATGTACTTCTGAAGCCGCACCTGATTCCTTCAAGTCTCTGGATAGCTTCAGATGCCTTCATGCCTTTGATAAGAGCATTAAGTCCCTTGTGGTTACCGTCACATCCTCCAACAAATTCAGCGCTCTGGACAATGTCATTGTCATCAAGTGTAACAGTAATATGTCTGGCGCAAATGCCTGACGGAGTAAATTCAATTTTCTTCATATGGTGATTATAGTATTATTGCTTATATGAATGAAAGACCTGTTTTCTTTCACGTTGACCTTGATGCTTTTTTTGCATCTGTAGAACAGCGCGAGCACCCGGAATATAGAGGCAAACCTCTTATTGTAGGACACCTTTCCCAGCGTTCCGTTGTCTCTACGTGTTCATATGAAGCAAGAAAGTACGGCGTTCATTCAGCAATGCCGTCAATGCAGGCCTACCGTCTTTGTCCTCAAGCCATCTTTGTAGACGGAAACTACAGACTTTACAGCAAGGTAAGCCATCAGGTCATGGACATACTGAGAGAATACGCCCCGGTAATAAACCAGGTTTCAATAGATGAAGCATGGATGGACATGACAGGAACCGGGCTGCTGTTCGGCCCGCCAAAGGCTCTTGCAAACACAATCAAGGAAAGAATTAAGAAAGAGATAGGCATTACTCTGAGCATTGGAATTGCAGCATCGCCGTTCATTGCAAAGATGGCTTCGGATTACAACAAACCTGACGGACTGTGCATGGTAAGTCCCGGGAAGGAAGAGTTTTTCATAGACACAATCGGGCTGGGAAAGATCTGGGGAATCGGAAAGAGTAGCCTGAAGATTCTTAATTCAAAAGGTCTTTTTACACCCGCGCAGGTAAGAGAACTTTCGTTGGAAAGACTTGAGAAAATCTGCGGCAATGCCATGGGAAAGTACGTCTACAATGCCTGCCGCGGAATTGATCCGGGAATGAGAAATACGGAGGTAAAAAGCCATTCAATCTCCACAGAGACTACCTTCCTGAACGATATTTCAGATCGTAAGACTCTGCAGCTTGTTCTTCTTGGAATGAGTAAGGAAATAATGGAACGCTCACTTGATGAAGGGGTAATGGCAAGAACTGTCGGACTGAAACTCAGATGGGGTGACTTCAGAACAATCACCGTTCAGAGCACTCCGGAAAGCGGAATTCTGAACTCAGATCAGATTTACAACTGTGCCGTTGAACTTCTTGCATCAAAGTGGAACGAAGGCGAAGGAATCCGTCTTATCGGCCTTGGCTTGTACCAAACTTACAACGGAGACGCCCCGGTTCAGGATTCTCTGTTCTCTGAGAACGAGCACAAAAAAAGAGAGATGGACAAGGTTGTCCATGCTCTCGGTTCAAAAGGTCATATTCTTAAAAAAGCTTCTCAGTTGGATCAGTGATTCATGCGCCAGTCTATACAGCGCTGCAGATACTCAACGTAGTCTTCGTTTCTGCACATTCCCTTGCCGGGAACATCTGAAATCTTGGCAACATCCATTCCGTTACAAAGGGTTGTCTTCATGACAATATTCAAGGCAGGAACGTCTGTGTCGTTGGCAATGTAGGTTCCTATTCCGAAAGCAACTTTACAGCGTCCGTCAAAGTAATCCTTTATCTTTGTTGCCTTTTCAAAATTCAGACTGTCGGAGAACAGAAGAGTCTTTGTTTTGGGATCTATTCCAAGACTTTTGTAGTGCTCAATCATCCTGTCTCCCCAAGCAAAGGGATCCCCGCTGTCATGACGTACACCTGAGAAAAGTGTTGCAAATGTAAGTCTGAAGTCACGCAAGAAGCATTCTGTGGTGATTGTGTCTGTAAGTGCTGTTCCGTTCAGAACTCCGTACTCTGAAACCCATCTGTCCAGTGCATACCAGTTTGAATATGCAGGGTTGTGTTTGTGGTTTCCCTGTCCTACGCACATTATCCACTCGTGGGCCATGGTTCCTACAGGCTTGATTCCGAACTGCTTGGCAAGGTAGACGTTTGAAGTTCCCATGAACACAGAATCTGCATATTTGGTCTCCATCAGACGCTTGATTGCCAGTTCCTGTGCCTGTGATGAAAGACGGCGTCTTATTCCGAATTCACTGAACATTCCAAGTCTGTACTTGCCGTTTTCAAGTCCTTCAATTTTCTTATCCAAACGTTCCTCAAAGCTCTTTTGAAGGTCTGCATAATCATAGGCCATTGTGAAGTAGACTTCATTGACTATGGCAAGAGTTGGAATCTCGTACATTGAAGTGTTGAGCCAGGTTCCGCGGGTTTCAATTGTAAGGCCGCAACTGTCATCAGTTCCTATTGTGAAATCTTCAAATCTAGGTGCCCAGAGCCTTAGGAAATCTACATATGAACCTTTAATCCAAGTTATGGAATTGAGGTATTCAAGTTCATCTTCTGTAAAGCGCAGAGAACAGTAAAGCTTTATCTGGCGCTTTATCTCTTCAACCATTTCACGTGTAAAGAACACATCTGTGTTTCTGCACTTAAAAGTCCATGTTGTTCTGTAATCACTGAACTGGTGATAAATGGCTTGGCCCATTGAGAATTTGTATAGGTCAGTTTCAAGCAGGCTTGTTATTACTTGGTGCATATACGTTCAAATCCGGTATAAGGAACAAGAGCCTTTGGAATACTTATGCTGCCGTCCTCATTCTGGTAGTTCTCAAGGATTGCAACCATGGCTCTTGATACTGCAACTGCAGTTCCGTTGAGCATGTGAACATACTCTGTTTTACCATCATCAGTCTTGTAGCGGATCTTGAGGTTACGTGCCTGATAGTCGGTGCAGTTAGATGTACTGGTAACTTCGCCGTACTCGCCGTTATCGCCACGGCCGGGCATCCAAGCCTCAATATCAAACTTGCGGTAAGCAGGGGCTCCAAGGTCTCCTGTGCAGGTATCTACAACTCTGTAGGCAAGACCGAGGCCTCCGAAAATCTCTTCCTCAATGGCAAGGAGGTGGTCATGCATCTTTGAGCTTTCTTCAGGCAGACAGAAGATGAACATCTCAAGCTTTGAGAACTGGTGGACTCTGTAAAGGCCCTTTGAATACTGACCGGCTCCACCGGCTTCACGTCTGAAACAGTGTGAAAGGCCTGTCATCTTAATGGGAAGCTCTTCTTTTGCAAAAACCTTACCTGCGTTGTATCCGCCAAGTGTAATTTCTGCAGTTCCTACAAGGGCTGTTCCTTCTTCTTCAAGGGTGTAAATGTTGCTTTCAGCTCCACGGGGGTTGAAACCGATTCCTTCAAGAATCTCTTCTTTTGCAACGTCCGGTGTGATGAAAGGTGTAAAGCCATGCTTCATGACAATGTCCAG
>CADCOT010000097.1 GCA_902803145.1 uncultured Spirochaetales bacterium | reverse complement strand
GTTCTGAAAAATCAATGTTCTACCTGTATGGAATAACGGGTAGCGGAAAAACAGAGGTCTTCTTAAGGTGTGCAGAAAAGATCATTGAGCAAGGCGGTCAGGTAATCTATCTTGTTCCGGAAATAACATTGACACACCAGCTTGCCCGTCAGGTCCTGAAAAGATTTGAAAACAACGTAGCGATTCTTCATTCTGCCCTTACAGATGCCCAGAGAATCACTCAATGGCGCAGGATTAAAAACGGACAGGTAAGCCTTGTAATCGGTGCCAGAAGCGCCGTCTTTGCTCCGTTTGAAAACCTTAAACTCATCATTATTGATGAGGAGCATGAAAACTCATACAAGAGTTCAAACGATCCCCGATATCATGCACGCCAGGTAGCCCAGCACAGGATTTCCAAATGCGGCGGCAAGCTTGTCATGGGTAGCGCAACTCCAAGTTTGGAAGCATGGAACCTTATGAAGGACAGCTCCAAAATGGTCAGACTTGACCTTACAAAGCGTCTTGGAGGAGGAAGGCTTCCCAAAGTTACTGTGGCAGACATGAGGGGAGAAAAAGGCCTCTTCAGCCAGCTTCTGATTGACAGGATGAAGTCTGTTCTTGAAAGTGGCAAGCAGGTCATACTGTTCCTCAACAGAAGAGGCTACAGCTACTATTTCCACTGCAGAACCTGCGGATATGAACTCAAGTGTCCGAACTGTGATGTTGCCATGACATTCCACAAACGAACAGGGGAGTTGGTTTGCCATTACTGCGGTCATAGACAACGTCCGCTTAAAAGTTGCCCTTCCTGCGGTTCCTTGGATGTAATGTACTCCGGATTCGGAACCGAACAGGTGGAGCAGGAGGTTACAAAACTGTTTCCGTCCTACGTCTGTGCACGTTTGGATACAGATGTTGTTTCAGCTGATAGAAAGATTATTGCCTCCACCCTTGAAAGCTTTGGAAAGGGGGAGATAAACATTCTCATAGGAACACAGATGGTTGCAAAGGGCCTGAACTTTCCAAAGGTTGCTCTTGTAGGAATTGTTCTTGCAGACAGCACTCTTATGGTTCCTGACTTCCGTGCAGATGAAAGAACCTTTGATCTTTTGGTTCAGGTAGGCGGAAGAAGCGGTAGGGCAGATTCTCAGGGCCAGGTGCTAATCCAGACACGAATGCAGGACAGTCCTGCAATTCAAAGTGCCTCCAACATGGATGTTGAGGGTTTCCTGAACAGAGAACTTGAGATAAGAAAAGAAACAGGCTTTCCGCCTTTCTCACGAATGATAAACATTGTTCTCAGATCAAGAAATCGTGAAGCAGCACTTTCTGTTGCAGATACAATTGCATCAAAACTGCGCTCCAAAGGCCCTGGATTTGAGGTTTTCGGTGCACAGGAGTGTGCCTTGGAACGCGTCAGAAACTACTGGCGCTTCCAGGTCCTTGTTCGCAGTTCCAAACCGCAGGCAATGTTCAGCGCTGTTTCTTCTGTTCTTTCAGAGATAAAGGTCCCGTCTGCTGTTATTCTTGAAACGGATGTTGACCCGCTTGAGATGCTCTGATTATATGCATTATTATCAATGATATGACTATTAGAAAATTAGGCGACGAAGTACTTCATAAGAAGTGCGAAAAGATTACCGTATTTGATGACGAACTCAAAAACCTTGAAGAAGAAATGTACAAGGCCATGAGAAAGGCAGAAGGCATAGGACTTGCCGGACCTCAGGTTGGCGTAACAAAACGTATTTTCGTAATTGAAATATCTGAAGAGGGTATTAAGCAGACCTTTGTTAATCCTGAGATTATAGAGACATCGGTGGAAACCGGTATGTATAACGAGGGCTGTCTGAGTCTGCCCGGTCTTGAGCACGAAGTAGAGCGCCCCTTGAAGGTAAGCATCTGCGCCCAGGATATTGAGGGAAAGCCGTTTACAGTCAATGCTGAAGGACTTTTTGCCCGTGCTATCCAGCATGAAAATGACCATCTGAACGGAATTCTGTACATTGACCACCTTGATCAGGAAGAAAAAACTAGAATGGAGCAGCTTTTTGTTAAGAAGCAGGAGGCTCTGAAAAAAGCTAAAAGGAGACATTGAAATTGAAGATTCTGTTTGCAGGAACTCCTGAAATAGCAGTTCCTCTTCTTTCTTCTTTGTCCGAAGTTTTGGATGTTGTGGCCGTACTGACTGCCCCTGATAAGCCTGTTGGAAGGTCAAAACAACTTCAGCCATCCCCTGTAAAAGCAGAAGCCCTCAGGCTTGGAATTCCTGTTCTTCAGTTTGAAAGTCTGAGAACTGAGGCCCGTCAGGCTGTCAGAGAAACAGGGGCGGACACACTTGTTACCTTTGCATTCGGAAAGATATTCGGACCTAAGTTTCTTGCCCTTTTTGACAGAACGTTCAATGTTCACCCGTCTGCACTTCCTCTTCTGAGAGGACCGTCTCCTATCCAGCATGAGATTCTTTACCGCTTTAAAGAGGCCGTTATCTCTCTTCAGACCATTTCTGAAAAAATGGACGAGGGTGACATTTGGGCTACAACTTCTTTTGATCTTGACGGAACTGAAAACACATTAAGCCTTACACAAAAGGTTGCCTCTGCTGCTGCATCTTTTGTTCCTCAGGTGCTGTGCAACATTGAAGGCTGTACAAGTCATGCACAGGAGGGCGGTGCAACATACTGCACAATGATAGACAGCTCAATGGCCGTCTTGGATTTCAACAGACCTGCTTCAGAGCTTCACGCCTTGGTAAGGGCAATGTATCCGTGGCCCAAGGCTCGTGCCCATATTGACGGAAGGGAGATAATGATTACCTCTGTCTATGGCGGTTTTAAAGAACTTGAAAACCAAGAATCTGTGCCCCGGCTACCTGCAGGCAGCATTTTTGCTTTTGAAAAGAAGAAGGGACTTGGCGTTGTTTGCAAAGACTCTGTTCTTTGGATAAACGGCCTTCAGTTGCCTTCAAAAAAAGAAATGGACCACGTTGCCTTTGTAAACGGCAACAGTTGGATAGTCGGTGCGCGCTTTGATGAGTGAAGCACTTTCCTGGAATTCCTATCCCGCATACCTTGAAAGAACCTACGGCTATCGCATCTGGAGAGTTGGCGTAGATGCTGGCTTTTCCTGTCCCAACCGTAAGTCAGACAGAAGCGGCGGCTGTGTCTACTGCGACGCACTTGGCGCCACTGCGGCTTATCAGCGCACCTATGACGGCACCGCCGGCAGAACTGCCGATATCCTCAAGCAGATAAACCGCGGTCGTGAATTTATGATCCGCAGATACAAGGCCCAGCACTTTGCCCTGTATTTTCAGGCCTTTTCAAATACCTTTGCACCTGTAGGTGTTCTGAAGCAGATTTATGATTCTTCTTTGGAAGGAAACACATGGGATCAGCTTATTGTCTCTACAAGACCTGATTGCATAGACCGTGAAAAAACAGAGCTTCTTGCCTCTTACAAGCAGCGCGGACTTGAAGTTTGTGTTGAACTGGGCCTTCAGAGCGGCTGCGACAGAATCCTTTCTGCAATGAACCGCGGTCACAATGTCAAATGCTTTCTTGATGCATCCAAAATTGTCAAAGATGCCGGACTTGAGCTTTGTGTTCACACTCTGTTAGGTTTCCCCGGAGAAGGGGAAGCAGAGCTTGAGATGACAGCTGATGTCTTTAACAAAAGCGAGGCAGGCTTCATAAAAATACACAATTTAAATGTTGTCAAAGATACCCCGTTGTATGTAAATTACCTTGAAGGAAAAGCAGATGCACCGGATGTGAATTCCTATATCAGAAGTGTTGCATTTCTTCTCAGGAGGATAAGGCCTGAGGCTGTTATAGAAAGGCTTATGTGTGAAACACCGTCAAATAGGCTTGTGTCTCCCACAGGCTTTCCGGACAAGAATTCATTTATCCGTATGCTTGATTCCTACATGAAAGAAAACGGTTATTATCAGGGAGAATTATACAAATGAAAAAACTGATGATTGTTTTGTTTTGCATTCTTTCAGTTTGTTTTGTTTCCTGTTCCAAAAATCAGAACAATTCAACTGTTACAGAATTCAAAGCAGAAACTGCCAGACAGGAGTACTACTATGCAATGGGTAACAACTTTGCAAAGGCGTACACAGAAAACTATGAAGATATGGATCTTGATGCTTTCATTGCCGGAATTCAGTACTACAAAGACGGCAATGTTGTTTCAGATGCTGAAATAGATGCTATTGTTAATCGCTACTACACTGAAAAACTTGAGCAGATGGCAGTAAACAATTTGGCTGCTGCAGAGGCCTTCCTTGCAGAAAATACAAAAAAGGATGGAGTAATTACCACAAACAGCGGTCTCCAGTATAAAGTCCTTGTACAGGGAAGCGGCAATACTCCCTCAAAGAATGCCAACGTCAATGTAATTTACACTCTTACCGACCTTAACGGAAAAGTTATCGGCACATCCGGTGAAAATACTGTATCATTTGATTTGGAAAACGTTGTTGCCGGTTTTGCAGAGGCAGTAATGCAGATGAACGCCGGAAGCAAGATAACCGCTTGGATCCATCCGGATCTTGGATATGGAAAGCAAGGTTCACCTACTGTTGAGCCTCAAAGTCTTTTGATTTTTGATATTGAACTTGTTTCATTTACGGAGGAATAACATGAAGAAAGGTCTTGGAAGACTTGTTTGGAATACCATAATCGGCATTCTCATTGTTGTTGGCGGTATCCTGATAATCACACATCAGGAAGGCTTTGTAAAAGTTGTTATGGTTATTGCCGGTATTATTGCCGTCCTTGAGGGTATTTATACACTGGTCAATCTGTATAAGTGGCAGTTTGAGGGTGCAACAAAGACTCTTGCAATCTGTAAGGGTGTTGCAATGATTCTTCTTGGTGCATTTGCCGTTTATTCCCCGTTTGCAGCAGGAGCAGCCTTCTTTACAACCTACATCTATATCTTTGCAATCGGTCTTGTCATTTCCGGATCTGTTGCAATTCAGAACGCATTTATGCTTCACAAAATCAATGCAGCACTTCCTGTTTCAGGTTTTGCATGGGAAGCACTGATTGACCTTATTATTGCAATTCTCTGTTTCATGAATCCTACAGAGATTATGGGAATTGCAGTTACAGTTATCGGAGTTGTAGCAATTCTGCTCGGTATTCTGACAGTCTTTACAGGTTTCAGAGTTTATAAAAAACTTGAGGGTTGATTTCAGGTTGGCCTTTAAAGGCTGAAACCGCCGCCAAGCTCATATCCGAATCCGTATCCGGTAAAGTATGATGCTCCGACCACAAGTTTCAGCTTATAGTCTTTGTAGACCCTTAAGAAAGCTGTTGCTTCCACGCTCAGACCAACATGGTTTGAGCGTGTATTTTTATACCCTGTTCCTTCAACTTCTCTGAACCACATATGAAGGTACTGTCCGATTGCTCTGAATGAGAAATTGCCAAGATTGTAGGAGTATCCGGCGCCCCAAATCCAGCCGTCTTCACGTTTTTTTCCCTCATCTCCGCCGGTGTTGTAGCGAGATACAACAATGATGTTATCAGTTACATCAACTTCATGAGATGTGAATCTCTCTTTGAACTGCGACATTGTTAAATAGGGAAGAACAGTATATGAAAACTTATGCTCAGGGCACTCTGCAAACGGAGCAATGGCAATTCTTGTATAGCCGTTACCTGTTATCACGTTAAATGTAAAATCCATAGTATACTTTCCAAGATCAAGTGAATAGCCGGCTCTGACTCCGGATGCTTCACTCAGATACTTTTCAAGAACCACTTCAGAGATGGCATTTTGCATGAATTCATAACTTGCCTGAAAACTCATCAGGTCATAATTGTATTCAACGCCGATTGCTTCACTGTATTCAAATCCGAATCTGGCTTTCAGATCTGCATAGAAAGGTCCGTAACTAGCTTTTACATCAATGTACGGGATAAATGATATGTCTGTCTTTGAGTAGGGAAGATGCACCTCTGGTATCTTCATTGATCTGTGAAGTGCGTTCTGAAAGTAATCCACATGCATAAAGCCGTACAAATCAAATCCGGCTCTTGTTGTTACTGTCAGGTTCTCAACTGCCAAAGGCAATTTGTAAGTTCCGTATGCTTCAATTATGTCAAATCTGTCATTGAGAAGACGGCCTGTAAAGCCCATGGCATCTACTGTAACGCTGAACTTTTCTGCCTCATATTCAAGGCCGAACGAGTAGGAGAGCAAATCATCGTTGTTGTACGCAAGAGCGCCTGTCCAACAATCATTTCCAAACAGAAATTTAATGCCTCTGTCTCCGGCAAAAACCGGACACACAAGTACTGCAATTAAAACCAAAGCAAGAAATATTTTTTTCATAATCCTTCATTATTCTACCACAAAACTGCCCTAAACAGGGGAAAGAAAAAGGCATTTACGAACCATTATAAGGGTATGAAGTACAACCTTAAAGAAATTGAGTTTGGCTCAATCAGGGAAATGCCCCTGAATGAGAGGCCCAGGGAGAAACTTTTTGACAAGGGCGCAGAGAGTCTGTCTGATATTGAACTGCTTTGCGTCATCTTGGGAAACGGCGTGCCGGGTATGCCTGTACACGGCATTTCACAACAGATATTAAAGAAAATTGCAGAGGAGGGAGGTCTTTCCAGACAAGCCCTTGAAGGAATTGAGGGTCTTGGAGCCGCCAAGGTTTCCAAACTTCTGGCTGCAGTTGAGTTTGGCCGTCGCTTAGGCGGAAACAGCAGAAGAAAACTGCGTAACTCTTCAGATGCCTATGATATTCTTCGTCATTATGGTGACAGGCGTCAGGAACATTTTATTGCCATTACCTTAAATGGTGCCTTGGAAGTGGTGCATACCCATATAGTATCAATCGGTCTTGTAAACAGAACTCTTGTGCATCCAAGAGAAGTTTTCATTGAGGCAATCAAGCACATGGGCACTTCTGTCATTCTTGCCCACAACCACCCATCAGGCAGCCTTGAACCAAGTAGTGAAGACATTGAATTGACTGACAGACTCAAAAAGGCTGGTCAGATTCTTGGAATTGAGGTAGTGGATCACCTGATTTTTACTGATGAGAACTACTATTCAATGCGCGAAGGCGGTGATATGTGGATTTAATATTTAAGGTTTTCGATGATTTGATGCTTAATTGTTTGCTTATCATCGAAAAATTCGATGATAATGGCCAGTTTTTAAGGTATATCATCGAACTTCAATTTAAACATAAGGGACTATGAACATAAAACATATAATTAACATGCTTGATGAAGAGCGCAAAGAATTATTGGTAATCCTTAAACGCTTGAATTACCTGATTGCAAAAGGGCCTAAGGCTATTATCAGTATTCGCAAAACTCATGGAGGAAGTTATTACTACAAGCGCACTGATTCTTCTCAGAAAAATGGAGCATATATCAGGAAAGGCAATGCTAAAGAAATTCGGCCTCTTGTTCAGAAGCTGTACAACACCAAATTAAAAGAAGTTGTAGAGAAAGAGCGCAAACAGATTGAAGAATGCATTTCAATTCTCAAAAGGACCGATACCTCCGCAGAAACTATTCTGAGCAGTATTCCAGAAGAACTACGCAGTTTTGTTGACACTGATATTTTCAATGATGAGGATGAGGTGGAAAAATGGAGAAGGGAAGTCTTCATGGGAGAAAACCCTATAAAGATTGAGAAGACATTCAGAACTTCAAATGGAGAGATTGTCCGCTCCAAATCAGAATTGATAATAGCAGAAGCGCTGAAAATGCATGGGGTGCCATATCTCTATGAACGCCCCTTTTATCATATCAGTGTGGGAAGCAGAAAGAGCAATTTATATCCGGATTTTACCTGCTTTAACAGGAGGACAGGAAGAACCTACTATTGGGAGCATTTAGGCATGATGGACAATGCTGAATATGCGACAAAGAACATAAGAAGGGTGATGGAGTACTCCGGCGAAGGAGTATTTCCGGGTTCAGAACTGATACTGTCGTTTGAAACATCAGAAGTGCCTCTAAGCATAGATTACATAAAGGCACTGATAAGAAAATACTTACTTTAATTAAAGCTCAATGCTGCCGTAAAGCTGGATTTCAAGTTGGTTGGAGATGCTGTCAAAGCCCTTAAGGTACGAGAGCTGGACACCTACGCCAAGCCAGTTTCTGAGTCTTCCTCTTGCGCCGCCCTGGGCAACAATTCCCCAGCCGTGGCTGAAGTCTGTAAGGGAGACAATGCTCCAGATAAGGTATCTGGCACCAAGACCTGCATAGACTTCAAAAGATTTCTTGAAGTACATGCGGGCAGTGAGCAGTCCGGTAAGTCCAATCTTCTTGGGATCTTCACCTCTGAAACCATTGATGGAAGCTTCTGCCTTGATACCTACATTCACCTTTGAGAAACTTGCAGGGGTGAATGTGACAGCCCCGAATACACCGAAGGTTTTTGTATTGTCTTCAGAACTGATATTTACACCAACACCACCGTCAACATTGAAGACGGCAGTGGTGGTACGTGTAACATGAACATCACCCTCCTTGGCAAAGGAGGGGATGATAATAATGCACAAAAGTGCAAGGGCCAGGAAGGCGCGTTTCATTTTCATTTCTCCCAGAGCATTTCGGGATAAATGCCCTGCTGGGTCTTGAGGGCCAGATTCTGCCTTACGGTTTCGCGGTCCTCACGATAAGTCATTCCGAACCATTTGTCGGGGCTTGAGAAGACCTTGAGAGTTCCGTTTCCGGTGCTGACAATTTCTCCGGCGCAGTTTGGAAGCAGACATTCTGCCTTGGGCTCTGCAGCATTCTTTTCAATAAAGCGATCCCAGTAGAGGTTCATGTATTCAAAGGCCTTGGGAGTGAAGCCGAAGAAGTTCATTGAAACAACCTCGTCACCGGTAAGCCAGTCGTCGCCGTTTGGCATGTGGGAAACAATCTTTCCGCCGTCTGCAAACTCAATCTTGGTGTTCTCTACCATGCTTACAAGAAGGCCCTTATTATCTACCTTACACAGTCCGCGAGAAACAGAACCCATGGGGCTCATTGTGTTCTTGAGAATGTAGCCAACCATGGCATGTGTAGTATCGGAATTCTTAAGACCAGAAAGGTAGGAACTGAGAATGCCGTAGGCCTGTGAGCCGTAGTAGTCATCAGCATTGATAATTGTGAACGGGGTGTTGATGGCCTTTTCTGCACAAAGAACAGCGTGGACTGTTCCCCAAGGTTTCTCTCTGTGAAGGCTCAGTTCTTTCTGCTTCCCGGAAAGAAGACTGTCATGGGTCTGGAAGACATAGTCGGCGTCCATGTTGCGGGCAATGCGGTCAAACAGGCGCTCTCTGAAGTCTTTTTCAATATCGGGTCTGATTATGAAGACAACTTTGCCATATCCGTTCTTCTTGGCGTCATAGCAACTGTAGTCAAGAAGAGTTTCTCCGTGGGCTCCAACGGGATCAATCTGCTTGATTCCACCGTATCTTGAACCCATTCCAGCGGCAAGTACTAATAGTGTCGGTTTCATAATTCCAATAATCTCCTTATTTTTTACGGAAGGGTACACCGGGAATCGAACCCGGATTTTATCCTCCGGAGGGATACGCTCTATCCATTGAGCTATGTACCCATCCTTTTAATTATCTTTCTTGACAACCTTTCTGACAAGGTGCGAATAGTGCACTTTTTTTGGTGATACAGGCTTGTGCTTAATCAGATAGCAGGTATGAATTTTGCTGTTTCTGGCAAAGTCTTCACCGATAGTCTGGGCGGTAATGTCCTTAACTTCAAAGTCTTCCCAAAGCTCACCGTAAAGTTTGAACTTGGTAAAGTTGGTTGAGAAGATCAGAGTTCCGTTGGGTGACAGATGTCTCATGCAGGAACGGATTAAGTATCCGTGGTCGCGCTGGACATCAAATGAAGAACGGCTCTTGCTGTTTGAGAATGTGGGCGGGTCACAGAAGATAAGGTCAAAAGTGTCCCTGTTGCCTCGTAGCCACTCAATACAGTCGCTTCTGTAATAGAAGTGGTTCATTGTATCAAAGCCGTTCAGGCGCATGTTTCTTGAAGCCCAGTCAAGATAGGTAGAGCTTGCATCAACACTGACAGTTGAAAGAGCACCGCCTGCAGCTGCATAGACAGTTGCGCTTGCTGTGTAGCAGAAGAGGTTTAAGAATCTCTTATTTGCGCTCATCTGCTCAATCATCTTTCTGACAGGTCTGTGGTCCAAGAAGATTCCGGTATCAAGGTAGTCCTGGAAATTAACAATGAACCTGTGTCCGTTTTCCCAAACAACAAAGAAGTGGGAATCTGAAGGGGTGGAGTGCTTTGTGTACTGCTTAGCACCTTTTTGAATTTCACGGCGTTTGACAAAGATGTTCTCGTAGTCAACTCCGGTAATTCTCTCGGTTGCAAGCACCAGTTCTTCAAGACGTCTTGAGGCATCCTCTTCCTTGATTGTAGCAGGGGGAGCATACTCCTGAAGGCTTATCCATTTTCCCTCATAAACATCTATGGCAGCACTGTACTCAGGCATATCGGCATCATACAGTCTGTAGCAGGTAACGCCTTCTTCCTTCATCTTTTTTCCAATGGAAGCAAGGTTCTTGGTAAGGCGGTTTGCTGCCATCTGGGCACCCGGAGTAAGCGGTGCAGAAAGACGGGCTTCGCGCTTTTGTCTGGCCTTCTCAGTAAGGGCAGCGCGCTCTTCTTCGTTGAAAACATAGTAGTGGGCAAGCTGGCATTCCAGACCGCCGTTCATAAGGATGTTGGTTCTTTCAGGTTTCAGCTCAATGCAGCCCAAAAGCTTGGGGTCAGCGCAGATTATGCTTATGTTCCAGCCTCCGAACCTGTCGTACAGAATCTCTCCGATTGAAGTCCAAAGCTTGTAGACATCGGTCTCACCAAGCCTGACTCCGTAGGGCGGGTCGGTAACAATGAAGCCTGTTCCAAGCTCTTTCACGTCTTCCGACGATATACTCGTAAAGTCCTTCACTTCAAAGCTGACAATTGAATCAACGCCTGCATTTCTGGCATTCTCTTTTGCAATTTCAACAGCACGGCGGCTGATGTCATAGCCAATGAAGCGGCAACTTGTTTCATGCTGAGCTTCCTCTGCCTCGTCCAAAATCTTCTGCCAAACCTCGTCCTTGTGGATGGGAAGCTTGAAGAAGGCAAAGCGGTCAGGTCTGATAAGACCCGGAGCTGTATCAGTTGCCATAAGGGCAGCTTCAATACAAATTGTTCCGCTTCCGCAGAAAGGATCAAGCAAAAGAGAATTTCCCTCCTCAAGGCTTCTCTGCCAGGGGCTTCTCAAAAGAATTGAAGAAGCCAGATACTCGCTCATTACAGCCTGTGTCTGACCTGTTCTGTAGTACCTGTGAGGAAGGTCTCTTCCTGCAAAATCAACGTACCAGCTTACAAGGTTTCTGTTTACATGAAGATGGAAAACAATGTCCGGATTTTCCCTGTCAACATCAGGTCTGTTACCTTCATAGTTCTGTCTCATTCTCTCAACAATTGCATCTTTGAGCCTGAGTGCTGCAAAGTGACTGTTGCGTATCCAGCGACAGTCAGAAACCGTCTCAGTGATTGAGAATGTCATATCGGGATTCAACCAGTTTTCCCAAGGAAGGGTGAGTGAATGCTCATAAAGCTCATCCGT
The DNA here is from genome assembly GCA_902803145.1 of uncultured Spirochaetales bacterium. Classification (GTDB taxonomy): domain Bacteria; phylum Spirochaetota; class Spirochaetia; order Sphaerochaetales; family Sphaerochaetaceae; genus RUG14846. Next base: position 1,091 of record CADCOT010000097.1, on the reverse strand, counting down.
GCTGGACAGCTGCTCTGTTCTGTGCACAAGGACCAAAAGTCTTGTTGCGCAGCGTGTCCACATAGCAAAGCGATAAGCTGCTTCAAGGTCTGCTGAAAACTCAACACCGCCTGAAGAGGTTCTTATGTCTGTTGCTCCTGCCTTGATTGCTTCTTTTTCGACCAAATCATTCTGGTTTGCAGAAGCCGATGCAAAGAAAATCATCTGAAAGCCTCCCTTACTTCTTCTTCACTGTATGAATAGACCGTTGAACAGTTGAAACATTCAAGTTCAAGAGGCCACTTGTTCTCTTTAAGGATTTCTTCCTTTTCCTTAGCCGGAAGGCTTGAAAGGAAGGTTCTGTAGTTTTCCCTGTTGCACGGGCAGGAAAAGAGCAGTGGAAGCTGGGCAATGTCCTGAACTCCCCAACGTGAGAAGTTTGCCAGACAGTAGTCCTTTACCTCCATGCCTTTGCTCATTGCAAGTCCTATGGACGGCAGCTTTGCCGATTCCTCCTGGAGTTCTTCAAGCACTTTGTCGGTACAGCCGGGCATGGCCTGTAAAAAGAGCCCTCCGGCTCCTGTTACACGGCCTTTTTTATCAAAGTGAATTCCCAGTGTGAACATGGTCGGAGTCTGTTCGCTTTTTGTGTAGTACAGGGCAAGGTCCTTTGCCAAATCTCCGTACTCCATCATTATCTGACCGGTAAACGGGGTTCTGCTTCCTTCAAGCAGTCTTGAAACGTTTATGAAACCTGGTCCGTAGAGAAGGGACAGGTCTGAACTCTCAAGAGGTTTGTCAATTTTAATAGGATTGTTCTGAAGGTATCCTCTTACCGTTCCGCAGGCCCATGCTTCTGTGTAGATATTTCCTATCGGGCCGCCGCATTCAACGCTAAGCTGGATTCTGTCATTACCTTTTACTGAAGAGGCCATGAGGCCTGAGGCAATGAAAGCCTGCCCCAGAACCAAGGTTTCAAGGATTCCAAGGTTGTGGTTGGCACGCATCTGGTTCACCATAGTGGTACCGCCTAAAGCTGTCAGGCGGATCTGGCCGTCAGCCAAAAGCATTACCTGACGGCAGTCAAGAGGAAGCTTGTTGAGGTGTTCAAG
>CADCOT010000096.1 GCA_902803145.1 uncultured Spirochaetales bacterium | reverse complement strand
GGCATTCATCCGCAGTACCTCTATCAGGCTCAGAATTACAGAAACAGCATCTATGCTGAGCAGATGAAGATGGCCCTTTCATGCAAGGGCCAGATTATTGAGATTCTGAACAAGTACAGAACCGAGCCTCTGGATGATTCTTGGTGGCCAATTGCCGTGTTCTCACGCTTCACAGACAAGGACAACACAACAATCCTTTCTTGGGACGGAGAGTACTCAATTACTTACCGCGACAATGACCTGAACAAGGAAGATACCATAGACATGCGCAACACACCGTACACAAAGTTGCATTGGCGTGTTGACTGGCCCATGAGATGGGTTTACGAGGGTGTAGACTTTGAGCCCGCAGGAAAGGACCACCACAGCCAGGGCGGAAGCTTTGATACTTCCAAGCAGGTTGTAGAGCTTTTCGGTGGTCACGCCCCGGTTTCATTCCAGTATGACTTTATCTCCATCAAGGGCCGCGGCGGTAAGATTTCTTCCTCCTCCGGCGAGGTTGTCAGCCTTGGCGATGTTCTTGCTGTTTATACTCCTGAAGTTGCCCGTTATCTGTTTGCTTCAACAAGACCCAATACAGAATTTGCTATTTCATTTGATCTTGATGTTCTCAAAATCTATGAAGACTACGACAACTGTGAGAGACGTTACTTTGGAATCCTTCCTGTAAATGAAAAGAAAGCTGCCCAGGAAAGAAGAGTTTACGAACTGAGCCAGGTTGATAAAGTTCCCTCATGCGAAAGTTATCAGGTTCCGTTCAGACACCTTTGCAACCTTCTTCAGATTTACAGCGGAAACATTGACAGTGTAATTGCTTCACTGCCGGATGTAAAACCCGAGCAGGTAGAAAGACTTAGGACAAGATGCCGCTGTGCATGGACTTGGATTACAGAGTTCTCACCTGAAGATTTCCGCTTCTCAGTTGCAGATGCTTCATCAGAAGTTGTAGCTCTTTCAGATGAGGAGAAGAAGGCTGTAAAGGCACTTGTTCCGTTTGTTGAAAGCTGGGACGGTGCAGATGAAAAAGATCTTGCTCAGAGAATCTATGATGCAGCAGCCCAAGCAGGTGTAGAAAACACAGTTCTCTTTACTGCAGTCTACAAGGCCCTTATCGGAAAAGAAAAAGGCCCCAAACTTGCACTCTTTATCAAGACTATCGGAAAAGAAAGAAGCCTTTCTGTCCTGAGGAAGTATTAATTTCATGAAGTGTGCAGTCTGTGCAGTCATTGGCAGACCATCCGTAGGGAAATCGACCTTGGTCAATACTATATGTGAGACCAAGGTCTCAATTACATCGCCCACGCCCCAGACAACCAGAAACGCCATCAGAGGCATTTACACCGACAGCAGGGGACAGCTTATCTTCATGGATACTCCGGGGTGGCACATTTCCGAAAAAAGCTTTAATCGCCGTATGCAGGAAGTGGCAGAAAAAACTCTGGAAGAGTGTGACCTTGTGCTGTACATGCTGGATGCAACACGTGCTCCCGGAGATGAGGAAAAGGCGGTTTCATACATGCTGAGCGGTCTTTCAAGGCCTGTTGTCTGCTGCCTTAACAAGTCGGATTTGCTTGATGAAAAAACTATTGCCGGTGCCCGGGAATATCTGTCAAAAGCATTGCCCGGAAGAGAGGTTCTTGAGGTCTCTGCTTTAGATGATGAAGGCGTGGATGAGCTTCTGATTTGCTTGTTCTCCCATGCTCCGGAAGGAGAAATGCTCTATCCTGAAGATGCCCGCACAGATCAGGATCTTGAATTCCGTATTTCAGAGATTATCCGTGAAAAGGCAATGAACAGCGTTCGTGATGAAATTCCTCATGCAATTTATGTTGAGATATCCGACCTTGAATACAGGGATGAAGAGAAAAAAGTCTGGATCAGAGCTTTCATAAATCTTGAGCGTGAGAGCCAAAAAGGCATCATGGTCGGAAAGGGCGGCGAGAACATTAAAAAAATTCGTAAGGCTGCTTTCAAAGACATAAAAGCCATCTTTCCTAATTTAAGTCCTGAACTGGATTTACGTGTAAGGGTAAATCCCAAATGGAAGACAAACGAACGAACTCTTAAAGGAATATTCAGGGAAACTTTTTGACGTTGCCGCACCATAATAAGCGGAGGCGTCTATGAAAAAACTCGTCATATTAATTCTTGCTTTGCTGCTGTTGTGTTCATGCAGCGGATGTGAAAAAGAAGAACAGGCAGGTTTTACCATTGCATCCTGGAATGTTCAGAATATCTTTGACAGTGTTAATGACGGAACAGAGTACTCAGAGTATAAGCATCAGAACGGATGGAACGACAATGCATACAGGGCAAGGCTCAAGGCCGCCTCGACTGTTCTGAAAGACGGAGATCTGGGAAGAGCCGGGATAATTGTCCTTAATGAAGTTGAAAATCAAAACGTTGTTCTTGATCTTATGGCTCAACTTGGACAGTCCTACCTCTGGCATGCAGTTGCTTCAGAAGACGGCGGAGCAATCAGTTTGGCTGTTATCAGTTCAATCCCCATGAAAGAAGTTAGGGTTCACAGAATAGAAGGGGCTAGACCCATCATTGAAGCCCGGTTTGAAATTGATTCAAAGTCTGTCTTTGTTTTTGCAGTTCATGCCAAATCCAACCTTGGAGAGACAGAAGAAAACACAGCACTGCGTGCCCTTCTTGGTCAGGCACTGTCAGAACTGACCTCTTTAACCAAAGCCGATTATCCGGACTGCCTGATTATCATTGCAGGAGACTTTAACGAAGAACCGTGGGACGGGAATGTCATTTCTGATTTCAAATCTTGGAGGTGTTTTTGGGAAGATGTACCAAGAGGAAGTCTTGGTTCGTATTACTATGACGGGCGTTGGTTGTGCTATGACAATATTCTTCTTTCATCAGACATGATTGACAGGTGGGGAGTGGAAATGGACGGAATTACAACAAATGAAGAGGGTTTACCAAACAGATGGGACAGAAACACCCTAAGCGGAGTGTCTGATCATCTTCCTATTTGGGTTAGTGTTGTTTGAATCTGATGCTCTTAAGCGGGTGAATATCCAGCGGGTTGGGGTACCAGCCTTCAATAAGATCTGATCTTACAAAGTTTGTTGAAACTGCAGTGGAAATTGGAATTACAGTTCCGCTGTCCAAAAGAATTTCTTCTGCTTTCAGAAGGTACCGGTCTCTGTCTTCAAGCTTGTCAGCAAGTTCAAGCAGCCTGTCAAACTCGGGGTTGTTGTATCTGGCCAGGTTGTATGAAGCATCTGAGCGGAACAGCGAGAGGAAGGCTGTAGGATCATAGTAGTCTGCAATCCATGTGATAATGCAAAAATCATAGGGATTGTTTTTTGGATTTGATGTATAGACAGTACTGGGAACTGTATCCAAAGAAACAGTTGTGTGTAGTCTTGAAGACCAGACTTCCTGAATAAGCTGCCCGGATAGAATGGTTGAATCACCTCTGTGAACAGCAATCTTAAGAACAGGCAGTTCGGAGTCTGATGAAAGATATTTCAGATCTTGGGAAACAGAAGTTTCAAATTCTGCCTGAGCACCGCTTTGTGGTACAAGGGAATCTGAAGGAATGATAGAACTCTGAATCATTCTCAGATAATCAATGGGAATAAGGCGTGAAAGAGCCCTCTGAACGTTGTTGTCTGAGAAGAAACCGTCAGGTGAGCAGAAGTAAAGGAAGGTTGTTCCATACAGGGGCGAAACCTTCATGTAGTCCGATGCATTTTCAATTGGCGCAAGGGACCACTGAATGCCTCCGTTAAGAAAATCTTCTGAAAAGTCGGAATCAGAGCCTATGTGTATGACAATTTCATCACATCCGGTATTGTCCCAGTAGTAGGGGTTTTTCTTCAGTTCTATTTCTTTCTCAGTCTGAAGCATAACCTTATATGCTCCGCTGAATACGCTGCTGTCAGATGGTTTGACTGCTGCAAGACAAGGCTGGCAGAGCAGTGAAGGCAGGTATGATATCGGGTATTTAAGGTTTATTACTAAGATGCTTTCATCCGGAGTATCAATACTGCTCAGAAAGTCCAAGTTACTTGCCAAGGGTCCCTGAAGCAGATATTTCCAAGATATTTCAAATGTTTTTGATGTTACAGGACTGTTATCTGAAAAATATGATTCCCTTAAACGGAAAGTCCATGACAGACCGTCCTGAGAAACGCTGTAACTTTCAGCAAGGGCCGGCATTGGTTTTCCTGTTTGAGGATCGTAGGCAAACAGACCTTCATACAGGTTATCCAGGATTACTACAGATGCATTGTCAGAGGCAATGTAGGGGTTAAGTGTTATGGTCTCTCCCTTTGCTATGTCCATTGCCACACTGAGCTTTTCTGTCTGCGGATGGGCAGAAACAGCAAAAAGAGCAAACAGTATGACAAAAACAGTAAAACATCTTTTCATCTGTAGTGACATTCTATTCTTCTTCTGTGCTATTATCTAGCCATGAATATCATATTGTTTGATGACATGCCGAAAAGACAGCAGATTCTCAAGTCTGAAAACGGGGAAATATTTGACCACATTGTCAAAGTTCTCAAGCTTGAGGAAGGCAATGCTTTTCGCATGGGAATAATCAACAAGAGCGAAGGGACGGCAGTTGTAAAGCATATAGACACAAATAGAATTGAGTTTGATTACAACCCGTCTTCTGTTCCGTCCCTTTATCCTGTCACTCTCATAGTTGCTCAGGTAAGGCCAATTTGCATGAAGAGAATTCTAAGAGAGGCTGTCAGCCTTGGAGTGGGCAAAATAGTTCTTTGCACATCCGATACCGGAGAAAAATCCTACCGCAACAGCACACTCTATAGCAGCGGAGAGTACAGATGGTATCTGGAGGAAGGTGCAATGCAAAGTGCCCATGCAGGCCTTCCGGATGTAGTTTTTACAGACAATGTTGCTCAGGCTATCAAGTCTCTGGGAGGTACTGAAAACACATCTCTCTACCTTTTGGATAATGTTGTAGGTGCAAAGGCACTTTCTTCCTGCAATCCCCTCAAGAAGGCAGTTGTTGCCATAGGTCCTGAACGCGGATGGTCTGACAGGGAAAGAAAGGTTTTTACAGATAGCGGTTTTGAGCCTGTCCTTCTTGGAGGTAGGGTTTTGAGAACTGAAACTGCATGCAGTACCGGTGTTGCGGTCCTGCTGTCAAGAATGAATCTTCTTTGAGGCAAGATATGAAAATTGGTGTTACAAGTGAAATAGGGAAACTGAGAAAAGTACTGCTTCACAGACCGGGAGGGGAGATTGAACATCTTACCCCTAACTATCTTTCAAGACTTCTGTTTGATGATATTCCTTTTCTTGACCGTGCTCAGATTGAGCATGATGCCTTTTCAAAAGTTCTTAAAGACAACGGGACAGAGGTTGTTTATCTGTCTGAACTGACAGCCCAGGCTATTGGTACGGATGCTAAGGTAAGACGTGCTTTCATTGAAGATTTTCTCACCGAAGCCGGCACCGGTGCCCTCAGACGTAGAAAAGAGCTTTTCAGGTTCCTCATGAATATTGAAGATCCTCATGAGCTGGTTCTCCAGACAATGGAGGGAATTGCCGAGTCTGAACTTTCAAAGTCAAACCGAGGACCTCTTACAAGGCTTGTCAATGATACTGACGGCTTTGTTGTGGAACCTATTCCAAATCTTTACTTTACAAGAGACCCTATGGCAGTTATCGGTCACAGTCTTTCTTTGAATTACATGGCAAGCCGCACCAGAAACCGTGAAACCCTCTACGGAAGGTATATCTTCCGTTATCATCCGGATTTTTGCAGTAACACCAAGCGCTGCTATACAACAGATCTTCCTTACAACATTGAAGGAGGAGATATCTGTGTTCTCAGTCCTTCGACAATTGCCGTAGGTTTCAGTGAAAGAACAAGTGCAGAGGCAATTGAGCTTTTGGCTAAGAATCTGTTCTCTGATGAAGAGAGTGCTGTTGAGAACATAATCGTTGTTGATATTCCCAGTCTCAGAGCCTTTATGCACCTTGATACTGTTTTTACACAGGCAGACAAAGATGTGTTTCTTGTTCATCCCGGTGTTCTTGGAAACATGAGGTTCTTCAGGGTGTACAGAGGTGCAAAGGGTAAGGTTCTTGCACAGCCTGTAAAGGGCAGCCTTGAATCTGTTCTCTCAAGGTATTTGGAACTGGACAACGTAACCATTATCAAGTGCGGAGGATCCAATACAATTGCTTCTTCACGTGAGCAGTGGAATGACGGTTCAAATGTTCTTTGCCTTGAGCCGGGAACTGTAGTCGTTTATGACAGAAACACTGTTACAAATCAGATTCTTGAGGACAACGGAATAAAGACTATTCCAATCCAGTCTTCGGAGCTTTCCAGAGGCCGCGGCGGTCCTCACTGCATGTCAATGCCGTTGCTCAGAGACTGATTGTCATCTTTGTCATCTTTGCGGTGAAGAATTTTCTTTATTCTGCCGTGCTTCATAACGTAATCTTTAAGATGCTTTCTGTAGATTTTTGAGGAGATTACAAAGTATCTGAAGCGTTCGGAAACTGATGCAATTAGCAGTGCTGCAACTACAAAGAAGGGAACCTGAGGCACTACAGGGATAATCAGTCCTATGATTCCGAGAATTATGAATACAACTGCCAGTACAAGGAAAACCAGTTTCTTCATTCGGCTGATTATAATAAATAGACTCACAACGGGCAATTGGTTACAATCAAAACTGTTTTATGAAGGTATTTGTTTATACTCTGGGTTGCAGGGTGAACCAATGTGAATCCGAAGCTGTTGCTAAGGCTTTTGCCGATGCCGGGCATGAAGTGTCTGACACGGAGATGGGTTCTTCCCTTGTAATTGTAAATACATGTACGGTTACCGGTAAGGCTGAACAGAAGGCCAGAAGGGTAATCAGGCTGTTCTCAAAACAGGCTCCTGTTCTTGTAACGGGGTGCTATGCTCAGGTAAGTCCGGATCAGATTGAGGCTCTTGGAGACAATGTGAGGGTTCTTCCGCTTACAAGAAAGCAGGAACTGTTGTCCTTGCCGGCTTTTTTTGCCCAGAATCCGAGTAAGAGCGTTCTTGAAACCATTACTCTTTTCTGCAACCGTAAGGCTGTATCCGAGGGTTCTGTTTTTGATTATGCGGCAAGTAACTTCAGCTACCACACAAGAAGCTATCTGAAGGTTCAAGACGGTTGTGATAACAACTGTGCGTTCTGTCGTGTGCACATCGCCAGAGGCAAGAGCACGTTCCTGGATGCAGATACCGCCGTTCAGAGGGCCCTTGAAATTGAGAAAAACGGATATCACGAGATAGTACTGACCGGGGTCAATCTGACAATGTACGACCACGAGGGAAGGGGCCTTGGAGGGCTGCTGGAGAGGCTTCTTGCGGCTGTCGGACCTGATATGCGCTTCAGGCTTTCATCTCTTGAGCCGGACCATATAGATGACCTTCTTCTTAAGCAACTTGAGGATCCCAGGATGCAGCCGTACTTCCATATTCCCATTCAGAGCGCATCTGAGAAGATTCTTAAGCGTATAAATCGAACCTACAGCGCAAGCCACTTGGACTATGTTGTGGGGGCAATCAGACAGCTTAAGACTGACCCGTTTCTTGCCTGCGATATTATTACAGGGCTGCCGTCTGAAACTGAAGAGGACTTTGAAATAACACGCTCCTTTTTGATTGAGAAGGGTTTTGCCCACATTCATGTTTTCCCGTTCAGCCCGCGCCCCGACACTCCGTTGTTCAAGGCCAAGGACAGAATTCCGGAAAGTTTGCGTGATGCAAGGGCTGCAAACCTGAGAGAGCTTTCTGAAAAACTGAACTCTCAGTACCTTGAGCGCCAGGTTGGCCGTGAGAACGAAGTTATTTTGGAAACCAGAAAACAGGGTCATTGGGAGGGCCTTTCGGGAAACTACATGCGTCTGATTACGGACAATGTTCCGTTGTTTGCAAAACCCGGAGATCTGGTCAAAGTTCGCGTAACTGCAACTGACAGGGCGGAGGCTTTATGAACATTGACATAAGTTACTACGACGACATTACCTCTACCAATGAAGTTCTGAAGCAGATGGCACTTGACGGTGCACAAAGCGGAAAGGTCCTTGTTGCCTGGCATCAAAGTCAGGGCAGAGGCCGCCTTGGACGCAGTTTTGAAAGTCCTAAAGGCGGAATCTATTTGAGCATGCTTTTGGACAACGACAGTACCATGCTTCTTACTGCAAAGGCTGCTGTGGCAACACGAAGGGCAATTGAGCAGAATACCGATCGCAAGGTTGGTATTAAATGGGTTAATGACATAATCCTGAACGGAAAGAAGGTTGCAGGAATTCTTGCCCAGGCTGTGAATGACAAGGTGATTGTCGGAATCGGAATTAACTTCTGTACCGATATTGACGCCTTGGATCCGGCTGTGCGTGATATTGCAGACACACTGTACAAAAAGTGGCAGACTCCGGAGTGCGATGCAATTGATATTGTAAACACACTTGTCCGTGAAATGTACGACCTTGCTTCAGAGAAAGGCCCTTCATGGCTTGATGAGTACAGAGGAGCAAGTGTTGTTTTGGGAAAGAAAGTTAATATTTTTCAAGCCGGGGTGCGCACCGGAAGCGGCATAGCAACAGCAATAGATGAAAACTGTGCTTTGCATGTCCTTGATGAAAAGAAAGGTGAAGTGATACTCTCCACAGGAGAAATAACGTTGAGGTTAAGCTGATGATAGACAGACAGAGTT
>CADCOT010000095.1 GCA_902803145.1 uncultured Spirochaetales bacterium | reverse complement strand
GGCTTTGGGTTCGGGAATCAGTACCAAGTACGAGAAAACATACTTCTACAAACTCAAAGACGAAGAACCTTTAACAGCTTCAGAGAAAACTTATGAGTATAACGTCAATGATACGCATACTATTGAGTCGCATAACGATGAAGAGGTAATTAAGTTCTGTGAGGACATGGTTTCCCGTAAACCATACGAAGACAGCAGTTATGCCCAAAATCTGGCAAATACAGCTCAACACTTTGAGATGAATGAAATGGGTTTGTTTGGCAAAAAAGGAGTTGGCAAGAAAGTACGGATTATAGAAACAGATAATTCTATGAACTCAGCTATGAATTTTTATTCCCAAATAAGTGAAGGCGGTTTAAACAGGTATGTTGAGAATCATCATGGCATTAAAGCATTTCTTAGTGATGGAGTCGATATTCTTTTTAGACCATATCCAAAAACGATTGATAGTCCAGCAGTGGAAATAAAAGTTACGTTGGGAGAATTAATTCAAAAAATCCATTTTATACAGAGGTAAGCAATAATGGTTGATTTAACAATAAAAAAAGAAATGATAGAAATATTCTCTTCTATGAAGGGTAAAACTCTGAAATCTATTGAAGGTGATTATCTCCCTAAATATAAAGTATTTATGGAATTGGTCCGTTTTAATATGGGTCAGTTTTCCGTTGAAGTATATTCGTATGAAGAAGGAGTTAAATGGTTTTGGACTGGCGACAAGTTAATTGATGATGAAGCAACATGCTTCACAGTCAAGAAAACTGATACAAAGAATCGTTTCTATACGAAGGGGTGGACGCCCGTACAGTTCTTAAAAGATGAGAAAGTGTCTGAAATTATAATAGTCAGAGACTTAATTAAAACCAATAGAGGTGACGAAATACTTGTGGATTCTGGATTTGTAATTAGAACAAATGAAAATACGTATACATTCTCCAGGTGTGATTTGAGTAGTTATAACATTCATATGAACGAATCTGACAAGATTGATATGTATTATTCGGTTAGGAAAGCAATAAAAGATTGCTCTGAACCTGAAAGCAACCTAAAAGCAACTGTAAAAAGAGATTATATTTTTCTGTAGCTTTGTTTAGATGTAGATCAATTCACCTTTATATGCAAATACGTTGAAACATGTGCTTTGTTGAAATAATATCGTACCCATGGCATTTGAAAGCTTTGACCAGGCTATACAGTACATGAACTCCTTTATGAACCTAGAACGGAGCACTGACAAATACAGTGAAAAAACATACCGTTTGGACAGGGTCAGAAGGATGCTTGAACTGCTTGGCAACCCGCAGAATTCATACAAGACAATCCATATTGCAGGAAGCAAAGGAAAAGGTTCTACGGCAGCTTTCATTGCAAATGCCATTCAGGCTTTGGGATACAAAACAGGACTGTATATGTCTCCCCATGTGTCAGACTACAGAGAGCGCTTTACGCTGTGCGGAGCATTCATTGATGATAAAGACCTGATCAGAACAGCAGATGAACTTAAAGAAGGAATTAAGAGTGTAGAAGACCCTACTACATTTGAACTTTACACAGTCTTTGCTTTTCTCCTTTTCAAGAACATAGGATGCTCCTGGGCAGTAATTGAAACAGGTATGGGCGGAAGACTTGATGCAACAAATGTTCTCTTTCCACTGGCCTGTGTACTCACTCCGATTGAGCTTGAACATACAAAGATTCTCGGGGACACAATTGAGAAGATTGCAACTGAGAAATCCAAGATAATCAAACCCGATACTCCTGTATTTGTTTCACTTCAAAAAGATGAAGCTATGAAGGTGTTTAAAGCCGAAGCATCTTCTTGTAACAGCAGCATTTATACCTTGGAGAATGAACTTGCCTCAATAAAGACAAAATGCTCCGAGTCAGGGCAATCAGTATCTTTGAAATACATTGATGGTTTTGAGGCAAAACTGAAGCTTAAAATGAGCGGAGATGCTCAGGCATATAATGCAGCTTTAGCCCTTCTTTTAGTCAGAAAACTGAATCTTTATAGAAAAGGAATAACAGAAAAAGCACTTGAAGAGACTAAGCTTCCCGGAAGACTTGAGAAGGTAGAATACAAAAACAGATTATTCTATATAGATGGAGCCCATACATCCAACAGCATTGCTTTTCTAATGAGCAGCTGGAAAGAACTGACAAAAGGTAAAAAAGGCCTTTGTATCTTTGGCTGCGTAGAAGGAAAGAATGATTCACAGATGCTCTCTGAAATAGTTCCTAACTTTAAGATACTTGTTATTTCAAGACCGGGTACATTCAAAAAAAGTAACCCGTATGCACTGTACAACACAGCAAAGAGCATTACAAAAGAAACAGAAGTTGTTCTTAAAGAAGAAGCCAAGGATGCAGTTGATTATGCACTATCCAATACAAAAGAAGGAGACAGCATCCTGGTTTGCGGTTCTTTTTACCTTGCCGGAGATATAAAGGAGGTACTATGTCACTGAATTGGAAGGAAATAGGTCTGATTCTGCAAGAGGCAGATCTTACAGGTAGCAAAATTCAGAGTGTTATTCAAAACAGCTTTCATTCAGTAACATGGCAGCTCTATAAACCTGATAGAGGCAGGTTTGACTTCTATACCGAAGTAGGAACACAAAATAGTAGAATAAACATTGTTTCTGAGGGAATCCGCCCTAAAAAAATGAAAAAACTGCAACGTTTTGAGCAGTTTGCCAGAAAAAACATTGAAGGCTCAATTATAAAAAACTGCATGCAAATGCCGTTTGACAGACTTGTAAGATGGGATTTGGACAACCACGGAAGAGCCCTTGTTATATGGCTCAGGCTGTACAGTGCAAGCGGTGCAAACATTATTGTTACAGATGAAAACGGTAAGATTCTTGACCTCATGCTGCGCCGTCCCGGGCGTGATGAGATAAGCGGAAGCCATTTTGTGCCGGAAGTTCGTACAGAAGACCCGGGAAAGTTTGAAATCAGAGACTATGAAGGGTCTTTTAACAGCTTTATTGAGTCTTACTACACACAGGCTCAGAGGGAAGAAAGCCTTGAAGAGCTTAGAATCAGGGCTCAAAAGCAGAAAGAAAGGGAATTATCCAGACTTGAAGGCTCAATTATCAGCGCATCAAGGTCTGTTGAGGCAAATTCAAACTGGGAAGAACTTAAAAACCAAGCAGATTTATTAAGTGCCGTCTCTTACAGCATTCCAAAAGGTTCAGATACTATGGAACTGACAGATTGGAACAGCGGAAAAGTCTTTTCAGTTAAGCTGAACCCCTCTTTATCTGCCGGAGACAACGTACAAGCCTTCTATGACAGGTATCAGAAGGCAAAAGGAACATGGAAGAATGCCTGTGAAGAGCTTGAAAAGCTTAAAGATCAGTACGGAAAGCTTGAAAAGCGCTATGAAGATGCCCTTACGGTAACAGATGACCCGGAATCTGATCTGAGAAGGCTGAGAAATCTTCTTGAAAAGAAAGAAGAAAGGTCCGCTCCTGTTCAGAACCATCCGGGTCTGCATGTTCAGATTGCCGGTTGGAACATAATGGTCGGACGCAACGCAAAGGAAAATGACGAGCTTCTCAGACACTTTGCAAAACCCAATGACATGTGGTTCCACACAAGAGACTTCCCGGGCGGCTATGTTTTTGTTCGATACAGAAAAGAAAAGACAATTCCCCTTGAAGTAATGCTTGATGCTGCAAATCTTGCTGCTTTTTACTCAAAAGGCAGAGAAAACCCGTCTGTGGACCTTTACTATACCCAGGTCAGATACCTCAGACGTGCTAAAAACGGAAAAACAGGTCTTGTACTTCCAACTCAGGAGAAGAACCTGACAATTAAGACAAATCCGCAGAGGGCCAAGCTTCTTCTGGAAGGTCAGGAAAACGATCTTTAAGAAGGGCAGTTATTCCCGCCTTATCTTCAGGTGAAAACCAATTCACATTCTCAAAACTCTTAAAGAAAGTCATCTGCCTCTTGGCATAGTGGATGGAGTTCATAGCAATTTCTTCAGCAATGCTTTCATCATACAGATTGTCATGATTGAAAAATTCTTTATAGCCTATACCCTGCATGCTCTGCCACTCGGGCTTTGCACCCATGGCAACAAGGCCTTTGATCTCATCTACAAGACCCATGTCAAACATAATCTTAACGCGATTTCTGATTCTACTTGCAAGGACTTCTTTGTCACAGGTAAGACCTATGATTACCACGTCCATATTGTTGCGAACTGTGGTCGGAAGGGCAAAGGAAGACAGGGGCTTTCCGCTGGTTTTGAAAACCTCTACAGCTCTTGTAATTCTGTAAGTATCATTAACATTAATTCTGGCAGCAGAGACCGGGTCTATAGATGCCAAATAAGTATGTGCGGCGTCCTTACCAACTGTCTCAAACCACTGAGAAACTTCCTGCCTGACTGCAGGATCTACAGGTGGAGCCTCTGAAAGACCGTAGAGGAAGGTTTTAAAATAAAATGCTGTACCACCTGAAATTACAGGAATTTTTCCACGTAGTTGGACGTCCTTACATACTTTGTCAGCATTACTTACAAAGTCATTTACATTCCAGTTTTCCCATGGATCTCTTATGTCTATCAGATGATGTGGAATCTTGCTCAGAACTTCTGCATCGGCCTTGGCCGAACCTATGTTCAGGTGTCTGTAAACCTGGACTGAATCGGCATTCACAACCTCGCATGAGCGCGAAAAAAGACTGCAGAGCAAGTCAGTCTTGCCTACTGCAGTCGGTCCGAACAGAAAGATTATCCTGTTCTCAGTTTTCTTCAGGTTTTGTGTATTCAACTTCATTGTCCAGAACTTTGTTCAGGGCAACGGAAACAACCTTATCGTGGTTGTTGTCCATTTCTTCAAGGCCTTCCTTGTCCTCAGAGAGGATTGCAGCTTCCTTGATGGCCACACAGGTCATTTCATACACGTTCTGATCAGTATCAATAAGTTTGTTAATGTTAAGTGGAGTACTCAAGATTCTGCCCCTTATTATTTGCTAGCCTTGAGATTGTATGATGCATTCAAAATGATGTCAACAATCTCCTCCGGCGTTTTCCCTTCAGTATCTATTACCAAATCCGCAACGGAAGTGTCATTGTTATCAATACCGTATATTCTCTTGTAACGCTCAGTATCGTTGGTATCACGCCTGCGGGTGATTTCAAGTTGTTCTTCAATTGTTCCGCCTTCACGTTTGGTGATTCTTCTGGCACGCTCTTCATCACTGGCAGTCAGATAGACCTTCAGATCTGCTTCCTTCATGTTCCAGATAGCCAGTCGGCTTCCCAAAATGCTGTTTTCGGTCTTCATGGCCATTTCAACCATGCGTTCATCCAACTCGCGGTCAATATTGTCATCCTTTTCAGCCATTTCGCAGAAGGTCCAGAAATCTACTCCCCTCTCCTTAGCCATCTGACGGAAAGTAAAGTTTACCATAGGGAAACCAGTCTTTTTTGCCAAAAGGGTGGAAACTGTGGTGTTTCCGCAGCCACTTTTACCGGATATTGCTATTCTCATTATTCAACATTCCTTATCTGTTCACGAATATTTTCAAGACTATCCTTCATTTCAACCACAGAAAGGTTAATTTCAACAATCTGGCTTTTTGAACCAATTGTATTAATCTCTCTGTTCATCTCCTGACACAGAAAATCAAGCTTCTTACCAACTGCTTCAGAGCTTTCAAGCAACTTATTGAACTCTTTTATGTGAGTTTTGAGTCTTACAACTTCTTCGTTAATTGTATATCTCATAAGCATTACTGCAACTTCTGTAAGGATGCGGTTCTTATCATATTCGCTGTCACCGAGCATCTCTTCAATTCTGGCAGTAAGGTTGGTTTTAATCAGATTTTCCAGCTCAGAAGCATGACTTTCAACTGTATTAAGGCTCTTGGAAATGCCGTCTATCAGATTCTTAAGATTATCCTTAGTTGCCTGGCCTTCACGGGCTCTGGAAGCAATTAATGAATTTAACGCACTGTCTAAACATCCGAATACGGCATCTTTGTAAGTATCCTCTGTTTCCATTCTTACCTGAGTCAGAACACCTTCTCTTTCCAGAATATCAGAAAGCTTAACCTCCGGAGAAAGCCCCTTTTTAACACAGATATCTCTGACCTGAATTGCTGCATCTATGTAGGAACTTGCAACCTCCGTATCAACGTTAATCTTGCAATCCTGCTTTATTGTTTTTAGGTGAAGAGAAACATCCAGATGTCCCCTGTTTACAGCCTTCTTAATTCTCTCTGTTACTTCAATTTCAAATGGAGACAGAACCGAAGGACAGCTGAATGAAATATCAAGGTATCTGTTGTTGTATGATTTTATCTCAAGGGTAAGGATGTAGTCCGAGTTACTGTATTCGCTGTATCCATACCCGGTCATGCTGTTCATAAGTTTTCCTCCATCAATAGTAGAATACTAAATCAACTGCATATGAAACAGTACGCAGATCCTGTACAGGCAATTCTACAAAAGTGTTAATTTCTAATTTTCCGTAAACGGCACTGGCTCCCAATGTGAGAGTTCCCCAGGACATATTACTCAAAGAGCTATCATAGCCGGCTCTGAATGAAAACTTGTTTGAAGGTGTAATGTTTACGGACAACTCGGCCCCCACATGGAGAGATTTTTCTTCATCTATCAGATTATGAATCTCTGCAAGGGCAGATAAAACAAAGGTGTTAAGTCTGGCTCTTCCGTAGTACTTGCTTCCGTTGTAAGCAACTCCTGCAGAAAGTCCTGAAGCTGAAAAAACTCCGCTTCTGTTCTCATAGGTATAAACCTGAGGAGCTACAAGTCCTATTCTGAATCCGCCATAGGAAATCTGAGCTCCTACACGGACAACTGCAAACTCAGAGTCATCTATTCTTTTGTACTCGCCTGCAATCATATTTCTCAGAAAATCCGTCAGGCGGTTGCCATCAGTTACCTGAAAGCCCTCACGTTCGGATTTCAGTCCTGCATTAAGTCCGATTCCAAGCGAGGCAGTTTCTTTCCAACCGACAGTTGCCGAGATATCTGCACCAAAGGTTCTTATGCTGTCATAGTGATTGTTATGTGCTATGGATTGTGTCATGACACTTCCGGTAAATGACAGGTATTTTCCTGCAAAGCGGGCATGAAAATCTCCTCCGGGGAGGAAGGGCCAGCCAACAGTTTCACCGCTCTTGTGATAATCCGAAAGACTTACGTGAACATTCAGAAAGGTATCAGAATTATGAAAATAAAGTGAGGCAGGGTTGTTGAAAATAATACCGTTGTCGCTGGTATCGCATGCGTTTGCATTACCCATAGCTCTGAGCCTGAAGTCAGAAGGAAGCGCAAGGGCTCCAAGACAAACAAGAGCAATCAAAGCTAAGGTAAGAAACAGTTTTTTCATAGGGTCTTGAGTGCCTGTGCAAGCTGATCAGGACAGGATGTACTTCTGAAGCCGCACCTGATTCCTT
>CADCOT010000094.1 GCA_902803145.1 uncultured Spirochaetales bacterium | reverse complement strand
ATGAAAGACCTTGTCTGACTTTTATTGCCGATTTCTCTTTATTTTATTATTTTTTCTCCCGGAGGCTTAACCATATATGGAAAAAAGGCAATTCAAGACAGAGGTCTCTGACCTTCTGCATCTTATTATTCATTCATTGTATTCTCACAAGGAAATCTTTCTGAGAGAGCTTGTTTCAAACGCATCAGATGCCCTGGACAAGGCAAAGTACAAGATGCTTACAGAAGGAAACAGCCCCGATCAGGAACTTAGAATAGATATCAGTTTCACAGAAGGGGACAAGAGAACCCTTACAATCAGCGATAACGGAATAGGCATGACCCATGATGAACTTAATGAAAATCTGGGAACAATTGCCCACAGCGGAACAAAACAGTTTTTGGCAAACCTTACTCAGGACCAGAAGCAGAACAGCAATCTTATCGGCCAGTTCGGTGTAGGTTTCTACAGCGCCTTCATGGTTGCAGACAAGGTTGAAGTAACAAGCCGTGCATACGGAAGCACGGAAGCATGGAAGTGGAGCAGTGACGGCCACGAGAAGTACACAATAGAGGAAGCCCAGCTTGACCATACAGGAACACAGATTGTCCTCTATCTGAACGACGAGGGCAAAGAATATGCAAACCGCTGGCAGATTGAGCAGCTTATCAAGCAGTACTCAGACCACATTGCATACCCGATCTTTCTTGCCTATGACCAGAACACCTATGATGACAAGTACAACGTCACAGGAACAGAGCACAAGGTAGAGCAGATTAACACCGCCGCAGCCCTGTGGACACGCAGCAAATCAGAGCTGACCGAAAAGGATTATAACGACTTTTACAAGAACAGCTGGTACGATACAGAAGACCCGCTTTTCTACATCCACACAAAGGCAGAGGGCGCAACAGAGTACACAACGCTCTTCTACATTCCTACAAAGGCTCCCGCCGATATGTACCACGCTGATTACAAGAGCGGTGTGAAGCTCTACGTAAAGCGTGTTTACATTACAGATGATGAGAAAGAGCTTCTTCCTTCTTACCTGCGTTTTGTACGCGGAATCATTGATTCTGAAGATCTTCCTCTTAACGTATCAAGAGAAATTCTTCAGCAGAACCGCGTTATGGCAAACATCAGAAACGCATCTGTAAAGAAACTTCTCTCTGAGTTCAAAAAGCTTGCAGACCAGAACCCGGATCTTTATTCAAAGTTTATTGAGCAGTACAACAGACCGCTCAAAGAAGGCCTTTATCAGGACTTTGCAAACCGTGATGAACTTCTTGGTCTTGTAAGATTTAAGAGCACTTCAGTTGACGGATGGACATCTTTGGATGCTTACAAAGAGCGTATGACAGCCGACCAGAAGGCAATTTACTACCTTGCCGGTGCAGACTCCGAAGCTCTTAAGAAATCTCCGCTTCTTGCAATGTACCGCGAGAAGGGCATAGAAGTCCTTCTTATGGGTGACGATATTGATGACCTTGTCATTTCCGGAGTTGGAAAGTTCAAGGATCTTGAGTTCAAGGCAATCAACAAGAGCGGCGCCATGGATGACTTTGAGAGCGCTGATGACAAGAAGAAGGCCGAAGAAGAGAACAAGGGTCTTGTAGAGAAGGTTAAGAAGGCTCTTGGAGACAGGGTTAAGGAAGTTAAGAGTTCAACACGTCTTTCAGATGTTGCAGCTGTAGTTGTAACAGATGATTACGATCCTACTGTCCGTATGCAGCAGTTGTTCAAGGCAATGGGCCAGGACACCTTTGAAAAGGTTGCTCCCATCCTTGAAATCAACCCGTCAGACCCGTTTGTAAAGCGCATTGCAGACAGCTCAGATGACAGTTTTGTCTCAGATGCAAGTAGCATTCTTCTTGATCAGGCCCTGATAGCAGAGGGCGTACTTCCTGAAGATCCTGCAGAATTTGCAGCAAAACTTCATAGAATTTTGGCTCAGTAATCCCCGATTTGGGGATTACTTTTTTAAATCCTGTCTCTGAATAGAATTACAGTCCTGAGTTGAAAAAATGCCAACCAAGATTGGGGTAAAAAGTGAAAAAATGCCAACCAAGATTTGAGGTAAAAATGAAAATTTGCCAACCAAGATTGTCTTTTAGAGTCTATCAAGTCCAATCAGATAAGTCTCAAAACTGTCTGTTCTGCAGGCTTTAGGTTTCAGGGTTTTGGCCTTTGAAAACATCTTACGCATCTCTATCAGAAGCTTTTGCTGACCACCGCCCTGGAAGATTTTTATAACAAGGTTTCCGTGCTGTTTAAGCTGCTCTTTTGCAAGCCATACTACCTGTTCTGCAAGATATTCGCTTCTGGTGGTATCTACAGTACGGTTACCTGTTGTCATGGGAGCTGCATCACTGATAATTGCGTCAAAGGGACCGTGAGATGTCAGTTTTTCCCTTATTTCCTTTGAAAAAGCATCTCCCACATAGGCTGTTACAGTAGGGGGCACAGGGTTGAGATTCAGCGGATTAAGATCTACTGCAATAATCTCTCCGTTGCCCTTAAGCAGTTCTCTGTGAGTGTACAAAGTCCAACTTCCCGGGGCGGCTCCTACGTCCAAAACCTTATCTCCGGGCTTTACAATGCGATTTTGCTGTTGAATTTCCTCCAGTTTATAAACACTGCGTGCAGGATAGCCTTCTCTGTGAGCTCTTAATGTGTATGAATCTGCCTTATCGCGTCTGCTTGTTGCCATGAGCAGAGTATAGCATAAAAACCTGTATTCAGTAAAAAGAGTGGTGCCCGGCTGAATGGGAGAGAGCGCCGGGCACCTTTGGAAATCACACTAAAGGAGGGTATGAAAAAAATCTTTTT
>CADCOT010000093.1 GCA_902803145.1 uncultured Spirochaetales bacterium | reverse complement strand
GTAGGCAATTGAATTCATATCAAAACATGCAAGGTCGGCAGCCCAACCCTCTTCAAGTTTTCCAACCTTACCGAAGTTCAGCAGCTTTGCACCGTTTTCGCAGCCCATCTTGAAGACATCGCGCGCATTGAGCGCAGTACTGCCGTACTTAACACGAGCAAGAAGAAGAGCATTTCGCATTTCACCCAGCATATCTGAGCTGTCGTTTGATGCACTGCCGTCAACTGCAATTCCAATGTTGATTCCAAGATCAAGCATCTCTCTTGTGCGGCAAATTCCGCTTCCAAGCCTCATGTTTGAAGAAGGACAATGGGCAATGTGTGCCCCGTACTTGGCAAGAGTCTTAAGTTCCTGGTCGTTAAACCAGATTCCGTGTGCATAGAAGACATCATCTCCAATGAGCTCACACTCTTCCATAAGCTGAACCGGTCTGATTCCGTACATGGCAAGGCACTGGTTCTCTTCATCCATAGTCTCGCAAAGGTGGGTGTGAAGTCTTACACCGTACTTTCTGGCAAGACGTGAACTTTCAAGCATGCACTTCTTTGTAACGCTGAACGGAGAGCACGGAGCAAGCACAATCTTGTGCATGGCCATGGGATCCGGATCATGATACTGCTTTATGCAGCGCTCTGAATCTTCAAGAATCTGTTCCTCTGTCTGAACAACACTGTCAGGGGGAAGACCACCGTCTTTCTTGGAAAGGCTCATGCTTCCGCGGGTGGGAGAAAAACGCATTCCAAGCTGGTCTGCAGCCTTGAACTGGGTTCCCATAAGGTCTCCCTTGAAGTCCTTGGGATACAGATAGTGATGGTCTGTAGTTGTTGTACATCCTGTCTTCAGAAGTTCTGACATTGCAAGAAGTGATGAATAATAAACTGCTTCTTCATCAATGTACTTCCAAACTTCGTACAGATAGACAAGCCAGTCAAAAAGCTTTGCATTCTGTACTGCAGGAAGGTTTCTTGTAAGTGTCTGATAGAAATGATGGTGGGTATTTACAGAACCGGGAACAACTGTAAGGGTGCTTCCGTCAATTACCCTGTATCCGGCAGGTGCGCTAAGTCCTTTTCCTACCTTGCTCACCTTACCGTTTTCTATCAGCAAATCTGCTCCGTACAGAGTCTCCTTGTCGGGGTCTGTCATAAGAGCCAAAATGTTTTTTATTAAAATTCCCTTTTCTTTCATCTGAACCTCCCCTTTGTTTTAGAAAACAGGATCTATTGCACCGGGCATATGGTAGCCGTCATAGGTCTCAATAACCCTGTTGTTCGGATGTCTTGCACACTCGGACAGGAATCTTCTTATCATTCTGCGTGTTGATTCACGTCTGAATTCAGGCATGGCTCTGGGTGAAATTACCTCATCAAAGGCCTGAATAACCTTTTCAATCAGAGCAGTGTCAATCTTCTTTCCGATTATAATGTTTTCAACATCACGGCTTCTGTTTGTCTTGCTTCCGGTTGCGGTTGCAGAAAGTCTGAAGTCTTTGACAGTGTCGTCCTTGTTGAACTTCAAAGCCATTGAAACTGTAATCTTACTTATTGCATTAGCCTTTCTGGTTCCGACCTTATGCCAGAAAACATAGTCAAAGTCTCTCTCTGAATAAGGAACAATAACTTCTGTGATCAGTTCATCCGGCTTAATATCAAGGGTCTTGAATTTGACAATGAAGTCAGACACAAGAACCTCTCTCTCGGACTTCAGGCTCTGAAGCTTTACGCGGGCATCAAGCAGATAGAGCGGACCCAGAGTATCGCCTTTTGGCGATGCATTTGCAATGTTTCCGCCAATTGTTGCGCTGTTTCTCAGACCGATAGCACCCATTCTGTTGGCTGCCTGTCTGACATGCCAGGGAACAAGTGTGCTTGCTGCAATCTCTGCACTTGTACATGCAGCACCAATGCAGCATTCGCCCTTCTCATTGACTCTGATTTTTCTCAGCTCGGGAAGGTTTCTGATTATCATTACAGGGCGGTCAAATACAGGTGTAAGACCTATTGTTCTCTTGTGAGAGACCATAAGGTCTGAACCGCCGGCAAGGACAATTGCATCTACGCGGCTCTTGATTTCAAGTGCCTGAGCAAGTGTTTCGGGCATATAGCATTTTGTTTCTTCCATACTTACCTCCCCCTCTTTGCTGCAAGCTTTATACTTTCAACAATCAAGTCATAACCTGTACAGCGACAGATGTTACCGCTGATACCAAGTCTGATTTCCTCTTCACTGGGATTCGGATTTTCAAGCAAAAGATTGTAGGCAGCAATTACCATACCGGGAATGCAGTAACCGCACTGTACAGCACCGCCGTCAGCAAATGCCTGAACAATTCTCTGACCCAATTCGGTCTTGCTTACACCTTCAATTGTCATTATGTCCTGTCCGTTGGCAGCTCCAACCGGAATAAGACAGGGAGTTACCATCTTGTTGTTGAACATGACAGAGCAGGCTCCGCATTCACCTTCCGAGCAGCCTTCTTTTACTCCTGTACACCCAAAGTCCTCTCTCAGAACATCCAAAAGTCTTCTGAGAGGATCTGTACTAAGGCTGACTTTCTTGCCGTTAAGTGTGAAACTGATTTTTGTTTCCATTACAGTGCCTCCTCAATGTCTTTTCCGTTAAGCATGTAGAGCATAACCTGCTCTGTAGGACACGGAATGGATTGAATTCTCTTTCCGATAGCCCTTGAAAGAGCATCAATGTAAGCTGCTCCGGATCCGTTGAACACCAGTTCTCCAAGACCCTTTGCTCCGAACGGACCCCACTCGTACGGGTTCTCAACAAAGAAGCATTCCTGTTTGGGATAGTCCATTGATGTGGGAACAATGTAATCACTCATTGATGTCTGTTTGAAGTGTCCCTTTACGTTCTGCAGGACTTCTGTTGAAGCCCAGCCTATTCCCTGAATAACTCCGCCGTTTACCTGGCCGTGAACAATCAGTTCATCAATCAGATGACCGCCGTCGTGGCTTGACCAGATACCCTTTGTTGTTACCTCTCCGGTACAGGGGTCAACCTCAACTTCAACAACACAGACGCCCCAGCCGTAGCCAAGGTAGGCATAGCCCTGGAATGTGCTCTGATCCCATGGGAATCCGTCAGGATGCTCATAGTGAGTTTCAACTTCAAACTCTTTTTCATTCCAGCGCTCTTTAACCTGCTGGGCAGCCTTCTCTACCAGACGTCCAACAATCATTGTAGATCTGGAAGCTGCTGTAGGTCCGCTGTCCGGAACACGGCTTGTATCGGGGTCTTTGTAGATAATCTTTTCTACAGGAATTCCAAGTACATGGGCTGCAATCTTAGGAATGATTGTGTGGAAGCCCTGACCCATTTCTGTCTGACTGTTAAGAATCTCAACAGTTCCGTCAGGATACTTGTGCATGCGGCACTTTGCCTTGATTATGGCCTGCTCTCCGTTACCGGTGAATGCACCGCCGTGGTTGTAGAAGGCAATTCCAATTCCCTTGCCTGTTCCGTATTTGTACTCTTTTGCCTTGCGCTTATAATCAGAAGCTTTGAGTACCTGTTCAAGCATCTCAGGAATCATGACCCTTTCAACAACCTTTCCGTTTGTACTTGTATTATCACCCTGTTTGATGAAGTAGCGGCTCTTGTACTCAAGAGGCTCAACTCCGTACATCTCTGCAAGGTGGCACATATGTGTTTCAATAGCAAACAGTGTCTGAGGAGCACCGAATCCGCGGAATGCACAGCTTGGGAAGGAGTTTGTTGCAACTCCGAATCCCTCTGTTCTCATATTGGGGAATTCATAACATCCTGTTACGTGGAAGCAGCCTCTCTGAAGAACGACAAATGAAGATGCAAGATATGCACCTACGTTGTAGTAAACCTTGCTGTCCATGGCAAGGATGTTTCCGTTCTTATCAAGACCAGTCTTGAAGACTACCTTTGAAGGATGTCTCTTAACAGAGTTTTCAATATCCTCTTCCCTGTCAAAGAACATCTTTACGCCCTTTCCTGTCTTGTATGCAGCAAGAAGAAGCGGTCCGCAAAGAACATCCGGGAAGTGTTCCTTTCCGCCGAATGCGCCGCCGGTTGTGGCCTGGCGAACGACAATCTTATCAGGGTCAATGTTGAGAACAGGAGCAATGGACTTTCTGATATAGAAAGGACACTGTGCGGAAGCATAAATTACATAATGATCGCCTTCGGGGATACAGCATGCTCCGTTTGTCTCAAGATAGATGTGTTCCTGGTAGCCGGTCTCAATTGTTTCTTCAACAACCTTATCACAGCGTTTGAAAACATCTTCAACATTCTCTCCTGTCTCAAGTTTGAGATGGCAATGAATGTTATTTCCGTTAACAAAGGCACCGCCCTTACAGGCAACACCCTCATCTATAGATACAGCAGGTTCCTGCTCTTCATATTCAATTTCAATCTGCTCGCGGAGGTCTTCAACTGTTGTCTTATCAGGGCCTACAACAAGACCGATAGTTTCTCCAACATACTTTACGTCTCCGTCTGCAAAGCACTTCCAGTCAGTAGCAATCATGTGAAGGTAGTTATGTCCGCCTTCGGGAATGTCTTTTGCACTGACCCAGTAGTAATCTTCGGGCATCTTGGGAAGCTTAATGTTCTTTATAATGCCGCGAGGAACTGATGAACGGACCATTCTGGCCCACAGACAGTCTGAAAAATCATAGTCAGAAACATATTTTGCAGTACCTTCCGATTTTTCAACAGCGTCCAGTCTGCGCATTGCGGTGGATATGTCCCTGGTCAATTCTTCTGCTATCACTTTATCTCTCCTTTGGTGAATACCATTTTATTTATAAAAACAAGATGATATCCCCTTTCACAATGCAAGCCGCAGTTACCTGCGGCTGACATTGCTAATTTGTTATTCTATATTACCTTACAATTCCGGAAGTCCCATCCGGCGGAAGAGCTCCGGTTCTGTCCCATACCTTCTTTGCAATCTCTGCAGCCTTGGCATAGATGGCTTTTTCATCAATCTGTGTGAACTTATGGTTCTCAAGCAAGAGCTTACCGTTGACCATTACAGATTCAACACTGTTGCTGCTCATGCCCCAGATGAAGTGACCAGCTGCATTTTCCGGAACAAGCGGAGTCGGATTGTTATAATCCAGGATTGTAATATCCGCTTTGTAGCCTGCCTCTATGCGGCCGAACTTGCCTTTATGGTACTTCTCAACAAAGGTGTTTGCCCTTGTAAGAGCCCTAAGGTAATCTCCGGGCCAGTAAGGAAGATGGGCATCACGGTTCTTGAAGAATGCAATCTTACACTCTTCAAACATGTTGCTGCCGCATCCGTCTGTACCCATAATCAGGTTCTTGATCTTGGGCAGGTTCTTGTTGATACCGACCTGGTTGTTCATGTTGCTTCTGGGGTTGTGGGCAAGATAACAGCCTCTTTCATTCATAAGCTCAATTTCATGCTCATTCAGATAAATTCCGTGAACAAGAAGAGTGTTGTCTGAAAGAAGTCCGTGCTTGTCCAGACGGTCCATAATATCCATATTATAGAAGTGATGTGACCATACTACATCGTACTCGCCTTCTGCAACATGAAGGTGCATTCCGCGACCGGTCTGCTTTACAGAATCTGCAAGCATTTCCATTCCTTCTTCAGGAATTGTGAACGGAGCATGTCCGCCCATCATTGCCTGACAAAGAACTTCCTCACCTGCTGCTGTTCTCTTGTCAACTTCCTTGGCAAATCTAATGCCTTCGTTAACACCTTCCTTAATTTCCTTCATGCCGTAGTTACGGTCTGTAATACCGTAGGCAACCATACCGCGAACACCAACCTCTTCCATACCTCTTGCAAGGGCTGAAAGACTGCCGGTAATGTAGTTGGGGCTCTCATGGTGGTCAATACAGGTTGTTGTTCCGTTTTTGATTGCATCAAGAGAACAGATGAGAGAACTGTAGTAAAGGCTCTCTTCATCAAGAGCGCGGTCAAGACGCCACCACCACTCTTTCAGAATCTGAATAAGGTCAGTCTGAGGGCCTGCCGGAATGAGCATTCCCCTTGAAAGACCGCTGTAGTAGTGATGATGTGAACAGATCATTCCGGGAATGACTGTTTTGCCGCTGGCATCTATGACCTTGTCGGCCTTGACCGCCTTGGCGGCGTCAGGACCGACAGACTTTATTTTGTCGTTCTCTACAACTATATCAACGTTATGAAGAATCTGAACCGGATCCATTGTCTGAATGACTCTGGCGTTTTTGATTACTGTAATCATCTCTTACTCCTCTACAGGTCCGAGAAGGTAGTCATATTCAATAAATACCTGCTCAATCATATCTCTGACAATGCCCGGGACTTCTCCGACAAGGTTTCCGTCTCCGTCAACCTTGCAGTTGATAATCTTGCCTTCAAGTCTGACCTTGACTTCATCACCGATAACAATGAAACCGCTGTTTTCGCTGTTCTCAAAGTCATCCATTCTGCTGAACAGTGTGAACTTATCCTTATAGGGCTTGCCCATGTGGTTACAGAAGGAAGCACAGTTTCCACACTCGTTACAATAAGCATCAATGTGAAGAATCTGGAACGGATCATCTGTGAACTGTGAGAAGCGCATGTCAACTGCAACGTTTGCACGGTTAGGACATACATCAACACACTTGTTACAGCAGTATGTACAATCCATACATCTTGCAGCTTCCTGTTTTGCAAATACAGTCATGTTCTTGCAAGTCTTGTCTACGCGGGTATTGATGTTTGTCTTGCGCTTCTGGATGCTGCGGAAGAAGGCCTCTTCTTCTTCAAGGTACTCTTCATCAAGTTCCTCTTCTTCAAAGTCTTCAACTTCATCCTCATCCTCAAGATCATCAATGACCTTTTCTATGACGCTTTCAACTGCCTTTCTGGCACTTGCAATACAGCGGACAACTGTTGAAGGACCGCTTGCCATGTCTCCGACTGCATAGACGTTCTCAACAGGAGTTTCACATGTTTCGGGATTGATTTCCGGCCAGCCCTTCTCTGTGACAGGAAGTCCGTAGAAGTTGACTGCTTCAGAATCAACGTGCTCACCGATAGCTGTGATAAGAGAATCGCAGTCAAGGGTAATTGTTCTGCCGGTATCGACGGGACGACTTCTTCCGGATGCATCAGGTTCTCCAAGCTCCATCACGCTGCAGACCAACTTGCCGTTTTCAAGCTTTGCAGGGTTGGTCAGGAAGTGGAACCTGATTCCGTCATTAAGAGCCATCTCGTATTCTTCAGGATCTGCCGGCATTTCTTTGCGGCTTCTTCTGTAGACAACTGTTACATCTTCAACACCGGGTGTTCTCTTTGCAGCTCTTGCGCTGTCCATTGCGGTGTTTCCGCCACCTGTGACAACAACGTGCTTGCCAAGCTTTCCGGCCTCAATTCCCTTGTGGAAACCTTCAAGGAATTCAAGAGCTCCCTTGACCTTTGAAGTATCTCCTTCAAGTTTGATTGAGTTGTCCAGTTCAGAACCTACAGCGTAGAAAATGTAGTCAAATCCGTTGTCTCTGAGAGCGGAAACTGTGACATCTTCCTTGCGTGCGTTGAAGCTGAACTTAACTCCGTGCTTCTTGATAAATTCAATATCGGCAGCTACTGCCTCAGGTGCAATCCTGAACTTAGGAATGATATTGGCAACAACACCACCTGCGTTTGCAGCCTTCTCCATAATAGTTGTGTCAATGCCTGCACGGGCAAGGAAGTATGCTGCAGAAAGACCTGCAGGACCTGCTCCGACAACTGCTGCCTTGAAGTTTGCAGCCTTTTCAGGGGCTTCCCACTGCTTCATGTACTCTTCAGTACCAAGCTCTACTGCAACCTTCTTCATCTGTCTGATCTGTACTGCGCCTTCATAATCCATTCTTGCACAGTGGTTCTGACACTGGTGGTCACAGATGTTGCATGTGATATTGGGAAGTGCATTGTCTTCATAAATAACTGACAGTGCTTCTGCATATTTGCCCTCACCGCAGAGGCTGATGTAATCAGGAATGTCTGCGTGGATAGGACAAGCTACCATACAAGGTGATACATAGCAGTCAAACATGGGCAGGTTGTCATTGACCTTAGCCGGCTTGTCACCGCGGAATTCGCGCTGTGAATAATCAGCCTTAATTGCGTTTTCAGACAGCTCTTTGACTGCCTTGGGATCAATGTCCTTCTTCTCCCAGGTCTTGCTTTCCTTATCAAGGCGCTCTGCCATGACCTTCATCCTGGCGTATCCGCCCGGTTTGAGCATATCTGTTGCAAGAGTGATGGGTCTGATTCCGGTATCAAAGATATCCTTGACTGAGAATGCAGTTGCTCCGCCTGAGTAAGAAACAGGGAGCTTTCCGCCAAACTCTTCTGACAGAAGTGCAGCAACTCTTGTTGAAATGGGCAGAAGTGCACGACCGGACATGTAGCGTTCATCTCCGGGAAGTACTTTGCCGTCGTTGGCGTTGCCGAGAGTGTTGGTCAGTTTGACACCGAATCCGAGCTTCAGGCTGTGAGCCAGGTCAAACAGACGGTGCAGCATTCCGACAGCGTCTTTGTATTGGAGGTCATGCTCAAAACTCTCCCTCTTAAGCTGGACATGTTCAAAACCGGTTGCATCAAGGATTTCACGAACCTTGTCATATCCGTTGAGTGTGGGATTGAGTTTTACAAAGGTATTCAGATGCTTTTCTGAAAGCATGTACTTACAGATTGCCTCAATTTCCTGAGGAGGACAGCCATGCATTGTAGAAATTGTTACAGAGGGGCTGATGTTTGCAGAAATCTTCTTCTCAAGACCTTTCAGTGCACCCTCGTTCTTCTCAAGATCTGTACCTTCAAGAAGTCCGCCCTCTTCAATAGCTGCCTTGAGCTGTTCTCTGTACTGTGCAAAGAGCGGACTCTTGTTTGCATCAATCATTGAATCAATGTAGGTCTGCATCTTGGGCTGCTTGATGCCTTCAAGGTTGTAACCTACAGACATGTTGAAGATGAAATCAGGATCTGTCTGCTTACCTGTGAATGCAGCCTGAAGGAGGTGGAGAATGAACCATGCCTTGAGGTATTCATCATAAGCCTTGGGCAGTGTGTATTCGGTTGACCATTCAACGTTATGACCTTCATCCCTTGCATCAATACAGGGCTTTGCAATCATGTTCTTTTCGCCAAGGTAGTCCATAATCTGAACTGTCTTGAGTTCCATAAATCTTCCGCCGACAAGATATGCGCTTACAATGTTCTGGGCAAGCTGTGTATGAGGTCCTGCCGCTGGTCCGAGCGGAGTTGCACATTTCTGACCGAACACCTCAATAGAGTGTCCGCCATTGCGATAAAAATTATCACGGCTGATTCCGAAGATAGTACCGTGAAGTCTGTATTCCGAGAATATTCTCTCAATTAGTTCCTGAAACGGAACCGGCCTCATTTTGTCTCCCATATAAACACTCCTTATGTTTTTTGTTTTGTTTTGATTTTATTTTAAACCATAAAGTGCAATGCAGAAAGAAAAAATTGCAACATAATGCAACATAAACGGGTTATTGATGTTTAACTCAATTTTGGCGCTATAAACTTACGTATCTCATGTTTTCCGTGTGTCATATTAAGTTTTAATTCCTTTTATTAACAAATCATTTACAAACGGAAACTGCTGTGAGATAATTTTGATGAATCGGAGGTTCAAAATGCTTATCAATCTCAAAATGCATAAGGCCGTAAGGGCCAGAAACATTCAGGTTTGTAAGGAAAAAGGCATCCTTCTTCCTACATTCAAGAACATGGTCGATCCTTCAACAGTACCTGCAGCAATCAAGGAGAAGCTTGCACATACAGGTCTTTGGGATGTAGACCCCGTTAACCTTTTCAGAATTACATGGCACAACGAGCCCGTTGAGAAGAACGGTGGCTTCGGAGATGTCAATTTTGTGGAAATTCCTAAAGCTCTGACAGGAACAAAGGCACGCATTGTTGCTCTTGCCGGAAAATGGTTCCCCTGCGGCGTCCACAAAGTAGGTGCCACATACGCATGTCTTGCTCCGGCACTTGTTACCGGAAACTTTGATGCTGTAAACCAGCAGGCTGTATGGCCTTCAACAGGAAACTACTGCCGCGGCGGTGCTTATAACTCAGCACTTCTCGGATGTAAGTCAATTGCAATTCTTCCTGAAGAGATGTCTCAGGAAAGATTCAACTGGCTCAAGACAGTTGCCGGTGAAATTATTGCAACACCCGGTTGTGAGTCAAACGTTAAAGAAATCTTTGACAAGTGTCATGAACTTGATGAACAGCGCGGCAAGCACATTGTTATCTTCAACCAGTTTGAACAGTTTGAAAATTATCTGTGGCACTACACCGTAACAGGTGCAGCAATTGAAGAAGTTGCAAAGAAACTTGGCGTCAAGCCTGAGAATATGCGCGGTTATGCTTCTTCAACAGGAAGCGGCGGAACTCTTGCAGCAGGTGACCACCTGAAGAAAGACTTCCCCAACCTCAAGATTGCAGCTGGTGAAGCAAAGCAGTGCCCCACCCTCCTGAGAAACGGATTTGGCGGACACAGAATTGAAGGTATCGGAGACAAGCACGTACCATGGATTCACAACGTAAAGAATACTGACATGATCTGTGCTATTGATGACCAGGATTGTATGGACATCTATCGTCTGTTCAACGAACCGGAAGGAATCAAGTACCTCAAGGAAGAGATCAAGCTTACAGACAAGCAGATTGCAGACCTGCAGCTGTTCGGTATCTCCGGTATCGGTAACACATTGTCAGCAATCAAGATGGCTAAGTATTACGAAATGGATGAGGATGATGTTGTCTTCACAATTCTTACAGACTCTTCAGTCATGTATAAGTCACGTCTTGCAGAGCTCACAGCTCAGCAGGGTCCGTTCACATACATGGAAGCAGCAAGAGTCCATGCAGCAGCTCTTCTTCACCAGAGCATCCAGGATGCACTTGAGCTCGGTTACTATGACAGACTCAGAATCCACAACCTCAAGTACTACACATGGGTTGAACAGCAGGGCAAGACCTACGCAGAGATCAACAGACAGTGGTACGAAAGAGATTACTGGACAAGCATTCCACCGCTTGCTAAGAAAATTGATAAGCTCATTGAGGACTTCAACAAGGAAGTTATGGCTTGAATCTGACTGTAAGAAGGCTGCTTGAGTGCAGCCTTCTTTTTGTCTAAATTAAGGAGATAAAAATGAAATTCAGATACCAGTGTCTGGACTGCGGCAAAATCATTGAGACAGATGAAATTATTTACACTTGTCCCAACTGCGGCGGAACAGAAAAACCAGGTGAATTTCCCAAGGGATATCTGAGGGTTTTACTTGATGAAAAAGAACTTTCAGAGTTGAAGAAAAAAGACCATGTAAGCATCTATGATTTCTTCCCGTATGATGTTCCGAACAAGGATGTCTACCCCGTTGGAATCACACCCATTGTAAGACCTCAGAGAATCAATAAAGCCCTAGGTCTTAAGAATATGTACTGCAAGATGGACGCCTACCTGCCCTCAGGTTCTTTTAAGGACAGAGCAAGCCAGCTGATAGCTGCTCAGGCAATGGCTCACAAAGTAAACAAAATTGCCCTTGCTTCCACAGGAAATGCCGGTGCTGCCATGAGTTGTGCAGGTGCTGCTTACGGTTTGGACATTATCCTTTTTGTTCC
The DNA here is from genome assembly GCA_902803145.1 of uncultured Spirochaetales bacterium. Classification (GTDB taxonomy): domain Bacteria; phylum Spirochaetota; class Spirochaetia; order Sphaerochaetales; family Sphaerochaetaceae; genus RUG14846. Next base: position 11,864 of record CADCOT010000093.1, on the reverse strand, counting down.
TGAAACTGCACCTATTAACAAGCTTATGCAGAGCGTTCTTTATGGAGCAACTGTTGTTCCTGTTAAGGGTACTTATGACGATGCATTCCTTCTTTCAATTGAATACACAAAGCATTTTGGCGGAATTAACCGCAACACTGCTTACAATCCAATGACAATTGAAGGTAAAAAGAGCGTTTCTATTGAATTGTTTGAACAGCTTGGAAGAAAGATTCCTGATATGGTCTATGTACCTGTTGGAGACGGCTGTATAATCAGCGGTGTTTACAAAGGCTTCTATGACCTTATGAAGGCAGGTCTAACTGACCACATTCCTCAGATTGTCTGCTGTCAGAGCGTTAAGTCCAACGCAATCAGTCAGGCCTTTAAGACAGGTAAGTTTACAAACATTGAAGCTTCAACTAGAGCTGACTCAATCTCTGTTGACTGTCCTGCATCCGGCAGAATGGCTGTCAAATATCTGAAAGATTACAACGGAAAATGCGTTGAAGTTTCAGAGCAGGAAATCCTTGATGCTCAGATGACTCTTGTTCATGATTCAGGCATCTTTGTAGAACCTGCAAGTGCAACAGCTTTTGCAGCATTGAAAAAGGATCTTCCCAACATTGATAAGAATGCAGATATCTGCTTACTCCTTACAGGAATAGGCTTTAAGGATATGGCTGTCTTTGACGGAAGAGTCTCACTCCCCGCTTCAATTGAGAACAGCGCAGAAGCAGTAATTAAAAGATTCAGCTGATTGAATCTGCCAATTCAAGAGCAAGATTCAGATAAGCATCCCAGGCCGTCTTTGCCATGTGCAACAGGCGGCCTTTTTTCCAACTGCCGCTTGCAAGGCTGTCTGCAGTAAAGAAGAACTGATAAGCATTCACATTAAGAGCCTTAGCAGCAGCCATAATGGAAGCACATTCCATATCAACGGCAACACAGCCCTTATCTTTGTAGTATTTGACAGCAGAAGGTGTCTCTCTGTAAACAGCATCTGTTGTCCAGACATTTCCCACTTCATAGTCAAAACCAAGACTTCTTACAACATTTACAGTATGATTAACAGTATCTATACTAATATATTCTTCCGTATCCGGAATATAATGCCAACTTGTACCTTCATCCCTGTAAGCCTTATCTGGAACAATAATTCTGTGCTTGGCATCATTTACAAGAGCACCGCAGGAACCGATAAAAATAAAGTTTTTTGCTCCGAGAATTGCCTGCTCTTCCATAAAGCTTGCTGTGTTTGGTCCCCCTATTCCTATAGGAGCAAAGCTAAACTTCTTTCCCTTGTAAGAAATCTCATAGACCTTTTCTCTGCTTTGTTTAGTGAATGACCAAACAGGTTTTGCATTATAGGCTTCCGCAGATTTTAAGAATGAATTCTGCCATGTGACAATAATTGTCTTTGGCCAACCTGCAATCGGCTTCAGAATCTGCTTGGGGCTTAGAATTGGCTCTTCATTGTAATATTTAAACGGCATGTTATAATTATAGCATATGAGAAACATTAAGAGATTATCTGCACTTTTGGTTTTTGTTTTTATTCTTTTTACTTTGACAGGTTGTTTTACAACAACTACTGTTCTTGATGCTCATAACATAGAACCGCCTGTAAAAATTGAAGAGCCTGAAAAATATAAGCTTGTCGGCTCTATGGAAAAGACCTATGACATTAAATACACGTTGTTTACTCGTACACAAAAACCTTCAGATGAGGAACTTCTTGAAAAGATTGTGAAATTAACCCAGAAGAAATACGGAAAGGATGCTTTAATTGACAATATTGTCTTTACCCGCATTCTCAAAGACAAGACAGATATGCTTGCCCTGATTCCCGGATCAAATGTTAACTTTACCGACATGAAATACAAAATCAAGGCTACTTGGAACGTGTTTGTTTTAAAAGAGTAATTCTTTACTAAATAACTATTAACCATGCAGAAATGCATGGGTTTTTTAATGTAGTTTTAGCCGTTGCCTCACCATAATAAGCGGAGGCAAATATGAAAATATTCGGTTTTCAGAACAACGGCTACCAGGGACAGATTACCTGGATAGAAACAGACATCAGAAACGGTTTTCCCGGCTTTGACATTGTTGGTCTTCCGGATACCGGAATTAAGGAAAGTAAAGAACGCGTCAGATCCGCCATCCGTAACAGCGGCTTTAAGTTCCCTCAACAAAGGGTTCTTGTAAGTCTTCACCCTGCGGATCAGCACAAAAGCGGTGCATTATTTGATTTAGGGATTGCACTTTCAATTCTTGTAGCATCTTCAAAGCAAGTAAACGAAGATTTCAGTATTATGACTGCAGGAGAACTAACTTTAGGAGGAGGTATTGTGCCTGCTCCTCAAGCCCTTGGAGCAGTCAGTGCTGCAAAAACCACAGCCTGCCAGCTCTGTCTTGTGCCTTTTTCAACAGACAATCCGCACGCAGTTCATGTCACAACACTCAGACAGGCCTATGAAATTTGCATGAAAGAATCCGGCAATCCTGTAACAGTTCTTCCGGAGGCAGAAGAAACAACAGAGCCTGTCATCTTTTCAGACATCTTTGGAATGGAAGAAGAAAAAGAAATCCTGTGTTTGGCTGCAGGAGGTTTTCACAGCATCTTCATGTTCGGTCCTCCGGGAGTTGGGAAAACTCTGCTATGCAGCAGGATCAACCTTTTACTTCCGGACAACAGCAGCCGCACAACTGACCAGTTAACCAGAATTTACGGATGCAGCGGACTTACTCCTCCTCTTATCAGACCACCAATGCAGCGCCTTAATGTTGACAGTAATGCAAATCAGTTCTGCAGTTCCCGTCTTCCCGGAAACAGTTCTTTAGCCCACGGTGGAGTTCTGATGCTGGACGAGGTAAACAAACTTGGTCCAAAACTGATAGAAAGCATCAAATCAAGCTACGATAGCGGAATGTCAGGCACTTACCCTTCTCGCTTTCTTATGGCCGCTAACATGAACGTTTGCCCTTGCGGCTTTCTTGGTAAACCCACCGGAGTATGTACCTGTACCAATCACAGGCTTGAATCTTACTGGAGACGCCCCGGTCCTGCCTTTCTTGAACGTTTTGATATGAGAATTCCAATCAAATGCTTTGATTTTATCTCAGTCAGTAACGAAGTCAGAAAGCCTGACAGTTTTTACAAGGATAAGGTTGCAGCCTGTGCTGACAGACAGCGTTTCAGATACAGGGAATTTGAAGACATAGAGATGAACGGACAGGTACACCTTGATCCTTCTGCTGTAAGACTACTCTCCCATGACTCAGCTCTAGTTTCAAGCATTCCCGGAACAGGCAACTCAGGTCCAAGAGAAACTATAGGAGTTCTGACTTTATCCAGAACAATTGCAGACATGGCAGGCAGAGAAAACGTATCTGAAGAGGATGTCTTCAAAGCCCTGGAACTGCGTAAATACGGCTTTGGAGATTACTACTGGAAGGAAATTAGATAATCAACAAATCTATTGATAAAATATAGCATATTTGCTATATTATAGGAGGGGCAATTGTTTGAAGTTATCTTCTATAAAACTAAAAATGGCCATGAACCTGCAAAAGAGTTTATATCTGATGTTCGTTCAAAAAAGGGAAAAGACGCTGAGGTTAATATAGAGAAAATAGATTTCTATATCCAACTTGTCAGCATTTTTGGTCTAAAAGCAGGTCTTCCATATGTAAAGCATTTGACAAACGACATTTGGGAACTAAGACCGTTAAAGAATCGAATTATCTTCGGAGTTTGGCACAATGGAATAATTGTTCTTTTACATGGATTCAAAAAGAAAACCCGCAAAACACCAAAATCTGAATTGCAAAAAGCACTAAAAGAATTCGAAGATTTTAAAGGAAGGAACACATGAAAGAGAATTACACAACTTGGCAGAATGTAAGAAAGGAAATCCTTACTCCCGAACAGATAGCGCTGAATGATGTTAGGCTTGAAATTGCTGTTCAACTTATAAAAGCCAGGAAAAAGAATGGCATTACGCAAAAAGAACTAGAGAGGCTTAGCGGTCTTACACAAAGTGCAATTGCACGCATGGAACATGGAAACAGAAATACTGGAATAGACACTATTACCAAAGCTCTTTTCCCGCTTGGTATGAAGTTAGCTGTAGTTCCTATCGAATAACAGTAAAAAAAATGGGGTTGCTTGCAACCCCGTTCTTTTAGTCTTCTTCAACCTCAACTAATTCAACATCGGAAGAGATGATGCTTCTTGCAAATGAAGGAACCTTAACTTCCACAGTCTTTGCATCCCTGCTCATTGTATTTGCTTCAGAGTACGACAGAGTTTCAAAGGTGTGGTATCCAAGGCTGTTCTTGATTACCAGATTTCCTCTTGCATAGACAGCAGGAGCATCTGTGACAACAAGGTTTGTCTCATTCATGTTCAGTGAGAATGCACCTGAGAGTCCTGTGAACAGTTTAATGCCAACGTTGTTCTTGATTGTGATATCTTCATTGTTGACCTCAACTTTCTTATTAGAAGTCTGGAAATTACCGTAAACCTTGACATCTGTAGAAGTTACATCAATATTGTGTCCGGCTGTAAACACATCTATGCGTTCAACATCAAGGCCGTCAATGAAAGATCCGTCATCAGATTTTGTTGGCTGGTTGAGCCTGATGTCCGGAGAATTAATACCTCCAAGGACAAAGATGCTTCCGTTCTGGTTGTTGTAAACTCTCACAAATCCGCCGGATGTAATTGAAGGTTCTGTGTCAGAAATTTTGGCAACAATAACACTTCCCTCCGGACCAAAGTTAGAAATCTGAACATAGCCATCACTTGAATTGTCAATGTTAAGATTTCCGTTTGCATCTCTGACATAACTGTTAAGAATTTTCCCGCTAACAGTAATCTGTCTTTTTGTCGAAAGGTTAACAATAGGCTTATCCTGTGTAGTTATGGTTATCTTTCCTTCGGAACCGGTAACATTGTTTCCAATTCTTAAGGCCGGATAGATTGAGTTATCAGTTCTGATATTCTCTATGTCGTTAATAATAATATCTTCATCAGTTTCATTCAGGACATAAACATTGCTGTAACCGTGATTAACTGTAACCTTAGCATTTTCTCCAAAGGAAACTGTGGGATCTGCATCCGAACTGCTGTACATCTGAATACTACCGTCTGACTCTCTGAGAGAGAACAACTCAAAACGTCCGTCTACGTACAGAGCCTTGATATTGCTGTTAGCAGTTGCATTATTAACAAGAATTATTTCTCCTGTGAAAGGATCTTCCACAAGTTCAGGAGTCTGAGCTCTATAATTAAATATCTTTCTGACAGTACCAGCAGAGAGAGTTCCGTTGATATTAATCTCATCTGCATTGATTCTCAGCATCTTGCCGGCAACAAGGGAATTAATTGCATCCAGCGTAAATCTGGTTACCTGATCAGTATCCTTGAAACCTCCGATAATCAGATTTCCCTGCTCTGCGCTAACCTGAACCGGTCTGTTGGCAACATAGTTGATTGAGTGAATACGAACATCTCCGCTTATGCTGTTTACAATAATCTTATCACCATCAGTTGACAGCAGGCCGTTAACAACAATGTTGTTCAGGTCTTTCAGTTTGTGACCTGTATCGTTTGTATAGAACGGATGAGTTGCATCCATGAGATTCTTAATTGTGATGCCGGTAATATCAAACGGAGGATTTGGTTTGATAAGATCATTACGAATCTTATCATTAATTACAAGCTTATCTTCACGCTTATTTCCGGTTATGGTTACCTCATTGAACATAAGGCTTCTGTTGGAATGGTTGATAATCTCAAGACCACCTGTTCCAACGTAGAACTGAAGCTTTTCACCGTTGCCCGGTCCTTTAATTCTGAGTGAACCTTCACCTGTATCTCGTGGTGCAGGATAGTCGGCAGAGGTGCCCTCATCAGATTCGGCAACTCCTTTGATTTTTATGCTGCCCTGTGATGTGAGATTTATGTTTTCAAAGACAATTGAGTACAGGCCGAATTTTGCCTCATATTCTTCAGGAGAAGTAGCTTCAGCAACAGAGAGTCTCTGCTGAATACTTGCAATTTTTAAATCCTGACTTATAAGATCAGCATTCATTTCATTAAGCCTTGCCTGACAGTTCTTCAATTCACTTCCAAGATTGTCCTTAGCTTTATTGAGGGATTCTAAGGTAGTTGCAGCAGTACCATCACCGTAGATTGAAAAATACTCTGAGCCATTGTTATAGTAGATAAGCTGAATGGTATTACTGTTTTCTACATCTGCAGTTACAGTTGCAACGTATAGTCTTTCATCTATTACATCTCTGCTAAGCTCATAAGAAGCTATGAAATTGGGGTCAGATGTATGCTCTTTAATGTAATCATCCATTTCATCAAAGTCTAAGTCTGCATCAGATCCTCTGCTTTCTTCATAAGCAGAAATGAAGGCATTAAACTGCGCCTTTGCCTCTTCTATTGTCAAACCGGCACTCCGTGCATACTCTGCTGCAAACAAGTCTCTTTGCTCATTCTTTATCTGTTCTCTGAGATCAGTAGCAGTTTTCTCTTGCATTGTATGCTCGGTTGAAGAAACATCTGTGGCTATCCTATCAAAAAGATTAATTTCATCCAGTACATTATTCACCAATAATGCCTGAGCATCTCGGATAACCTTTGAAATAGTGTGCTGGAATTCAGCATTTCTAAGCTCTGTACGCACAAGAGAAACTCTCTGATTCTTCAGATCCTCAGCATCCTTTGCATCTATGAATTCATAGTTTGAAGATTTGAAACCGATTGATTTAACAATGCTTTCATCTGCTGCAATCTCAAGAACCCAGACATCTGCAAGACCTGCGGAAATAGCTCCTGCCATATTGAAAACAGGACTATGATTAAGTTCAACGTTGTGAGTGTAGTCTTTCTTCTTTGTTTTTCCGAACAAACCATAATAGACGCGCTTGTAATGGTTCCAAGATTTGACTTCGCCACTTCCGAATGAGAAATCAACTGTCACATCATTTTTAGTCTGCAATGAGCCGTTGCTGTAGAGATTGAATGTGTTAGTAACTGTCTTTGTCGAAGTTCCGTCCTGACTTGTATCAGGGATAAAAGCATTACTTTGGGCATAGGATTCATGGTCAACATTTGTAACAGAGTTGCCCATGAAAGCAACGTTCACAACGTTTCCGCCGTACACCTTATTTTTGCTGTAATCCAGGTCTGTACTGCCTTGGTCACCTACATTGAAGTTATTGTTTACTGTCAGTGAAATATCTGCAGCTGATTTTACTTTAGAACCAAAGTTTCTGGCCTTTGAGAAAGATTTGGTATATATGTCACCTGAGGCATCAAACGTTATATAAAGCTCTTTATCGGCAGAAACAACAGATTGACCTTCAACAGCTACAGTATTGTTAACATCCGTTATCAGCTTTGTTTTTACATTTGGCCAATTTGAGAAACCATCTTCTTTGATAGAAGCATACTGATTGAAATAAAAGTCGGATGCAGTTTTTATGCCGATATTGTTCAATGCATTAATCTGAGAACCGCCCTTAATTGTAATTGTGTTGTCTTGTCTCAGATTTGTCTTAACCTTCAAACCGCTGACGGTAACAAATCCGCCATCTGTTGAAGTATATTCAATTTGCTTATTGTCAGCAGTGCCGATATTGCTGGTTGCAGAAAGATTCAAATCACCTGTCTTTATAGTGGTTCCGTCTACGACAATATTTGAGTATGCAGAGAAACTTTGTGAATAATCACTACTCTTGACTGCAACAAAACCGCCACCACTGGATTTTGCCTTCACACTGACAGTGACTTTGTTGTCAACATTGAGATTTACAGAAGATGTAGGATCAACTTCAATAGCAGCATCATCGTTTATGTGAACGGATTTCAACGTAATCGTTGATTTCGGATTATATTTAGTTGTGAAATTAGCATTACCAATATCAATAAGACCGCCCGAACTGTCCTTAGAAGTTTCATCAATAAGATTGGTTGATTTTTCGTTGAAACTAATCTTTTCAGCAGTCAGAGTCAGATTCTTCAATTCAATATTATTTTCCCCGCCGATTTCATTTGTAACACCGGTGCTGCTTACATGCACTGCACCTCCGCCATGATATGCAGTGCTGGATTTTCCGGTTCTTTCTGTATTGAAGTTTCCTTCAATCTCTCTGGCACTCATAGTACCGCCAAGGTTGGTACTTGTGCTGGCGTTCATAGTTGAGTTAAATCTCAGGATGCTGACCTTGGTAATAAGACCTACGCCGATATTGTCAAGATCCACATCTGACAAAGCAACATTCTGTGCATTAAACAAAATCTTTTCACCAACAGCAATCTGGCCGCCAGTTGTAATGTTAAGTTTGCTGAGGTTTTTACCTTCGGCGCTTACATAGTTAATACCTATTGCACTGAAGTTGTTACTATCTGCTGTGCCGCTGACATTTGTCTTCAAGTAAGCATTGACTACAAGGTTTTTGGCATTATGACTTGAAGCATTTACAAATGAATTTGACTCAGCTTCACTCTTAGCATTAGCAGTAACGCCTCCGTACAAGTTAACAATACTTATATCTACTCCGCCAATTTTTGCAGTAGCAGAGAGGAACTCGTTTTCTGCATCAGTAGGCTTTGCAGTTTCAATAAGTGTTGTTCCTGTGTTGTTGATGACAATGCTTTCCTCAGGAAGCCTATTGATTCCTGAATTGAAGACAGGTTTAAGAGTTGCGTTGTCGTTATAAACAGAAACTTCTGCACCTGAAATAGCTACAACGTTGTTCTTGGCAGACACCTTCATCTTGGAGTAATCAGTAACAATATTAAGATTGTTTACGTTGATGACTGTTCCGTCTGCATCTTTGACCAAAGCAGAAATCTCTGCACTGCCTTTGACCTTGTTAGTGTTGACGTCAATAGGAAGTACTGAAACTTCCACTGCAGTAGATCTTCCTGAGAGATCCATTGCTCCTGAAGACCTGAGGTTGAGAGTATCGGCATTGATTGTTGATGAACCTGTAATCAAAGCATTAGCCTTTGCAGAATCAACAACATTATGACTGAGAACATTTACATTCAAACCTGTAAGCGAAACATCAACGTTGCTTGCAGAAGCTTCAGTATCAGTTGAAGAAAGAACTGAAACAGTTCCGTTCTGAGCATTTACGTTTGACTTATAAATTTCTGCGGTTGTGTTGGAATTGTTATTATAGGAGTTTGCTCCTACTCCGACATTCAGAATTCCAATCTCAACACCTACAGAATTCAGATCAGCACTATCCTTTTGTGAGGCTGATATTTCTACATTTCCTGCATTTATTTCTGACTGCCAAACCCCGGCTGTAGTAGTGTGCTGAAGATCAATGCTGTGAACACCAACTCCAACATCTCCGGCAGCAGCAGTAACATTGACGTTGGTAAGATTTACACCGTCAATATCGGTTTCTGCATTGACTTTAACGTTACCGGAAGCATTTATAACATTTGAAGAAGTCAAATCACCCCTTTGACCGATAATGGCAAGAGAACCTGCCGTAGAAGGAGTCTCATCATCATAAGCTTTATCTCCGAATTCGGAGTGGAGCTGGATAGTTGCAGATTGCTCATACTGATCATAGATATCAGGATTCTGAACATATTCAGGCACTGCAGTGTTACCCATCCTGACTTTAGCTACATTGACCCCAACCACGCCAAGACCGGTATCAACACCTACGTTTACCTGGTTATAGGACTGTTTTACTTTGCTGTTTAAAGTCACGTTGCGCGCAGTAATGTTCCTCTTAATTGAGGCAAGTGCCGTGCCTTTATCAGTAAAGAGGAACACGTTTATACCAACTCCTGCACCAACAGCTCCGGCTGCAACATTCACAGATGTTTCAGTTGTACTGGTGTTGTCCTCTGCACTGACCTCAAGGTCTCCCTTTGAACTGAAGTTACTGTCAAACAACGCCTCTGTACTTGAACGTTTCTTTGTCTTTACAGCAGCTCCGGTGGCAGTAGCTCCAAAAACATTAAAACCTGCAACAATTGTTCTGTTTGCCAAAACACGATTAACAGCAGACTTTACAAAAGCAGAAACTTCTTTGTCTTCAATATGGAAATTGTTGCCAATCAGAGAAATTCCGGATTTTTCATTAAAATCGTTGAAAATGAGATTCAAGCCCAAAGAAGCTCCTTGATATGAGCCAATCAGAGCTGCTGTTGTGTTTGCAATATTGTCATCAACAGTAAGGTTTACTTTAATATCTCCGACAGTTTTTATACTGTTTCCGGAAAGATCAACATAGGTACTAGAATAAATATCGTTACTGATTACGTTTGCAGCAAGACCCAATCCCTGGTAAGCACCGGCAGCACCCATTGACCAGTTATCAATGTTGAACTTATTGAATGCAGACACATCCAATCCGCCTGCACTGTCAATGACGGAATAGTAAATATATGAACTTACCATGTCCTTAAAGGACTGCCCTATTCCAAGTCCTGAACCGGCAACGTGCTTTGCACCGGAGATGGCTACAATAACATCTGTAGTATCAATTGTGTTATTGGCGTTGACACCCAGACCTGATTTCTTGGTCAAAACATTAGATACACCACCTGCAGCATCAATAATCTTTTTTTTCAGGTTCAGATTTGGATCCAAACTAATATAGAACTCAACATGTTCATCCTCACTGGCAACTGAGCCAACGTTGACAAATGACCTGACCATGCTTTTCTGGTTGTTAACGATAGGTTCAACGCTAAGAGCCACAGTTTCAGAACCACCAAGTCCTACCATGACCTTAACTTCATCTTCTTTGTTGTCTGCACTTATATTCAGAGAACCTGTTTCAATCTTTGAGTAATCAACACCGGCATAAACGTTGTCTTCCTGACTGTTGGAAATAACGTTTGCAGCCAATGAAAGACCCTTTCCAATGCTTCCGCCGGCAGCAACAATAACCAGATTTGTATCCTTATCAGATACTGCTTTAATTTCTGTTTTACCGTCTGCAGTCAGATCTGTATTCTGTTTTACAAGTGCTCTTACCTTTGAAGCATTATTTGACCAGATTGACTGGAAACCAAGCGCTACAGCCATTTTCTTATCTGCAGAAGCTTCAATAGTACCGGCAAACACATTGTTTATTGCATTGTCAGAAGCAAATACGCTGACATTGCGGGCCTTTATTGTGGACGGAACTATATTTAGATAATCCGATCTATAAACTGCTCCGATAGATGCATTGACGTTGTTTTTTACATTGTCAACAATGACGGTTCCTGCAGCCGTAACTCCGCTTGCTGCGGCTACTCCGAGTGTGTAGAACATGTTCCACTTCAGGAAGTTCTTTTCCACGTTCAGATTTGAGTAATAACCGTCAGAGTCCTTTACAAGAAGATCTTCCTCGTCCTTTTCACCATCTGTTGCTCCGATTGCATCAACAGATGTTGCGCTAACAGAAAGGTCTCCATCTGCAGTAATACTTGCAGCTGAAACAGAGGAATCTACAGTCTTGGTAATTTCGTTGTAGTTGACTGAGAAGTCAAGAATAACATCTGTGCCTTCAGGCTTGTAGTTAACACCGACAGTACCTCCCCTTGTAAGGAGATAGGTATCACCGTTAGCAGCAATTATTATGTCTTTGCCGGATTTCAGAGTTCCCAGTACTTCTGTAGTAACAGAGGTATCAACAATGTTTACAACAATATTGGGAAGGAACTTTACACCGGCCTTTGCAATTGAGGCGGCAATTGGAATTGAGCTCAATTCCTCACGTGAATTTGCAAGTGCACTTATGCTTCCCAAAGAAGTAATGCGTGAACTTGAATCTATTTTACTGCCGATTGTATTGTTCTGTTTGTTAGCAACAGCAACACCATTGAGACCAAAGCC
>CADCOT010000092.1 GCA_902803145.1 uncultured Spirochaetales bacterium | reverse complement strand
AACAAGCATCATTGCGCCGGTCTTTCTTGGAGAAGAACCCTTGGATTGTACAATTGTGCAGATTACAGCAGCTCCACTGTGAAAAAGAGTTTTTAAAGCCTGGTCATGAAGTTCTGTCATTTGATTGTTCCTTTTGCGTTTGCCTTTTCTTCAAAGCGTTCAGCATTGACTATGAAGCGCTCGTGTTTTCCTTCTCCAATTGTCTCAATATCGTCATGTGCTTCAACATCAAAAACCAGACGTCTTCCATCGGCTTTTACAAGCTTCGCAGTACTTGTAACCACCATTCCGACCGGAGTAGAGGCAAGATGCTTTACGTTGACCATAGTTCCTACAGTCGTATAACCCGGTTCAAGAAACTCTCTTACGCATTCACTGGCTGTGTGTTCCATGAAAGCAATCATGTACGGTGTTGCTAGGACATCAACTCCTCCGCTTCTCATTGCTTTGGCTGTCTGATAATCCTTAACTGTTGTTTCAAGCGTTAATTCTGTTCCTACTACAGATGTCAAATCATTCATTTTTTATCTCGCTATCACAAAGATTATACTTTCTCGTCTATGCGGAAGGTAGTATGGAAAATCCGTTTTTCCCGTTTCTATCAGCCTTCCTCTGATGTTTTCCAAATTAATCAAACTTCTATCCTTGTCTCTGCTGTAGATGGAAAAGAAGTCCAAAGCATCTTCCAGGCTGTGAAACGGCTGACCGAATTCAGAAGAAAAAAGCTCTGTTGTATATCTTGCACCAACCTTGTTCAGATAGTCTTTAACATAATCCACGCTTTTTTCATCTATGGGATTATTTCCTATTGAAAACCTGTGCTTTGTGTAGTTTTTCTTTACAACGATAATGCGTTTTAAGCAGTGTCTTTTAGCAATTTCAAGAATTTCTTCCATCTTGCCAAAGTAGTTGAAAATCATTGAGTCAAAAGAATGAGAGCTGGCAAGATTTTCAAAGTCTGCGCACACTGCATTTACATTTTCTACCTTTTCAGAAGCAAGCCTGGCCTTCAGAGTTTCAATAGCAGATTCAGATCTGTCAATTCCTGTAACCTGCTTTACGTAGGGGGCAAGAGAAACTGTTAGTTGCCCTATTCCGCAACCGGCATCACAGACAGTCCAATTTTTGTCCAAATAGACGGAAAGGCTCTTTGCAAGTTCTTCAAAGTAGTTTCCGTATTCAGAAGCATCGGCCATAAAGCCTATCATTCTGTCTGTCCATTCAGACATTCTGTGCATTTGTTCCTCCCAGGGGGATGCAAACAGTGTACTCTCCATCCCTTGTACTCACATTATTCACACAAACGTCTATTGCGTACAGTTCTTTGAGTACATTACCTGAAAGTGCGTTTTGTGCTGGCCCGTCCGCGATAATGCATCCGTCCTTGAAAGCCAAAACTCTGTCAGCCCACCTGAGTCCGTGCTCAGGATTGTGGCTTGAAAAGATAATTGTATATCCGCGGTCCTTCAGATCAGAAATACACTTCATAACCATGAAACTGTTTCCGTAGTCCAGACTGGATGTGGGTTCATCCATAATCAGAACCTTTGCATCCTGAACAAGGGCACGGGCAATTAACATAAGCTGCCTTTCTCCGCCGGAAATCTTCATGCTTCCGCGATGCGCCAGTTTTTCAATTCCCAGCATTTGAAGGCAATGAAGGGCCTTTTTTTCATGTTCGGGTCCCGGCTGTTCAAAGGTTGAAAGAGATGAAGTAAGTCCCATAAGAACACAGTCCAAAACCGTATGGTTGAACACAGGGTTGTAGCTTTGTGGGATGTAGGCTATTTCATGTGCAAGTTCGCGCTTTGAATAAAGGTTCACCTGCTTTCCGTTAATCAAAACAGAGCCGGAAGAAGGCTTGAGAAAGCCCAAAAGGCACCTGAAGAAAGTGGTCTTTCCAACCCCATTAGGACCAAGAACCGAAATCAGAGTTCCTTCACCGGCCGTAAAGCTTACATCTTTGAGAACAGGAGTATTTCCGTAAGAAAAGCAGAGTTTTTTTGTTTCAATCATTTCTTGCGGACCCTCCCGTAATAATCAGGTATAAGAAGACCGGAGCCCCTATGAACGCAGTAAGAATTCCAAGGGGAATTTCGGCTGTTGTTATTGTTCTTGAGATGTTATCCACCAACATTAAAAATGCAGCTCCCATAAGGGCAGAACAAGGAATCAGGCGTCTGTAGTCCTGTCCGAAAATCAAGCGGCAAAAGTGGGGAATTGCAAGACCTACCCATCCTATCATTCCGCTGATTGAAACACTTGCAGATGTCATAAGTGTGGCACAGATTATGACAACAAGCCTTAGTCTTCCTGTTTCTATTCCCATGCTTCTGGCTTCGGCTTCCGAAACAGTAAGAAGGTTGATTCTCCACCTGAGCAAAAACAGCGGAACAAGGCCTATCAATATGGGAATTGCCGCAAAACCAAGGTCAGATGTTTTTATTGAAGAAAGAGAGCCCATAAGCCAGTACGTTATTGCAGGAAGCTGGCTTTGCGTATCGGCTACAAGTTTTACAAAACTTGTTCCTGCAGAAAACAAAGAACTGACCATGACTCCTGCCAATACCATAGCAATTGTTGTTTGGATTCTGCTGGATTTTGAAACAAACCATGCAAGAAGGACAGCCGTCATTCCGAAAACAAAAGACATGGTTGTAATGCCGGAATATGAAAGACCTAACAAAATAGCAAGAGCTGCTCCGAAACCTGCCCCGGTAGATGCACCAAGAATGTCAGGGCTGACCATTGGGTTTCTGAACATGCCCTGATAACAGGCTCCGGCTGTTGCCAAAGCAGCACCGACCAAAGCTGCTGCAGCAATTCTGGGAAGACGGATGTTTACAACTATACTTTGCTGGGCACTTGTCCAGGTTTGCTTTAGACCAAACTTTCCAAAGGAAACAAGCCTTACAAACCTGTCTGCCAGTATTTTAAGAACAGTTAAGAAATCAATTCCGTACCTTCCAATGAAGAAAGAGGCTATGAAAATGAACAGGCATGCCGTACAAAGGATGGCAAGCTTTAATCTGTATTTCATTTGATTCCCAAAATTGTTTTTGCCTGCTCTTCAGAGATATTGCATTTCCAAAGAATGTTGAAGAACTCCTGGGTCACGGAAACCATGTCGTAGGAGTAGTACTGTGGATACAGAACATTTCCAAGCCACCAAATTCCAAGAACCATATTAAGAGAAGGCGGTGTACTCAACCAGTTGTAAGGAAGAGAAGGAACTTCATAATACCTTCCTTCTTTTATTGCCCTCAGTTCTTTCCAGGCAGGATCCGAGGCAACTGTGCTGTAAATGCTATCCGGTGCAAAAAGAATTACATCCGGGTCTGCTTTGTAAACCTGTTCAAGGCTGATTATATTACCACCGCTCTTTGAAGAAAGCTTTTCTACAACAATTGCATTTTCTGCGCCTACAATTTCAATTACCTGAGCCTGACTTGAGCCTTTAGCGTTTGTTCCAAGACCGTCAGAAGCAGATGTAAACATAACGGAAAGCTTTTCTTCTGTAGGAATAGCCTCTTTGTTTACTTCTGCAACAATGAGGGTAAGATCAATCAAGAAGGCCAGCTCCTCTGCCCTTTCCTCTTTTCCGGCAAGGATGGTTCCAAGACTTCTGAAAGCCTCTGACATATGCGGCAAATCCGCTTCAAGGAATATACAGGGAATTCCAATCTGCTTCTGAAGAGCATCCAAATCTTCTGCAATTGAGCTCTTATAGTCTCCCATATCAATTACAACCTGAGCGCCTGTAGCTATCAGTTCTTCATAGTTGATATGAGATTTTCCTCCGTACAACTGGCCTGTTACCGGAAGTTGTGCAAGAACGGAAGGAAGATACTCAAGCTGAGCCTGTGTAGGAGCAGAATTGATATTGCACATATACTCAGGTGCAATGGTTGTCATAAACAGCGTTGCAACATTTCCGGAAACTGCAACTTTTGTTACCTTGGCAGGAATCTCAACGGTTCTGCCACAAGAGTCTGTAAACTCAATAAAATCCTTAGGCTCAACTTTTTCTTCCTCAATAGCCTGGGCAAATACAAAAGTGCTTACAAGAATAAGCAACGCAAAAACAGACAAAACTCTTTTCATTTTTTCTCCTACGGTCTTGTTTTAAAAAAGCAGACCATAGTCATTATATTTAATGAAAACACATGGGTCAACATTATATTAGGTAATAATTGAAAGCTGGTGCTTTTCCGTAACTATTGTTGCTTTGACAAAGTTTCCGCCAAACTCTCCGTCCAGGTTCCAGTCAATGCCCTTCCCTGTGCGGTCTTCAACTTCAAGAGTTTTGGCTTGAAAGGCAATCATCTGTCTTTTGCGTATCTTGCCAGACAGGAAGGATGAAGCAATTGGGAAAAGTCCGAAAATTGTTTTCGGTTTTTTAATCAGAAGAACTTCCAAAAGTCCGTCATTCATTGATGCTTTTTCATCATTAACAACTTTGAAGCCGCCGACAAAATGTGAGTTTGAGACTATTCCGTCAATGAATTTCCCTTTTATCGTCTTTTCGCCTGCCGTTATTTTAAGCTCGCACACAGGCAGGGAAAACAGTTGAGAAACAGCGCTTAACAGGTAGGCAAAATAACCAAGCTTGTTCTTAAGCTTCTGGGGAGTTGTGTATGTGGTTTTTGTGAATGCACCGAAGGCGGCAACATACATGAAGGTTTTACCTTCAAGGTTTCCAACATCCACCTTTGTAATATTCTTTGCTTCAATTGCAGCATTGAAAGCTTCTTCGGGATCTCTGCTTATACCAAGTGAGTGAGTATAGTCGTTTGTTGAGCCGGCAGGGATAAGAGCCAAGGGAACAGCACAACGGTTTTTGACAAGGATGCTGATTACATCATTCATAGTTCCGTCCCCGCCGGAGCAAATAATCTGATCAAAGCCCTCTTCCAGTTTTTTACTTAGAAGCTTTTCATCTTTTTCATGGCCTTTTGTCTGATAAAAGCTGCAGGTATCGCCCCGGTCGGAAATAGTCTTTTTGAATTGTTTTATATAGCTGTTAATTGCACCTGTTCCGGCAACAGGATTGTATACAAAAAGAATCTTTTTCATCTGTTTAATCCTGTGCCAAGTTTTTCAAAACTACGCGCCGGGCATACTCAGAAACCTGTTTTTCTGTTTTTCTGAATTTTTTTATAAAGCTTTTTGCATACTCTGTAAGCTCTGCTTTTCCGCCTTTGTTTCCGCCGCTTTTTCTATTTACAAGCTGGCATCCAAGACCTTCTTCTGCCTGTCTGATAAGTTTCCACGCTTTTGAATAAGAGATTTCCATTCTGGTGCAGGCTTCCATAACACTTGAACTGTCTGCAATTTCTTCCAAAAGGGCAACAAGACCCGGCCCTATACAGGGATTGTCATTTCCCACTACCAGTTTGACAGCGCAGTTCATCAGCAATTCTCCCGGAAATCTCAGTTACCAGATCATCTCTGTTGTCTTCAGTGACCCGATACCAGATTATATTTTCCCTGCTTCTGAGCCATTTGGCAAGTTCTGTCTGCGCCATGTCCTGCAGCACTCCCAAAACAAGAGGTTTTTGGGATTCAACAAGGTTTTTTATGCATTTGCTGTATTTTTGTGCGTCTTTTTCCATGCTTCCTATTTCATCAATTACAACAACATCGGAATCAGAATCTGCCTTTTGAAGTATCTGACATCCTTGGACATCAAACACTTGAGGTCTGCGTTCTGTTATATGCTGCTTGGAGCAGATTCCGCAAAGAATGCCCTGCTCTTCTCCTTTAAAAGACTTGAGAAAAACATGGCGGTCTCCGTCAATAAAGCGTGAAAAAGATAAAAGGCCGTCATACGAATAGGCGGCCTTTTCAAGTATTTTTTTAATAAGAGTGCTTTTCCCTACTTGTTTGTCTCCGCACAGTAAAACATGCATCAGACATACTCCATAAGGTATTTTCCCTGTTTTTCAACTGTTCCGATAATACGGCAACAATCAAGGTTCATTTCAGAAACATAGGACTTAGCGTCTTCCGGACTCATGAACAGTAGAAGGCCTCCGCTTGTCTGAGGATCGTAACAGAGATCTTTCATTTCCCTTGGGATACTATCTGCAAAATGAACTTTCTCAATCAGAAAATCTTCATTAGCATAGCGTCCTTCAGGAAGGAATCCAAAACGTGCAAGTTCAAGGGCTCCGTCAATCACAGGCAGATCTTTGGTATTTATCTTAAGAGTAACGCCGGAGGCCTGTGCAACTTCACTTCCGTGACCGCTCAAGCTGAATCCTGTAACATCTGTAGCAGCATGAACGTTGTATTTGCGTCCTACATCCCTTGCCCTTTTGTTCAAGCGAGTCATTGAATCTACAGCCTGCTTTACGCTTTGCGGCTCTGCTTCATCTACTTTTGCAGCAGTGTTTACAATTCCTACACCCAGGGCCTTTGTAAGTATGACGGCATCGCCCGGGAGGGCTCCTTTATTGGACCAAACATCGGACTGATTCATAAAAGCAGTTACACAAAGACCGTACTTGGGCGTGGGGTCTGAAATGGTGTGGCCGCCTGCAATAACAGTGTTAGCCTCCTTTGCCTTGTCCAAGCCTCCAAGGAGGATCTTCCTCATGTCATCAATGTCTATACACGCAGGGAAGCAAACCAGATTCAGCGCAATTGAAGGCTCCCCTCCCATTGCATAAATATCTGAAAGGGCATTTGCGGCTGCAACCTGACCAAAGACAAACGGATCATCAACCATGGGCGGGAAAAAGTCTACCGTCTGAACGCAGACGTTTCCGTTGTCATCCAGCTTCCAAACAAGGGCATCATCCGCAGTCTCAAAGCCCTCTACAAGATGAGGACTTTGAAGGACCGGAAGACTGTCTATTATTCTATGAAGCTCTTTGGGCGGCAGTTTTGCGGCACACCCGCTTGTTTTGACCAAACTTGTAAGTCTTACCGAACTCATAATAACTTTATATACCTTTCGTCTGCCACCTCAAATACCCCTTCCAGATATTCCCCGGCAGCATTTTTCAATTCTTCAACACTGCTGTCCCTGACAACAGCACAGGTTCCACAGGATGAAGAAAGAGACCGGGGAACAGGTCTAAGCGTACATCTGTCCCCCAGTTTCTTTTTAGTGAGCATGGCTCCGTAGTGAGTGCTGAAAGTAGCAGTCACTTCTTTATTTCTATTGTCCATTCTCCGTTCTTCTCCACCGCTTTGGGATTATATCCCATTGCTGTGGCGTAACGCGATACGTTTTCAACACAAACCTTGCTGTCTACAAGAACACATACTCCTTCAGGATGTGCCTTCAAGGCTTTCTTTGTTTCTACTACTGGAATAGGACAGCTAAGTCCTCTTGCATCAACTTCTGTCATTTGTTCTCTCCCTTTTTGGCAAATGTGTAGTAGCAAGCTATTGCAAGCAGGATAACAATTCCAAGGATGACAGCAACCTTTCCCTGTGTTGCAGGAAGTCCGTCAACTGCGTTGCCCTGGAGTCCGAAGTTATGAACAAGAGCAGCACCAACAAACATACCGAGAACGCTGATTGCGCTGTCAGAATTTCCCTCACCTGCCAGAATAAGCTGTCTGAGCGGACATCCTCCGAGCATTGCACAACCAAGACCTACAGCATACATGCCAAGGAAGTTGAACAGCTGATTTGTCTGAGCAACGGGCTGGCCTTCAAAACCAAGTTTGAAGTTGCCTGTAGCAAGGTTCATAACAAGAGCTGATACGAAGATTGCTGCAAAACCGATAAGAAGTGTCCAGTCCTTAAGAAGGATGACGTCTCTGATTCCGCCAACCATACACAGTCTTGTCTTCTGAGCAATAAAACCTACTGCAAGACCTGCAACAAGAGAAATAGCAATTGCTGCGTGCTGTGAGCCGGGTCCCTTTTCAGAGATTGCAAAGAATGTAGGAACTGCTACTGCAAGAACAAGAAGCAGAACATTGATTGCGGGAAGAGTTGTTCCTTCAAGACCTCTCTGAGGATATGTCTTTCCAAGGTTGAATCCCTTGTTGAGGAAGAAACAAGCTGTTGCAATACCACAGATAAAACCGATAAGAGCAACAAGTGCGTTCAAATCTCCGCCAGCAAGTCTGAGAATCATGCGGAACGGACATCCTAGGAACATCAATGCACCGATCATGACAATTACAGAAATAATAAATCTTGTCATGGGAGCGCTGCCGCCACGGGGTTTGAATTCCTTGAAGCAAACTGCTGTAAGGAAAGAACCAAGAACAAGACCGATAATTTCAGGTCTTACATACTGAACAACTCCTGCAGTATGGAGCTTTGTAGCTCCGGCAATATCACGAATAAAACAGGCAATACAGAAACCCATGTTCTTGGGGTTTCCAAGAAGGACAAGACCTACGGCGATAATACCGATGACAAGTCCTCCTATAAGCAAATTACGTTTTTCTTTTGTACCATTCATAGAATGACCTCCGACTATGAATGATACCATTATGTATTTCAGAAATCAATGGTTTTAATTAAATTGAAAAATATGTCTTATTTTGTTGTTTTACAAAGAGATAATGCGTTTTATCTCGGCTGTTGCAAATTCTATTTCATCAGAACTTGTAAAAGGTCCGGGACTTAAGCGCAAGGTTCCTCCGGGGAAGGTTCCCATTGCCTTGTGTGCGGCCGGTGCACAATGCATTCCAACTCTGGTTTCAATGCCTTTCTCTGCAAGAGCTGCTGCTAAGGCTGCTATATCCATAGACTCTGTAGTAATTGAAATGACAGAAGACCTGCTCATATCCAAGGTGGGTCCGACAATCCTTATTCCCTTTATATCTTTTAGCTTGTTATAAAGCAGCTCTGTATTTTTTCTGCAAGATTCCCGCAAAGAATCCAAGTTTTTCAATACATAACTAACACTCCAGGAAAGACCCTTCAGGCCGGGAAGATTTTCTGTTCCGGGGGAGAATTTGTCAGGCAGCATCTGAGGAATTTCCTCGCTGTCGCTTTTGCTTCCGGTGCCACCTGCAACAAGAGGAACAAGGCTTGAAGCAAGCTCTTTTCTGATAATAAAGCCACCTGTACCCTGCGGACCCAGCAAACCCTTGTGCCCGGCAAAGCAAATTGCAGCAGCATGGAGTTTTTCCATATCAATATTTACATACGGAGTTGCCTGTGCGCTGTCCACGATAAACATAAGGTTGTGTCTCTTAGCTACTTCTGCAAGGCTTTCAAGATCCTGAATTCCTCCAAAAACGTTGGAAGCTGCATTTATTATCATTGCAACTGTATCGGGCCTGATCAGTTTCTCTGCATCTGAAGCACTGCAGTATCCGAATTCATTGCACGGAATACGCGAAAACGCAATTTTCTGCTGAACAAGAGGTCTCATTACAGCATTATGCTCAAGGCTTGTAACTACTACATGATCGTCTTGGCGAATCAGGCCTTTGATTATCCAGTTCATTGACTCGGTAAGGCCGGAGCGGAAGATTACACATTCCGGATGCGGATAGTTGAACAACTTTGCAAGGTCTGTTCTCAAAGAAAACAGAAAGTCAAAGTTCTTCATTGCAACATTACTGTCCGTACGGTTTATGTTTATGCAATCTTCTTCAATATACCGCGCTATCTCTGCAGCCATTCCCGGAGCCTTAGGGTAACTTGTAGCTCCGTTGTCCAAATATGTACGTTTCAACTGAAATCTCCGTAGAAATGATTCATTACAGCTTCAAGAACTCCGCCGGCAATTGTTCTTGCCTTGTCTGAGCATGTAGTGTGGTCAGTCTGCTCTCCTCTGGGATCAACATCTGCAAGTTTGAAATGCTCTGGAACATACAGTCCGTCAGAAAGAATTCCTCTGAGCTTTCCTGCTATTTCGGTTTTTACAGGAGTATCCCCTACATACCCTATGACATCTCCGGCATTTACAAGATCGCCTATATTTCTGCAACCTTTGAAGACACCTTCACAAGGCGAGTGCATTACTCTTTCTTTTCCATAGCCGCCTATTATTCCGGGAATTCCTGTATTGGGAATTGCGCTTCCTTCTGTAATTATTTTTCCCAAAGTGTGACCGCGTTTTGTTTCAATTACTGCATCTACATCTTTGCCTGCAACAAAGCCAGGTCCGAGAGCTACAGTAAACGGCGCCATCTTTTTATTTGTTCCAAGGTTCTTTTTTGCAATAATTGCATCTACAACTACATTAGGGCGCAATTTTTCAATTGTCTTACCTTCGGAATCTGCAACAACAGCCACAAGTCCTTTTCTTGCAGTTTCAAGGGCGTTTTCAATAGAACAACGAACAGCACAAACCCCTTCTACAGATGTTTTGCCGTCAAAAAGAGCCTGCGCAAATGACACGGTTCTTCTGATAACCGTGGGTTTTTCAATATCAAGCATAATCAAAGGAAAGCCTGCATTGTGGAGTTTAATAGCTGTTCCTGTTGCCAAGTCTCCTGCTCCCCTGATTATTATCAGGCGGTCAATCATAGCTCAAACTCCAGTTTGTCTTCCAACAGGCTTCCGCCAAGGACTTTTGTTCCCTGCGGCCAGGCAAGATTCATGAACGGACTTGGATCTACGCCGCCGTCAAGACCGTTGACAAGTACGTAATCGGGCTTGCCTTTTAACAATCCGTCCGGGGATTTTATGTAGTTATTCAAAAAGCCCTCATCTACCCTGTTGTCTCCGTCATAGCCGTATGTAACTTCCCAGGCTTCTTTTCCAAAGGCCCAAGCGCCCATTACGGCAATGGTCAGATCTGAGAACGGATAGATTACAGGATCTCTTGCCGTGTGATATTTCAACGGAAGATGTCTGCTTCCGTCTGCTTCACAGATTGTTACATCATACTTTCTGGACATCTTGTAGACCCTGTCCTCAAACGGAGCCTTGAGTTTCTGGACATTGTCCTGAAGGTTGCTTGCGTAAAGAACTGTGCACGGACCTTCCGGTTCGTATGCAATTGCATCTTCAAAGAAGGTAAAGTTTTTATCGGTTCCCCAGTCATAAAACAGATAACTCTGAATCTGGGTACTTGTTGTAATGAGAACCTTCTTGCCTTCTGCCCTAAAGCGGGATGCAAGGCTTTTCATGAGGGAAGATTTTCCTCCGCCTCCGGTTATAGAGATGAATACATTTTCCTTTTCAGGAACCAACCTGACAATTCTTTCCAGCAAACTCATGTCTTAAATAATACAACGATTCTTCTGAGGTGTGGGATTTTTATGATTTCAGTTTCTTAAGTTCTTCAACAGGAATTTTGGTGTACTTTGAAATTGTTTCCAGAGAAAAACCATCCTTATACATAGACTTTGCAATTGCCTTATTATTTTTAGCTACAGCAGCGTCTTCATGCTTTTTAAGGTAATCATCAAGAATCTGATTCTCGGGCCTTCCTGTTGTTAATAAGAAATCAACCATTTCCACCTCCACTGCCTTCTTAAGTACATCATAACACATTTCATTTGAATTAGTAAGTTTGAAGTCCCTGACCAACCTTCCAAGTGGGGTTTCATCTTCAATTTCACCATTTATGAATATCAGAGTTCTGCCATCCTCAAAGACCTTACCTGTCTGTTTGACTATGTTCTGAATCTCGTACAACGGCTTTCCATCTCCTATTACGTCCCGCTCACAGAAAAAGATTACATATGAGTCCGGAATATTGTAATACTCATCTCCTTTGCTAAGATAATGAGTATCAAGAAGTGAACTGTAAAATCGCGCCCTCCTCTGATAACCTCTGGAATTTGATTTGGCACTTTCAATCTCAACGTCGTAATACTTTCCTGTATCATCCACAATTACAAAGTCCAATATTGAAGATTTCCCTTTTTCATTACTGATGTTTTCCTGGTCCTTAAACTCAACAAACTTCAGATTGTTGTTGTTAAGAACAATCCTTACCACCAATTCAATACACTCCTTGTGGTTCTTAAAACACTTCTTCATGAACACATCATCAAACAGCCTGAAAGACTTGATTACTTTTTCTCTTTCTTGGTCCATATTATTCTCCTTAACCGATAGTTTTTGGGACAGACTGCCCTCGCTTATATAATGGTTTTTTAACGGTTAATTCTTTCTCCTGTTTGAGAGGTTTGACGGGGCATTTTTTCATGCATTATTCTGATTAAGAAAGGATACAAAAATGAGAAGAACAGACCGAGAAATAACAAAAACAGAAGATATTTTAAAAATTGTTGATAAAGCAAAGATTCTGCATTTAGGCCTCTTTGACAAAGACTTTCCTTACATAGTTCCTCTTCATTATGGGTATGAATACAATAACGGAGAATTTCTTTTTTATCTTCATGGTGCAAAAGAAGGACACAAACTTGATTTAATCAGAGAAAACTCCAACGTATGCATTGAGCTGGAATGTGATGTTCAGCTAATCTCCGGTGGGGATATTCCCTGTAAATACAGCTCTACATACGGATCTTTCATAGGAAGAGGAAAAGCGGAAATTCTCACAAACCAAAAAGAAAAACTAAAAGGTCTTGAACTGCTTATGAAGAACCAGACCGGTCGCATCTTTCACATAGATGAATCCATGGCTACCGCTGTAGAGGTAATAAAGGTTTCTGTTTCAGATTTCACTGCAAAGGCAAGGCAGAAGTAACTACAGTTACGATAGCAGCGGTTAACGCAAAATATCGGTTCGCACCTGAGTTTGCTGATTTATACGCTCAGGTGGGAGCTGTAATTGCTTCTGGTTTTAACGTAGCAATACCTGGGGCACATGTCAATTGTTCAACCTTGTCCTAACCCGGTTTTAAACCTTGCTTAGAACACCTTTATCAAATGCGCTCGGGTAATAATATGTAACAATTTTTCCCTTTTCGGTTGTCATATATATCTTTCCATTCCTGATTTCTGAAACAGTGCAGATACCATAGTTGTCTGTTCTGACTTTATCACCGACAAAAACAACATTTGCTCCATATCCTGCATTTGGTGCAACAGAAACATGGAAACCTGTTTTCTTTTTTGTCTCTTTATGGGTTGGTTGTTCAGAGTACGGCGTTTTGTCAGGAGAAGCGGCCTCTTCTATCAAAACTTGCTCTACGGGCTTTGTTTTTGACAAAGAACCCGCGGCCAAAGCAACAGAAAGAACAATAGGATCCAACCGTCTTCCATCAACTCTTACCCAGATTTTATCCCCTTTCAAATTATCAACAATAGCCTTTTTCCCTTTGAAGTAGAGAACATCTCCTATCATGATGGAATTGTCAAACTTCACTTCTTCTCCATAGATGATGTCCAAATCATCCTTGGAAACAATTGTGCTCCATCCGCCAATCTTCTCTCCTTCATGTTTGTTAATTCCAGTATACTCAAGAGAGGCATTTTCATATCTTCTAAACTTAAATATAGCGTCATTCATTAAGGCCTCATTGAAAACGCCAATTGATGCCAAAAGCTCAAAATCAGATACAGTAAGCCCCGTTACACGTCTAAACAAATCCGGCTCCAGTTGTGTTATTACATCTTGCAAACATGCTTCTCTGAAATCTGTTAAATACATGAAGATTGGAATTCGTGTGGCAAACTTAATAAGCTTTTCCTGAATCTCTTTTCTCTTGGATTTGAATTCTTTTTCTTCGTCAGAAAGCTGCTTCTTTTCTTTTTCAGTTCCAGTCTTATCTTTACCATCCCTCTTTGCTTTCTTGACGGATTCAGATTTGTTAATAATGGTTTGAATGTCTTGTTTCAGACCTCTAAAAGCCTCAATTGACATCAGTGCATTCAAAGCTTTTGGATTATTCAAAATTTTCAACAAGGTTGCATTATCAACATTAACAAGTAAAGCGGATTCCCACCTGCGTGCCAAAAGCATAGCAGATGTTCCGGACATAGCAATATCCAAAATCTCACCGGCATCAATCTGGCGCATTGACATTCCGTCATATGCAAGAACTGGCAAGAATTTAATGAAGTCTCCCACCTTTTTCTCTGGGTTTCTTTCTTTTGTATTCAGTTT
>CADCOT010000091.1 GCA_902803145.1 uncultured Spirochaetales bacterium | reverse complement strand
TGTTTCATGTTGTCGGCAGAGATGAACCTCTAGAAGTGTTGCTTGGCCTCATTCAAAAAAATGAGGTCAGCATCTATGATATTCCTATCTCTCTGATAACAGAACAGTTTCTTGATTATATTCATACACAGGAAGAAGTTGGTCTGAAAGATTTGTCAGATTTCTACAAGATGGCTGCAGATCTTCTTTGGATTAAGAGTCAGATTCTTCTTCCCAGAGAACCGGACTTTGGAGATGAATACTATGAGGATCCCAGAGAGGAACTTGTAGAGCGTCTTCTTGAGTACAGTAAGTTTAAGAAATACTCACAGCTTCTTGAGGGCTCAGACCGTGAAGGCGGACCAATGATTATCCGTAAGCCTTCTCAGTTCATGATGCCGTTCTCGGATCAGGAACTTTGGGAAGATGTGGATGTTGAAGATCTTCTTTCAACCTTTCTCAAACTTTTAAAGGGCAAGATATCTGATGAGAAGGTCTATAACGTATACGAGCAGGTAACGGAGCAGGAAAAGCTTGCTCTTATGTTTGAAATGCTTGAAACACGTGAGAGCATCTGCTTTACAGACCTTTTTACCAAAGACAGTTCTCCAATGCATGTAATTTGTGCCTTCCTTGCACTTTTGGATGCGGTTAAGGACAAATCCGTGCTTGTTGAACAGGACAGTTCTTTTTCAGATATAATCATCAGAAAACGTCCTGCAGATTGGAATCCCAATTTGGCAGATGACTATGATGATGAATACGATGCAATGGAGGCAGAAAATGGCGTTGAGTAATCCTGCCAGACTTGTTGAGGCTGTTTTATTTCTTGAAAACGAGCCTGTAACAGTTCAGAAAATCTGCAATATGACAGAGCTTGAAGAGCAGGTTGTAAGAGATGCTCTTGAGGAACTTTCCGAAGAGTACTACAGCGCTGTTCACGGTCTTGCTCTTATTGAAAACTCCGAGACCTGGTCTTTTGTGCCTTGTACAGATTTATATGACGGACTCAGGCGCTGTTACGGAAAGAAGGTAGACAGACGTCTGACACGTTCTGCAATTGAAACTCTCTCCATCATTGCATATTCACAGCCTATTACCCGTTCTGAGATCACAAAGATAAGAGGTGTTGTCTCAGATTCAATTATCAGGCTTCTCAGAGAAAGGGAGTACATAAAGGTAGTAGGAAGAAAGGATGTTCCCGGTCATCCATGTCTTTACGGAACAACAAGAAAATTTCTCTATACATTCAAACTTGAATCCATCTCAGATCTTCCAAAGCTTTCAGAGGTAGACAGACAACGTTTTGAGAAGGAAGCGATAACGGAGGAAGAAGATGAAGATTGAGTATCCTGTACGCTTGCAGGTTTTTCTTGCAAAGGGCGGAATAGGCTCCAGACGTTCATGTGAAAAGCTGATTCTTGACGGAAGAGTTAAGGTTAATAACGTTAAGGTTACTACCCTTGGAACAAAGGTTAATGAAAACGACATTGTCTATGTTGATGATGTTCCTGTAGAAGTTCATGAAAGAACCTATTACTTTGCTCTGAACAAGCCCCGCGGATATGTCTGTACCAACTACGATCCTAATGAAACGGCCTATGCCAGGGATCTGATTGATATTGAGGACAATAATGTTCTTTTCAACGTAGGACGACTTGATAAGGATTCTCAGGGTCTGATCTTTTTTACAAATGACGGTGAGTGGGCAAATGCCATTGCACATCCTTCCTCAGAGACTGAGAAGGAATACATTGTAAGAACGGACAGGGACATAATTAAAAAAGATATGGACAGTGCCTACAGAGGAGAGATAAAACCATATAGGATAAAGTCTTATAAGTTGATGTCTCAAAGAGAAGTAAGTATTGTTCTGACAGAAGGTAAAAACAGGGAATTAAGGCGTCTATTTGAAGAGCTGGGTTACTCTGTAAAGCGTCTTACAAGAATCAGAATAGGCAGCGTTTGTCTTGATGATCTTCCATCAGGAATGTACAGAAAACTCAAGCCTTCTGAGATCAAGTCTTTCAAAGTCTGACGGAGGAAATTATGGTTATAGCAATTGACGGACCTGCAGGAGTAGGTAAGAGCACTATTTCAAAAATGATTGCTGAAAAACTTGGAATTTACTATCTGAATTCCGGCAATTTTTACAGGGCAATTACTCTGAAAGCTATAAATGAAGGTACTGATCTGAAGAATCCTGAGGCTTGCAGAGAAGTGGCTGAACGCGCAGTTTTTGATGTTGTTAACGGACGCTTCCATCTTGATGGAAAAGATGTTGAAGATCTTCTTCATACACCTCAGATTGACCTCAATGCATCCTACATTTCTGTCAATCCTGATGTCCGTGCAATTGTGAATAAGAGAATCCACGAACTTACATCCAGACTGAGTATTGTTGCAGAGGGAAGGGACATGACAACTGTTGTTTTCCCGGATGCTGAACATAGGTTTTTCTTTGATGCAAAACCTGAAGTAAGGGCCAAGAGAAGATTTGACCAGAATCCGTCTGCTATGCCCTATGAAAAAGTCCTGGCTGAGATAATTGAAAGGGACGAAAATGACCGCAACAAACCGGTCGGAGCATTAAAATTAGCAGAAGGTGTTACATATGTGGATACCTCTTACTTGACCATAAAAGAAGTTTGTGCCAAAGTACTGAATTGTATT
>CADCOT010000090.1 GCA_902803145.1 uncultured Spirochaetales bacterium | reverse complement strand
GGCAGATGAGTTCTTCCCAATCAAGAGGGATGTTTGGCTCTGCCCGATAACAAAAATTTAAAATGTGTATAAACAGCACGTTTTCCATATAGAAAAGGTGTAAAAACAGCACGTTTTCCAATAACTTGAGTTTGCCCACATCGCCCGATAGGGCACTAATGTTAGAGTCAGCTGAAAATCAATTTCCAAGAGTCAGTTGAAATAAGAGTCAATAGAAATCAAAGGCAACAGAAAAGCACTTAAATTAATGGACATGAACTCCTAAACTGAAATTGCACAAACTTCAATCAATAGGAGTAATTCATTTTTATGTATGTGTACATATGTGATTGACTCTGTGTATCTTATAACATAAAATATAAAAAAACATATATTTTATGAGGTATAGGTTTGGAACGTTTTAGGATTGTAAAGATCGAAACATGTGGGATGAAAGGTATATGTAGTCCTG
The DNA here is from genome assembly GCA_902803145.1 of uncultured Spirochaetales bacterium. Taxonomy (GTDB): domain Bacteria; phylum Spirochaetota; class Spirochaetia; order Sphaerochaetales; family Sphaerochaetaceae; genus RUG14846. Next base: position 10,166 of record CADCOT010000090.1, on the reverse strand, counting down.
TTTCAATAGAGTTTGAGAATCAAACACTATCAAGTTCAATTTTCAATACTCAATCAATTAAAGCCATCTATGGAGCAAATGGCTCAGGAAAAACCTCTATAATAACATCTTTGGATGTGTATAAGAACGTTTGTTTTGATAGCTCCTATCTTTACAGCTATTCAGCAACTCTTAAGAAACTCATAAACAAGAAAACTCACAAGTTTTCCTTTTCTGTATATTTTGTAAGCGAAAGAAAGAAAGCTTTTTATCATTCAATTGTACTAGATGCTTCTTCCGACAAACCGTTCATAGAACGCGAAAGCATTGGAATTATTACTGGAAGAACCATCAATGAAGGAATAAAAGAAGTAGTAAGAATTGAAAATGGAAAGTTAGTTTTCTACAGTGAGACTACAAAAGTTGGACAGGATAAATATGACAGTGTTGTTAAAGACTCAATTAACAAACTCTCAGAATATAGAAGTGTAATAACCCTTTTCACCGATAAGGTTTTCTATATAAATACAACCTCAATTAAAGGTGAACTTATGAATAACGAAGTTCTTAGCTCACTTCTGAAAACATATCTGTTTGTCAATGATATTGTAGTTTATCTGTCGGCAATCGATAGACACAATGAAACGTCCTGGGATAGTTTTGCTGAATATGTTGCAGAGCAACAAAAAGAATTCGAAACGAAAAATGTGCAGGATAGATTGTTTTATGTTTCATCCTCAACAACTGTTCCAAAGAAATTATTTCCTTGGTATGAAAAGCAAATTGAGAAAACATCACAGTTTATCAAGCTGTTTAAGGAACAGCTTATAGGTATAAAAATTATAAAGATTTCTAACGGAGATAATTATCAATGTCGACTTGAAATGGTTTATGAAGATTACATTGTTGACTATGAGTATGAATCTGCTGGCATAAAAAACCTGATTAGAATGTTTATTTGTCTTGAGCATTCTAGTAGAGGTGGTATTGCTTTTATAGATGAAATGGATGTGAACATAAATGAGATTAATCTTGAAAGACTGTTCAGTTACTTTATGAAGTACGGCAAAGGACAGATCTGTGTGACCATTCACAACACTTCTCCTATGAAGATACTCAAAGGTGGGAAACATTCAATTGATTTTATTAGCAGTTCCAATGGCATTGTTCCATGGATAAAGAATGGAGCAAAAAGTCCAACAGTGGATTTTAAAGAGGGTATGATTCCCGGTATTCCATTTAATGTGAATGACTTTGATTTCATAAGTATATTTGAGGAAAACTAAATGCTCTTGATTTTAGCTTTAAAAATGTTTTGCCCGTCCGAAAAGTCAATAATAAGGTATTTAAGCGTTTAGAAAATGGTTTTAGAATCTATTTTTTAATCAAAGTTGTATGAGAAAAACAATTTTATAAATTTAAGTATGTTACCTCTGTAATTATTGACAGCGTATTATTATCAAGGGTAGATTGATATTGTATTTATTTTGCATTTTTTTACTCATATATGTTTTAATGGTGTATATTTAAAATGAGGAGGTGGATGACAATGGCAACTATATCATTTGATAGACCAGTAACAGTTAATTCTGACTGGGGCGTTAAAAACCTTGAGCATGCATTGGATAAAGCGAATGACTTGTCATCCATGTATGACAAGTATAGTCCTTGTAAAAAGGCAACCAGGGAAGATGTAAGGAATTTCATTAGGAATTATAAAAAATGAAGTTTCTTAGTCTTTCAAGTTTGACACAAAAGAGATCCTCTCCACTTTTTCTGTTTCTAGAAATCTAGATGTTCAGTCCTTTATTCATAATTCCTCAATTGCATTTGAAAAGAGCAATAATGCCAGATCATTTGTTTTTATCAATGAATCTGGCAAGCCGTTAGGTTTTATATCACTTGCTCTTACATCACTAGAACTACCTAACGATGTTTCAAATTCCTTAAAGAAAAAATTAAGAGGATATGGTCGTCTTTCAACCAATTTAATCCCTTGTTATTTGATTGGGCAATTAGCTAGGTTTGACGACATTAAAAAAGAAGAATTACCAGGAAATGTTATTTTCTCAACAATAGATTCTGCTGTAAAAAAAGCACAACACTTCTTTGGTGGGAGTGTGGATGACCTTGTCCCTTATTATGTCAATAGAGGCTTTATACGTCTTAACAAGATTGATGAACTTAACCAAATGGTCCATATGATAACATAAGATTGGTATAAGATACTGGACTTGGTTTGGTGTCTTTTTCTTAGGTATTCCGCAGTATTTTGTAGTTTTGTTCCGCAGGTTTTTTCATATCATTGGCTTTAAACTGTGGTAGAATATACTCGGAGGACATATGGACTACAAGAAAGAGTACAAGAGATGGCTTGATAATGTTAAAGATTCAGAACTTCTGGAGCAGCTGAAAGGCATGGATGACAAAGCTCAGGAAGATGCGTTTTACAGAGACCTTGAATTCGGTACTGCAGGACTTAGAGGCGTTATCGGAGCCGGATCAAACCGCATGAACCGCTATGTTGTTGCAAGAGCATCACAGGGCATTGCCAACTACCTGGGAAAAGGCAAATCAGTTGTCATTGGCTATGACAGCAGAATTAAAAGTGACTTCTTTGCAAAAGTTGCTGCATCCGTATTTGCAGCCAACGGACTTAAGGTACACCTTTGGAGTGAACTCAACCCGGTACCTACAGTATCGTTTGCAGTACGCTATCTGAAGGCAGATGCTGGTGTAATGATTACCGCTAGCCACAACCCGTCAAAGTACAACGGCTACAAAGTCTACGGAAGTGACGGCTGTCAGATTACAACAGAAGCCGCAGACACAATTTTAAGCATAATTGACAAACTTGATCTTTTTGCAGATGTAAAAACTGTAGATTTTGACAGTGCTGTTTCTACTGGTGAGATTAAGTACATCCCGGCAGTTGTCATGGATGCCTTCATTGAAAATGTCAAAGCACAGAGTGTTCTGTTCGGAGACAAGATAAACCACGATGTAGCAATTGTTTACAGCCCACTTAACGGTACAGGTCTAAAGCCCGTTACCCGTGCACTGTCAGAGTGCGGCTTTACCAATGTAACTGTAGTAGAAGAGCAGCGCAAGCCTGACGGAAACTTCCCCACATGTCCTTATCCGAACCCTGAAATCAGAGAAGCTATGAAGTTGGGCCTTATGTACTGTGAAAAAACCGGTGCAGACCTACTGTTGGCAACAGACCCTGATGCAGACCGTTGCGGAATTGCAGTAAAAGCCCCGGAAGGCTACAGGCTTCTTACAGGTAATGAAACCGGAATTCTTCTTTTGGACTTTATCTGCAGTCAAAGGAAAAAGCACAACAGGATGCCAAAGAACCCCGTGTTTGTAAAAACCGTAGTTACCATGGATCTTGCAGAAAAGATTGCCTCTTCTTACGGCGTTGAGACTGTAAACGTTCTTACAGGCTTCAAGTTCATTGGAGAAGTAATTGCCAAGCTTGAAAAAGCCGGTAGGGTAGATGACTACATCTTAGGTTTTGAAGAATCTTACGGCTATCTGACAGGTTCCTACGTAAGGGACAAAGATGCTGTAGATGCAGCTCTGATGATCTGTGAAATGTTTGCCTACTACAAAACAAGAGGAATCAGTCTTCTTGAGAAATTGAATGAGATTTATTCAAAGTTCGGCTATTGCCTGAATACTTTGCATTCCTACCAGTTTGAAGGCTCATCCGGTATGGCAGTAATGGCAGACATTATGAAGCGCTTCCATGTAGGTTTGGAATCTTTGGCTGGCAGAAAGGTTGAAAAAACACTTGATTACAGCAAAGGCATAGATGGTCTTCCTCCTTCTGAAGTTCTGAAGTATTATTTCTCTGACGGTTCCTTGGTAATCCGTCCGTCAGGAACAGAACCTAAGCTCAAAGCTTACATTTCTGTTACTGCCAAAGACAGAGCAGAAGCGGAGAAGGTTGAAAAGGTTATTTCTGACGAATTGAACGAGATTATTTAACTTTTTGTTTGTTTTTTATTTTAGTTTAACGAGGTTAAAATGGTTATTCTTTCACTTAACTGCGGCAGTTCATCTGCCAAGTATCAGGTCTATGACTGGGACAACAAAGACGTCCTGGCTGTAGGAGTTGTAGAGCGCATTGGGCTTGAGTATTCAACAATTGAGCACAAGGCAACAGGCAAAGAGGACTTTACTGACAAGTTCACATGTCCCACCCACAAAGAGGCAGTAGAGCTTATCATCAAAATGATTACTGATTCCAAGTACGGAGTCATTAAGAGCGTTGATGAGATTGGCGCAGTAGGCCACAGAGTCCTGCACGGTGGAGAGCTCTTTAAGAAGAGCGCCCTTGTAGATGATGAAGTTGTAGAAAAGCTCAAAACCGTTATCCCACTCGGACCGCTTCACATGCCTGCAAACATTGGTGGAATTGAGGCAGCAAGAAAGGTTATGCCAAATGTTCCTCACGCAATTGTTCTTGATACTGCATGGCACCAGACCATGCCGCCCGAGGCCTACATGTACGCAGTTCCTTACGAGTGGTATGAAAAGTACAACGTAAGACGTTACGGCTTCCACGGAACAAGCCACCTTTACTGTGCAAAGAGAGCAGCACTTCTTCTTGGAAAAGAAAACAAGGACACAAACGTAATTATCTGCCACATTGGTAACGGAGCATCCGTCTGTGCAGTTAAGAACGGAGTCTGTATTGACACTTCAATGGGTCTTACACCCCTTGAGGGCCTTGTCATGGGTACAAGATCCGGAGACATGGACCCGGCTATCATGCCCTACATAATGAACCACACAGGCATGAGTGCAAAAGATATGGACACAGCACTTAACAAGAAGTCCGGTCTTCTTGGAATCTGTGGAATGAGTGACCGCCGTGACGTTGCAGATGCAGCAGAGAAGGGAGACAAGAAAGCCCAGCTTGCAGTAGACATGGAATGTCACAGAATTAAGAAGTACATTGGAGCTTATGCTGCACTTCTTGGCCGTGTAGATGCAATTGTCTTCACAGCCGGTGTCGGAGAGATGAGCCCGCTTATCAGAGAAGGCTCAACAGAAGGTCTTGAGAACTTCGGAATCAAACTTGATAAGAAGAAAAACGCAATCTGCCGTTGCCGCAATGCAGAGTTCTGCATTTCTGCAGATGACAGCCCCGTAAAGATCTTTGTAATTCCTACAGATGAAGAGCTTGTTATGACAGAAGATGCCTATGCACTGATGAACGGCACCTATGATGTTCACACAAACTTCCACTACTCATTTGAGGATGCTTCATACGTAAACAAGGGTAGACAGAGAGCACTTCCTGCAAACCTTGCAAAGAACCCGGCACTCAAAGACATAATGGCTCTGCCTAAAAGATGAAAACTTCAGATAGCAGGGAACTTGTAAAAGGTTACAAAGATGCCCTGCCTGTATTTCTGGGCTACCTGGCAGTATCATTCACCGTCGGTATCAGCGCACGTAATGCCGGCCTGAGCGCCTTCCAGGCAGCCCTTATGAGTTTACTCAACACAACCTCAGCAGGACAGGTTGCCGCCATAGAGATTATCAAATCCGGCGGCACCTATCTTGAAATTCTTTTATCACAAATTGCAATCAACCTGCGCTACCTTCTTATGGGAGCCGTATTTGCAGTGCGCCTTTCACCGGATGAGAGTATGGGTCGCCGCCTTTTATCAGGTTTTGGCTTAACTGACGAGGTCTTTGCTCTTTCCTGTATGCGTAAGCCCCTAAACCCGTTCTACCCCTTTGGCGGCTGGCTTATGGCAGCACCGGGTTGGGTTATCGGCACATTCCTGGGAGTAGTTGTTAACTCCCTTGTTTCTGCAAGTGTAACTGCCGCCTTATCAATTGGACTGTATGCCATGTTTATTGCAATTATTGTTCCGCCCGCAGTAAAAGAACTTAAGATGGCAGTTGTTATTCTTGCCTCTATGCTTTGCAGTTACCTTATGTTCCGCTTTGTCCCATCTGTAAGCTCCGGCATGAGAGTGGTAATCCTAACCATTGCCATTTCTTCAATTGCTGCAATCATCTATCCAGTGTAGTATTTGTAATTATGAAAAATAATAAAGTGAAATATAATCCGGAAGTTGCTGCTAGTGCCATTAGAAGAATGAATGATTCAGCCCGTGAAAATGGCTCATCAGAAATGACACTTGATGAAATCAACGCAGAAATATCTGCCTATAGAAAAGAGAGAAGTAAAAACGAATGAACGTATATCTGTGCATTGTGATAATGAGCATTGTGACCTATACAATACGCATGTTGCCTCTGCTTGTACTCAGAAAGGAGATTACCAACCGTTTTATCCTCTCATTTTTACACTATGCACCGTATGTAACTCTTGCCGTAATGACATTTCCGGGCATTTTGTACTGCACGGACAGTCTTGCTACATCGCTTGTAGGTTTTGGATGTGCGGTCACTCTGACACTTCTCAAACTGGGTCTTGTTCCCACAATTGTTTTCTCCTGTATTGCTGCCTATATTGCCCAACTTGTGGTATAATGAACTGAAAATAACCGCTTGAACTTAATATTTAAGGGAGTAGAACACCAAAATCAGGGGTAAAAGAGGCCCCAGACGTGTAAAATCACCAACCGAGCATGTTTTCGGGCCTGTTTTGGTGTAATCTACGCTTCAAATGCGGTTAAAATGAATAGAAATCAGTTTTTAGATGCTCTTGTAAACAGGGAAGTGTTTCTTAAGGACCTTATTAAGAAGCTTACAGGCAGTTTTGATGAAAACAGACAGTTGTATATTAGAAAACAGCATGGCTTTCTTCGTTATTACAAAGGTGATAAGTATCTAGGTGATGATAATTTAGATACTATCAGAGATTTATGCCAGCAGGAGTATTGCTGTAAGTTATTCAGTACGGCTGAAGACGAACTCAAGACAGTCAGAAAATGCATTGCAGTACTTAAAGGTAATGGTGCAGATATAAGCAGCGTTTTTGAACAGCTGCCGGAAATAATCAGAAAACATGTCAGACCCGATCTTGTTGGTTACAAGAATTTAGTTGCTGCATTTCAAGAAAGCATGGCAAAACGACCCAGAATGTACATGAATTATGATGAAGGTATAAAAACGGAACGTGGAGATTATGTAAGATCTAAAAGTGAAGTAATAATTGCTAACATGTTGTACCAGCGTGAGATACCTTATGAATATGAGGTTAGAACATATATAAACAATCAGGTTAGGTACCCTGATTTTACAGTGCTAAATAGAAGAACCGGAAAGATTTATCTTTGGGAACATTTGGGAATGATGGATGATCCTGCATATTGCGCCAGAAACCAGATAAAGGTAGAGGAGTATGCAGCTGCAGGATATATTCCCGGAGATAAATTGATTCTTACTTTTGAGAGTTCAACAGTGACTTTGAATACGCACTATATTTGCTGCATAATTGACCACTATCTCAAATAATAGTTATATTTATCTCTATGAAACTTTATTTATATAACACCATGACACGCAGCACAGATGAGTTTGTTCCTATTCATCCGGGTCGTGTGGGCATGTATACATGCGGACCTACTGTTTACAACTATGCACACATAGGAAACCTCCGCACCTATATTTTTGAAGATACCCTTAAAAGAGCCCTGATTCATGCCGGATACAAGGTAAACCACGTTATGAATATTACAGACGTTGGACACCTTACCGGAGATGGAGATGACGGAGAAGACAAGCTTGAAAAGTCTTCACGTGAGACGGGACGCAGCGTTTGGGATATAGCTAAGTTCTACACAGATGCATTCTTCAAAGATGAAGAGGCTCTGAACATAATCAGACCTGATGTGGTATGTAATGCAACGGACCATGTCAAACAGATGATTGAGCTGATTAAACGCCTGGAGGAAGGTGGACATACCTACATCGCCGGAGGCAATGTTTACTTCAGCATTGATACCTTCCCAAAGTACGGGGCACTGGCAAGGCTGAAGCTTGGGGACCTGATGAGCGGGGCCAGAATTGAGGTTGACTCCAACAAGCGCAACCCCAAGGACTTTGTTCTGTGGTTCACAAACAGCAAGTTCGGCAACCAGGCCATGATGTGGGATTCGCCGTGGGGAAGAGGCTATCCGGGCTGGCATATTGAGTGTTCTGCCATGAGCATGTACTACCTTGGAGAGCAGTTTGATATTCACTGCGGCGGAATTGATGCAATTCCTGTGCACCATACCAATGAAATTGCCCAGAGTGAGGCTGCAACCGGCAAGACCTGGGTTAACTGGTGGATGCACGGAGAGTTCCTTCTTACAGAAAAAGGCAAGATGAGTAAGAGCTCGGGAGAGTTTTTGACTCTGCCGTATCTGCAGAAACTTGGATTTGACGCCCTTGATTACAGATACTTTGTTCTTGGTGCACATTACAGAACTCAGCTTCAGTTCTCCATGGAAGGCCTTAAGGGTGCTGCAAATGCAAGAACGGGCCTTATGGAGAGGATTAAGGAGCTTGGAACTGAGGCTTCTAGTGCAGTTACAGGCAAGGCTCAGGCATATCTTGATGAGTTTGACTCTCACATTGGTAATGATCTTGCAACTCCGCGTGCCATGTCTGTTTTGTGGAACATGCTTAAGGATGAAGAGCTGAGTAATGGTGATAAACTGTTCTGTGTAAAGTATATGGATCAGGTTCTTGGACTTAAATTAGACTCGGTTAAGTCTGGTGAGTCTGAGTTCCCTGAAGAGCTTATGAAGCTTATTGAAATGCGCACACAGGCCAAGAAAGAAAAGAACTGGGCCATGGCAGATGAGATTAGGGCTAAGATTGAAGAGATGGGATATTCTGTCAAAGATACTCCCCAGGGACCGGTTCCTGTCAGAAAAGTCTGACAATTTGTAACTTTTTATTGAGGATTATTGTTTAGGTTATGGAAATAAGAAGCGGTGATGAAAAGACATTCAGGCACGTGTATGATGAGAACTTTTCAGTAATGATGAAAATTGCTTACCATATTACGTACAACACGGACGTGGCGGAGGATATCTGCCAGGATGCGTTCATCAGGTTCTATGATAAGAACATGTATTTCCCGTCAGCTGATGATGCCAAATTCTGGCTCATCAGAGTGACAAAGAACTTGGCCATTAACCATGTTAAGCGTAAGGCCAGGGAGGCGGCTTCAATTGAGAAGATTAAGAAGGCGCCGGTTTCGGGAAATCCGTTCAGTGACGGAGCTTCAGAGCTTCTTCTCCATGAATCACGGCAGGCGGTTCGCAAGGCAGTTGCGGAGCTTCCGGAGATTTTCAGAACAGTTATTGTTCTGAGGGAGTACGGGGAACTGGACTACAAACAGATAGCCAAGGTCCTTAATATTTCCGAAAGTAATGTTAAGGTTCGCGTGCACCGCGCAAGAAAGGAACTTGAGGTGCTGCTGAGCCGGGAGGACGTAGATGTGTCTTGATGATCAGATTCTGAATACTTACGTTGACGGAGAACTGGAAGAGCCTTGGAAGAGCCAGGTTGAAGAGCATCTCAGCTACTGTGTAAGTTGCAGAAACCGCTGCAACTCACTTAGAGAACTCAGCGCCCGCATTAAGGATGCAGAGCTTTCACAGTCAGAGATTGAGAGCCGCAAGGACAGAGTAATGTCAGTTCTTGAAAAGAACTACCTGAACAAGAAGAAGGGCTTTCTTAAAAACCGCATCTTCAAGTTTACATTCCCTCAGTTTGCAATCGGAACTGCAGCTGCATTTGTTATTGTTTTTGCAGGTTCATTTGCACTTGGAAGCCGTGCCAACAAGTCTGACATAATTCCTGTTCCGGAAATCGGTTACTCTGTTGACATTAATAATATTACACCGGTCAGAGCTTCTGACAACGCAACAACAGCAAAGAGCCTTGAGAGCTACTCACTTGATGAAATTCTCAAGAACCTTGATGCCCGCGGTTATGATGTAGATATCAGACTTAAGAGCATCCAACCTGTTAACTTTGATGATTCTGTTGATTCTGTTGAAGAGTCTTCTGTTGATCCTGTTGAGCCGGTTGTTGAAGTTCCTGTTATTGAGCCTATTGCTGAGTAATTTCAGCATTTTGCATTTTCCCTTTGTAAGCCATGGTTATGAACCGACCCCCATTGATTGGAGCAAATCCACAATGGGGGTTTCATTTTGCCTAAAATAACAGAAGAACAGAAAAAGAGATTTCTT
>CADCOT010000089.1 GCA_902803145.1 uncultured Spirochaetales bacterium | reverse complement strand
TTCGGAGATGGTGGAAAAACTCAGGGAGAGTATCAGAACTCCAGATTCTTCCCGGTTTCCTTGCTGAATACGTGAGCAACTGAACCGTTGAATGTGAAGTGGATTTTGTCTCCCATTGCGTAGATGTTTCTGTCGTTGTTGAACGGAACAATCATGATTACATCGTGGCCGTCTGCATTGGCATGAAGGTGGATTGAAGAACCCATCATCTCGGATACCTCGACTGTTGCCTCGACACCCTTTGATCCGACCTCTGTATGCTCCGGTCTGACACCCAGTGTGACGGGCTGGCTCTGGATATCAAGCTTCTTCAGTCTCTTCTGCTTGTCGGCATCAAGCTCTACTGTGTACTTGCCGAGCTTGACGTAGTACTTGCCGTCTTCCTTCTCAAGTTGTGCATCGAAGAAGTTCATCACGGGCATCCCGATGAAGCCTGCAACAAACAGGTTTGCAGGATGGTTGAACACCTCCTGGGGTGTGCCGATCTGCTGTACGGAGCCGTCCTTCATGATGACAATCCTGTCACCCAGGGTCATGGCTTCTGTCTGGTCGTGTGTTACGTAGATGAATGTTGCATCGATTCTGTTCCTCAGCTTGATGATCTCTGCTCTCATTTCATTTCTGAGCTTGGCATCAAGGTTTGACAGGGGCTCGTCCATAAGCATGACCTTCGGTGCACGCACGATGGCTCTTCCGATTGCAACTCTCTGTCTCTGTCCGCCGGACAGGGCCTTGGGCTTTCTGTTCAGATACTGTGTGATGTCCAGAATCTCTGCAGCTTCCCTTACCTTCTTGTCTATCTCTTCCTTGGGAACCTTGCGCAGCTTCAGTGAGAAGGCCATGTTCTCGTAGACAGTCATATGGGGATAGAGGGCGTAGCTCTGGAAGACCATGGCAATATCCCTGTCCTTGGGTGCGACATCGTTGACAACCTTGCCATCAATGACAAGCTCACCGCCGCTTATGTCCTCAAGTCCTGCAACCATTCTCAGGGTGGTGGACTTTCCGCAGCCTGACGGTCCTACCAGTACTATGAACTCCTTGTCTGCAATATCAAGGTTGAATGACTGGACTGCCACAACTCCTTCTTCCGTAATCTCAAGGTTGGTCTTCTTCCTCTTCTCCTTCTTCTGCTCCTCGCTTATGGGATAGACCTTCTTGATGTTTTTCAGCTGTACTGTAGCCATATTAATTCTCCCTCCTGGTTAATTTCCTGTAACGTTTCACAATTTCATTGTTGAAAGCTCCGTCATTCATGCGCCAGCTCCAGTTGATGTCATTGCATGACGACGGGAAGTTCATCCTTGCAGTGGTATCCAGCTCAAGGATATCCTGCATGGGAATAATCACTGTGTCCGCCCTGCTTTCAAGCAGACACCCTATAAGTGCCTTCACAACGGACTCTCGGTCCGTATCAAGGTACTCCAGAACCTTTCCGGCAAGTCTTGTCGGAAGGCTGTCAAACCACCCTCTGGTGGTATCGTTGTCATGGGTTCCGGTGTACGCAACACAGCTTCTGTTGTAGTTGCGCGGCAGGAACTCATGGGTAAGCCTCAGTTTTCCCTGCTTTGTCAGGTCAAAGCCGAACTGGGATATCTTCATGCCCGGGAATCCGTTGGACTTTCTCAGCTCAATCACATCTGATGTGATGTTTCCAAGGTCCTCGGCAATTATCGGAAGATCTCCAAGCTCCTTCTTCATGGCCATGAACAGCTCTTTTCCGGGAGACGGTGTCCATACCCCGTACTCGGCCGTCTTTGATCCTGCAGGTATGTCGTAGTAGGCGGCAAGGCCCCTGAAGTGGTCTATCCTGACAATGTCGTTCAGCTCAAGACAGCGCTTTATGCGCTTTATCCACCATGCAAAGCCTGTCTTCAGGTGGTAGTCCCAGTCATAGACCGGGGTTCCCCACAGCTGGCCTGTCGGCGAGAAGTTATCAGGCGGAACTCCGGAGATGTCGGTGAAGTGCCCCTCCCCGTCCGTTTTGAACAACTCCATGCCTGACCAGGTGTCGGCACTGTCCATCCCTACAAAGATGGGAATGTCTCCTATGGACTTGATTCCCTTGGAGTGCAGGTAGTTCTTCAGGGCCTTGCACTGGTTATCGAAGAAAAACTGGATTGCCTTGCAGATGTTGATCTGCTTCTCGTATTCGGATTTCAGTCTTTCCAGTGTCTGATAATCCCTTCTGCCTTCCTTTTCATCCCAGATGCTGTACCAGCGTGCGTCGTTGTACCTGTTGTACAGGACGCTGAACAAGGCATAGTCATCAAGCCAGAATGCGTTGTTGCGTTCAAATTCCTCCAGTGCACCGCAGAAGGCGTTGTCCGTCAGAGCCCTTGAAGCCGCCTTTTCCAGAAGCGGCACCTTCACTTCACGCACATGGTTGAAATCAACCCTTACAGGATTTGCATGCTCGAACTCGTCCTCGGCAAACCTGCACTCCTTCTCTGTCAGCCAACCCTCGTTCTTAAGAAGGTCAGGCGAGATGAGAAGTTCGTTGCCCGCAAAGGCGCTCTGGGCCGAGTACGGACTGTTGCCGTAACCTGTGGGGCCCAGGGGGAGCATCTGCCAGAGTTTGAATCCGGCATCTGCAAGCCTGTCTGCAAATTCAAGGGCTGAAGGTCCGAAGTCCCCTATGCCGTACTTTCCAGGCAGGGATGTGATGTGCATGAGAACTCCGGCTGAACGTTCAAAACGCGGCATGGATCAACCCTTTACTGCTCCTGCTGCAACACCTCTGATGATGTGTTTCTGACAGGTAAGGTAGAAGACGATGACCGGTATGATACTCATCAGTATCAGGGCCATTGTCGCGCCGAGGTCTACTGTTCCGTAGCTTCCCTTCAGGTACTGGATGTGGATTGGTATTGTCATGTACTTTGTTCTGTCCAGTACAAGGTACGGGAGCAGATAGTCGTTCCAGATCCACATTATCTCAAGGATTCCTACTGAAATCAGGGTGGGCTTGAGAATGGGCAGGACAATGAGGAAGAAGGTTCTTACGGGACCGCAGCCGTCTATTGCGGCAGCTTCCTCAATCTCACGCGGAACGCTCTTCACAAAGCCTACAAACATGAAGATTGCAAGACCTGCACCGAATCCCAGATAGATGATGGGAATTGTCCACGGTGTGTTCAGTTTCAGAACATCGGCCGTCTTGGACAATGTGAACATGACCATCTGGAAGGGAACGACCATTGAGAAGACGCAGAGCAGATACATGATGCGGCAGAACTTGCTGTCCACACGTGCAATGTACCATCCGGTCATGGCCGTACAGATGAGAATCAGTGCGGTTGATACAATTGTGATGACCACACTGTACAGGGCTGACTTGAAGAACGGATAGTTTCCGAATGTCACGCCCTTTACAAAGTTGTTGAAGCCCGCAGACAGCTCTCCGAACGGAAATGCGAAGGTGTTTGTCTTTACGTAGGTGTTGAGCTTGAAAGAGTTGATCAGCACCAGCACGACGGGATAGACCCACAGTAGGGCAATCAGTGCAAACACTACTGTAATGATTATCTTGTGCCTTTTTTCGGCATGAAGCGTTGCTTTTTTCATTACTGTTGAACCTCCCTCTTTCTTGTGTTGTAAAGCTGGATGAGACCCAGGGCTGCAACAAGGATGAAGAACAGAACGGCCTTGGCCTGTGCCGTACCTCTTGATGCTGTGTTCTGGCCGTAGAACGTGTTGTAGATGTTAAGAGCCAGCATTTCGGTTGTCTTTACAACGGAACCGTCTTCCTGGAATATGAACGGCTGACCACCGGTAAGGGCCAGGTTCTGGTCGAACAGCTTGAAGCCGTTTGACAGTGTCAGGAAGAAACAGATTGTGATGGACGGCATGACGTTGGGGATGGTGACCTTTGTGAGGGTCTGCCACTTTGTTGCTCCGTCGATCTTTGCTGCCTCAAGCATGTCATCCGGCACGGCCTGGAGTCCGGCAATGTAGATGATCATCATGTAACCTATCTGCTGCCAGCACATCAGGATTATCAGTCCCCAGAATCCGTACTTTGTCTCCAACATGATTGATGTGTTGAGGTTTGTCAGGATTCCGTCAAAGATCATGGACCAGATGTAACCCAGAACAATACCGCCGATCAGGTTCGGCATGAAGAACACTGTCCTAAAGAGGTTGCTTCCCTTGATCTTCTGGGTCAAAAAGTATGCAACCGTGAATGCCAGAACGTTGATGAAAATTACCGAAACCACGGTGAAAAGTGCGGTATACCAGAACGCATGAAGGAAACTCGGGTCACTGAATGCGTTCTTGTAGTTGTCAAACAGATGCGCAATTCCCAGGAACTTTGCGTCGGATGTTGTCCTGAACTTTGTGAAGGACAGGTAAAATCCCTGAACGAATGGCCAAACAAATCCCAGTGCAAAGGCCAGTACGGTAGGTCCCATGAACAACGGGAACCACCTCTTCATAGGTCTTTTCACAAGGGTTGAATCGATAGACGGATGCTTACGCCTACCACTGAACAATCTTCTCCTGATTGCCATCATATCCTCCCATTCTTTTTTTGTGTGTTTGTATTCCGGATATGTCCCCTTCCGTGGAAAGAGACATGTCCGGAAGCCGGAATGTTCCGGCCTCCGTACTTATGCTCAAGACTGATTATTTGTTTGCAGCCTTGTACTGAGTTGCCCAACCCTGGACAAATGCTGTTTCAACAAGCTTCCATGTAGCGGCTGTTCTGTTTGCATCGTACTGGTTCATTGCTGATACAACACCGGCTCTCCACTCGTCTACGTTGGGAGTGAAGTTGAATGCCCATGTCATGGTGTAGCAGCCCTTGTTTGAGTACTCGTTTGCCTGAGCAAGGAATACGTTCTCGGGTGCTGCTGCCTTCTTGTAGGGGATGGCTCCAAATGTTGTTGCGAGGATAGCTGTTGCATCCTTGTCTGTGACCATCCAGTACATGAAGTCAAGAGTTGCCTTGATGTCGGCATCGGATGCCTTGGCGTTGACTGCCCAGCAGTTCTCTGTACCGGCATTCAGACCGGCCTTCTCTTCGCCTTCAACTCCGCAGTAGAACGGGATCATCTGAAGCTTCTTGGGATCGAGGCCGTAGTTGTTGACCAGTGCGTCATACTCCCAGTTACCGTTCTGATAGAAGACAGCCTGCTTCTTTCCGAACTCTGCTTCTGCATCGAATCCGCCTGTTGCCAGGACTGCAGGATCATAAGCGCTGTTGCTGATGTACAGATCCCAGAGGTTCTTGAAGTTGGCAAGGTATGTGCCCTTGATCTCTGCGGGAGCTGCTGTCCAGTTGCCTGCATCTCTTGATTCATAGTACAGGGCTGCGTTTGCGAGGTGACCTGAGAATCTCCATGATGAGCTGCCGTCCATGCCGCTTGATGTGAATGCATCGAATCCCAGGCTCTTTGCTCTGGCGTGGATGTCTTCTGCAACTGCCTTCAGTGAAGCGAAGTCTTTAATCTCGTCAATGCTGTGACCGGCTTTCTCAAGAAGCTCTGTGTTGACGATGATACCGAAACACTCGTAGCAGTAACCGATTGAAGCAAGCTTGCCGTCTTTACCATAGAGGTTGTAAGCATCTGTGTTGAGCTCTTTGGCAATCTTTGTCTCTTTGAGGTCATAGCAGTAATCGTCCCATGTCTCTACTGCTGCCTGGTTTCCGACAACGAACAGTGTGGGAGCTGCGCTCTTGTCCATCTCTGCTGTCAGTGTCTGGTTGTAAGTACCGGATGCAGCTGTGACAACCTTTACGGGGACTCCTGTTCTTGTTGTGTAAAGTGTTGCAAGAACCTGGAGTGTTGCATCTGACTCGGGCTTGAAGTTAAGCCAGTAGACAGATCCTGCTGAATCTTCCTTTGAACCGCCTGCGAATGCACATGTGAGTGCGATTGCGACGACAAGAAGAACTGTGACGAATTTCTTCATAGTCTATCTCCTTTTTGTAATTTCCGGTTATAAAAAAACCTAGTTAAAATGGTAAATCCGTTTATCCGAGAAATCAACAGAAGAATCAATTTGAGAAGAAAAAATAGAGCAAAACCAAAAATGGTTGTTATTCCAGATTTATGACTGAAATTAGAGGTTGAGACTACGAAACCTCAACCACAAAAATCAGACTTAATCGAGAACAACAGTTGGAAAAGTGTAAAAAATGTTATTATTGAATGGGAGTAATTTAGTAGTAATGAAGATTGGATTATCTGCATGCTCTGACGGGCAGTTTAAGGAATGGGAACAACATAATATTGAACTCCGCAAGATTCTTGCCAGAATGGGTGTGAAATCGGTTATGGCAAATCACATCTATGCAACACAGGATGCCTACAGTGGAACTGACGCAGAGCGAGCAGAAGATCTGATGAGATTCTACCGAGATGACTCAGTGGAGGCCATTTATGACATCTCCGGTGGCGACTTGGCCAACGGAGTGTTGAAATACTTGGACTGGGATGTAATTGCTCACAGCCGGAAAATGTTCTGGGGATACAGCGATTTATGCACCATCATAAACGCAATCTATGCAAAGACGGGACGAGAGTCTGTCTTATACCAAGTAAAAAACATGGTCTATGCTGAAGGCAACTTGCAGCAAAGAAGATTTGCAGACTACATATCCGGAACAAATCAGGATTTATTCAACTTTAATTACAACTTCCTACAAGGCAAAAGAATGGAAGGCATTGTAATAGGTGGAAATATTCGGTGCTTTTTAAAACTGGCAGGAACGGAGTACTGGCCAGATATGACGGGAAAGATTTTGCTTCTGGAATCCTTAGGTGGAGAAACCGGAGGTATTGCAACTGCATTGAATCAGTTAGATCTAATGGGTGTATTTAATCAAGTTGCAGGCATATTACTTGGAACATTCACTGCATATAAAAAAGCCGGATTGAGCTTAAGCGTATACGATCTGTTGAAGATGCATATCTCTGATTCACTCCCTGTTGCTCAAACAGCAGAAATTGGCCATGGTGCAGATTCTAAAGCAATTGTCATTGGCCGCAACATGAATTTGAAGAGCCACTACTAATTGACATAGTAATGTTATAGTATTACATTATCTATAAGAGGTAATACTATGTGCACTATTACATGCAAAGTTGATGATGAAGTAAAAGTTAATTCCGAGGCGATTTTCGAGTCGTTGGGCATTACCATGTCTGCTGCAATCAACATGTTTCTTCGTGCAGCAATCAGGGAAGAAGGATTACCAATTAATACAAAACTGAGAACAAGGGATGAGTTGATTCTTGAAAGGTTGAAGGAAGCCGAAAATCCGGAGAATCTGAGCCCTGTTTTTTCAAGTATGGAAGAGGCAAAGGCCTGGTTAAATGCTTAAACTGAGATTCACAAACAGTTTCAAGAAAGATTATAAACTCATGAGGAAGCGTGGATACAATCTCGTGTTGCTTGATACTGTTG
This sequence comes from uncultured Spirochaetales bacterium, assembly GCA_902803145.1. Lineage (GTDB taxonomy): Bacteria > Spirochaetota > Spirochaetia > Sphaerochaetales > Sphaerochaetaceae > RUG14846. The sequence continues at coordinate 32,678 of CADCOT010000089.1, read as the reverse complement.
TCGAATCTTTATTGAAAGGCGAAAAACTTGATGCCAAGTACAGAGATCATATTCTCTTAGGCAGCAAATACAAAGGCCTGCATGAATGTCATATCCAGCCGGATTGGCTTCTTGTCTACAGAATCATCGAAGATTGCTTGATTCTTGAGCTTTGTTATACTGGAACTCATTCTGACTTATTCTAAGAAGACAAAACTCTGCAACTGTTGAGTGGGAATGATTTCAGTCAACCTCAACCACACCGTCCGGTTTTACAGTGATGGTCATGCCTTCCTTCACATAGTCAAGAAACTCCTGACCAAGGGAATCAACTACGGGCATGGAGCAATCATCAAGCCATACATCGGCCAGGACCGCTCCTGCGGCGGCTAGTGAATCAATCGGCTCTGAAAAAAGCATGCAGGCTGGCTGACGTCCCATGGCGCAGGTACAGTAGAGAACCAGACCACCGGTGGTGGAACCTATGGTTTTGGGCAGACAAAGAACCTTTCCGGCCATCTTCTTGCCATAGAGATCAGGGTTGTTCTGGTCTCCGCATGTGGCCTTTTTGTCGCCGAACATCAGTGCTCTCTGGAATGAAGCAAGGGTGTTGAACCCTCCGTGGGAAACAAGTGCCTGACCTGTGACGGTTCCTGAGACAACAACTCTTCCGTTGAATGTTTTCATTCGTCCTTCCCTCCCCTTGTAATCTGCACGAGAATTTCATCTTCTGTGTAGTATTTGGCCGTGGAGTATGTCCTGAGCTTGTTGCTGGCTGTAATGACTGGCATCCTGTTGCAGAGAGGATTTTCCATATACATCAACGGACAGACAAATGAGAGAACAACGCCTGTATCCTGCAGTATTGAGTATTCGGGCATTTTCTTGAAAGCCTTGATTACAGCAGGTGCTGTTGTGAAAACCGTGGGAATACAAACCTTCTTGTTTCCGGCTTCCTTCAGGGACTTGTTCACTTTGTGTGTCCAATCCACCAATTGGGGAAGTGTCATATGGGGACATCCGATGAAGCACAGCTTGGGCTTTGCATCCTTGTTTTTCCATACAACAGGATAGTTGTCATAGGTCTGCTTCAAAGTTTCATCAGTGATGACGAAGGTCTGATATCCTTCTTTGAGCAGGGTCTGACCCTGCTGAACAGCCTCCGGTGTCAACCCTTCCACATGATATAGTCCAACTGCTCCGTTTGAAGCGGTGGCGGCTCCGAAATCCTTCAGATAGGTTCTGGCTTCATCGTTCAGTCCGTCAAAAAACCTGTCCAGACCTGTAATGTACGGAACATCCTCCATCACTTTCATTCCCACGCAGGAGCCCAGCAGTTGGGCTTCGGGTTTTGATGTGGTTCTTACATCTATCTTCCAGGAGGCCTTTCTTCCCTCATCTGTCAGCAAACCGACCTTTGGAACATAGCCGACTATTGCGCCCATCAGATCCAGGATCCCGGAATTGCGGTTGCAACGTGCTCCAAGTACAGAGTTTGCATATACAACAGCAGAAGATTCAGACCATGACAGCACGTCTCCCATCTTGGGAATATTGCCTACCTCTGGAAGGTAACAGGCGCATGTGAATGCATCCTTCTCAAGAAGACCCAATTTCTGAAGCTGTTTTTCGTAGCTTTCCTGTCTTGAGAACATAAACTTTTTGAATACGAGGTTCTGCAGAAACGAACAGGGCATGTTATCGTCCATCGGACGAGGGTCTGCGGTAAACTTCTTGCTGCTAACTGCCCCTGCGTCTATAAGAGTCTCAATCAGATCATATACCGGTTTCAAGGCCGTGACACCGACCGATGTAACAAGATGATTGTAGGTACCTGTGACTTTTTCCATGGACTCGGCTCCGAACAGTGAGCCGTACATGACCAGAGTTTTCATGACCTTGGCAAGAACCTCGCCTTTTTTACCGTCCAGGATGTCCTGCTGTTCCTGTGTAAGATGCATTACGCCTTTATTCATGTATCATAGCCTATCATTTTTTAGATGAACTGCAAAGGAAAGAACTAGCCTGCATGGGTATATCCTGACATCAGAAGATTGCCACGTGTTTCTCAGTTTAAAAGCACTGGTATGGAGAGTAATCCACACTCAGTACAAAGACGTTTTCGGAAAATGCCAGAAGTGATTTGACAAGGAGCTTTGAAAACTATGATAATCCTCACCTGCGTTAAATCCCCAAATCTGCGTCTTCTCAATCAGCGGATTAACCAAAGACTCTAGCAACTGCAGATTGATAAGCCCTGATGATGTGTATTAAGAGGAAAAGCAATAAACATGAGCTTCTGCAAGATCAAATATAAGACTGTTGCCATCCTCTGTTCCCCCTATACCCATCGGCAGTTCTCCATTGAATGGAATAATGTCCCGTCCCATTCATCAGCTGGTTCAGGTACTTACTTCTTGCAATCATACACACCTAGTAAAGCGTAGAATTCTACACGATTTTCGATTAAGGCTATAACATACACTTCTGTCATTTTCTACTGTCCGATTTTGTCTAAAATATAAATTAGACAGCGCTCAAAAAAAATTCAGAGTAATTGAAAAACTCTAGTTCGTTAAATTGTCATTATTGAGTAGGAGCATTTCTGCCTTTAATAAGAAACCAAACTAGTACCTTATTTTGTGAAAAACCTAGTGTATAATAAAAAAAAGCAAGGTCAAACCTTGCTTTTCCTGTCAATACAGGGCCTGAAAAACAGGCATTAAATCTTTCGATTTGTTTTAACTTGACTGTGCTAAAGTCAATTCATCTGATTTGATTCTAGCACATATTAAATTGGAAATCAATTGCGGGGAGAATTGCTATATGCAGAAAAACCTTAATTACAACATTGGACTTGATATCGGAACTAACAGTCTTGGATGGGCGGTTGCAGACTCTCAGGGTGACATACTTACTTATAGGAAGAAGCCCATGAGCGGCGTTGTCCTGATTCAAGAAGAAGGCAAAACGGCTTCAGCAAGGAGGTTGTTCAGGTCTACCAGGAGAAGACTTGCCAGACGGCGTCAGCGCATTGAATGGCTTCAAAATCTCCTATATCCCCTTTTTGAAAAGGAGGATCCGAATTTTTTTCAGAGACTCAAATATTCCTATGTTGCGCACGGAGATGAATCTTGTGAAATTGACCCAGCTCTGCTATTTGACAACTCATATTACAAATCACATGAATTCCACGAGACTTTTCATACAATCTATCATCTGCGAAAAAGCCTAGCTGTGATTGATGCACCGATGGATATCAGGCTAGTCTATCTTGCTTTACATCACATAGTAAAATACAGGGGCAATTTTCTCTATGAAGGCCAAAAAATCAGCATCAAAAACCTCAACCTTCAGGGGAGCATCAGGAATATGCTCGAAGCTTTGGAATTATCTGTTGACGATGATAACAGTCTTGTAGAAGCCATTGAGACTGCTATTGCTGATGTGGGAAGCAAAAAAGCCGACAGAAGAGACAAGATTTCAGACCTTTTATCAGAGTGTGCCCTAGAAGGAATTGAAAAGCCCAAAAACTGGGCAAAAGCAATTGCTTCTTTGATTATGGGTTATTCTGCAGACATATCTATATTGTTTGGAATTGAAGAGAAAAAAGTTTCATTTGTTGATGAGAAATATATTGAAGCCGAAGAAAGCCTTGATGACAATCAAGTTTTACAATTCGAAGCAATCCAAAAAGTATACTCTGGTCAAGTTCTTACCTCCCTTCTTTCTGGCAATGTTTCAACAATTTCAGATGCCTACATTGCTGTTTATGATGCTCATCATAAAGATCTTGAAACGCTTAAAAGAGTTCTGAAAAAATACACCTCTGAGAAAGACTACAATACGATAATCAACAGCACAGGCAACAAAGTCAAAAGCTATGCGAATTACATTAAATCAACGCGAAGCTGCTCAAACAAAGACCTTTGTAGTGTAATAAAAAAGGAACTACTTAAAATGCCTCAGGATGCTGATGTTCAATACTGTATCAGAAGAATAGAAGAAGAACTGTTCCTTCTAAAACCAAGAAACAACAATAATGGAGCTATACCTAATCAACTACATTGTGAGGAGCTTGTTGCAATTATTGATAAGCAGTCAAAATACTATCCATATTTGAATGAAATCAAGGATAAGGTTCTCTCAATTGCATCATTCCGCATTCCCTACTTTGTAGGCCCCCTCAGTTCTAGTGATGAACGGCATTGGGTTGTCAGGTCAAAAGATAAGATTTACCCTTGGAATTTCAAACAAGTTGTGGACTATAAAGAGACAGCAGAACAGTTTATTAGACGGCTTACAAACAAATGCTCCTATTTGATTCATGAGAACGTTCTACCGAAAAAATCTCTCCTATTTTCCGAATATACGGTTCTTTCCGAGCTTTCCAATGTATATGTGGATAATCGACATCTGACTCCAGATTGCAAGATTGCTGCAGTAGAAGAATTGTTCAAAACGCATAAGTCAGTAAGCCTATCTTTATTCAAAAATTGGTACAGAAATAAATACATGCCGGAAGCAAAACAGTTACCGTTTGTATCCGGACTTTCAGACCCTTCCAAATTCATATCAAATCTAAGCTCTTATATAGATCTAACCAGGTTTATTGGCGACATTGATTCAAATGAAAAATATGAGCTGGCAGAAAAGATTATCGAATATATTACAATATTTGAGAATAAAGATGTTTTAGAAACAAAGATAAGGGAATTGTTACCAGAGAACTATTCTGATTATATAATCAAAGACATCCTTCGACTTTCATATACAGGTTGGGGTAAGCTCAGCAGAAAGCTACTAACCGGCTTGTACTCTAAGGATAAAAACGGATTTCCTGTTACAATTATGGATCTTCTTCGGTCTACAGATCAGAATCTTATGCAGATTCTATTTAATAAGAACTATGATTTTGAATACCTAATTGCAGCAGAGAACGCAAATCAGGGAGCAGAAGAAGCCAAATCTGTAAAAGATATTATTACCAATTATCCTGGATCTCCTGCAATCAAGAAGTGCTCATTGGTAGCTGCTAAAGTTATAGATGAGATTGAAAAGATTATGGGGTGCTCTCCGTCTAATGTCTTCATTGAGGTTGCCTCTGGTGACGAACAGAAAAAACGTACAATGAGTCGATACAGAAAGTTGGATAAAATCTATTCCAAAACAAATGATGATTGGTTTAAAAAAGTATATAACGAACTAAAAGAATATAGTAATCATCCTAAAGATCTGGACAAGAAAGCTGTGGCACTTTATTTCATTCAGAACGGAAAATGCCTTTACAGTGGGGAACCTCTAGAACTGTCCGAATTGAATAATTATCAAATTGACCACATTCTTCCTAGATGCTATGTAAAGGATGACAGTTTCGACAATCTTGCGCTTGTTAAAGCCTCAAAAAACCAAAGAAAACTCGATTCAAAGGTTCTTGATGATTCAATTATTGATTCACAAAAGAACATGTGGGAACTTCTTCTAAAAAACAAATTAATAAGTCAGAAAAAATACAACAATCTTTGCAGAAGAACTGTCGATGAAAACGCAATGGAAGGTTTCATCAATAGACAGCTGGTGGAAACTAGGCAAATATGTACTAATGTTTACAACGCATTGAAGGCAGCGTATTCAGGCCGGCTCAACGTGTACGGAGTATCTGCAAAACTATCGAGAAATCTCAAAAGCCGTATAGGAGTAATTAAAATTAGAGATGTTAATGATTTCCATCATGCGGTTGATGCTTATACAGCCATCCTCGCAGGCCTTTTTGCACAGAAGCGACTTTCTCTGCCACGAACAGAAGTCAATAACATTTATCGTAATCTAATAGCAGGTGTCGGAACGAAGAGAGAGGCCCGGTATGGTATTATAGCAGAGCTTTTTTGTCAGCCAACAACTGGATGGGACGGACCAAAGCATCAGCTTGATCTCCTGAATTTTTCAAAACGGCATGATTTTTACGTCAATTGTCTAGTGGAAGAGCAGACAGGAGAGTTCTATAATCAGATTCCGCTTAAAAAAACAAGTAATCCAGAAAAACTGATCCAAAAGAAAAAAGGTCTTAAACCCGAACTGTATGGAGGTTATACAGGCGAACAGGATGCATTTTTCTGTGTAGTAGAACACTTAGACAAGAAAGGAAAAATTACTTATTCTATTGTAGGCATTCCCATAAGAATAGTTGCACTTCAGAAACAGCATCCTTCAGCAATCAATGACTATCTTAAGGAATCAGGTTTCAAGGAGCCGACGATAGTCAAAAACAAAAAAATAAAAAAGTATCAACATTTTTATTACTATGAAAAAGGTAATATTGACGAGTACTATCTTGTAGGCAATTCTGAGGTAATCAATGCCAAACAATTGTGGTTGACTGACTGGTCTTTACACACATTAGACAAACTATTTAATTCTGTTGAAAAGATTTGTAATGAAGATTTTCCGAGAATTGAAAATCTCTATGTTGAGCTTTGCGAAAGAATGGACAAGTATTATCCATGTTTCAGAAACATTGGAAAAGCATGTTATAGTTACAAAGCTGTTTTCATGGAGTTGCCGGTTGCAGAAAAGATAAAGCATATTCAAAACATGCTTACGGTTTTACATGCAAATAGCAAACGTGTAGATAAGCCAAATTGGAAAAGAGTTGATGCTAATCAAAGAATTTTGGATTTTGATATTCCAAGTTCAAGGCTCCTAAAAGTTCTCAAGCCTGAAAATATCAAGTTTGTTGATTCTTCTATTACGGGTATGCATACTAGGAGTTACACACTTGGGATTTAGGACTGTTGTAATAACCAGTCATTGCAAGTGCAGTTATAAAAACGGGTATATGCTGATAAAAGAAGAGAAGATGACAATGATTCACGTCTCTGAAATCAGCACTGTGATATTTGAGACCCCTGCAGTTTCTCTGACTGGTGTATTACTTGCTGAATTGGCAAACAATAAAGTATGTATGTTTATTCGTTGTATATTGATGAAGATTACAACGAGGAAATCGTGTATCCAAAACAGCCTAAACCTCAATCAATATAGTTGCTTGAGGTTTTAGGACTGTGCTAAAGTAAATTCATCTAAAACAGAAGACAGGGAGTATGGTTTCTACAACTAGTTTTAGGACTGTGCTAAAGTGAATTCATCTAAAAGACTCAGATGTTTCAGTAGTGCCCTGCTCTAGTTTTAGGACTGTGCTAAAGTGAATTCATCTAAAATCAGAGATTTCGGCTATGGCTGAACAGGCAAGTTTTAGGACTGTGCTAAAGTGAATTCATCTAAAACACTTGATGACCAAACCGAACTGACTATCGCGTTTTAGGACTGTGCTAAAGTGAATTCATCTAAAACCGGTCAGCCCATTTGGGAAAAATTTATTACGTTTTAGGACTGTGCTAAAGTGAATTCATCTAAAACTAGATGGAAGGCTTATAAAATCTCCACCATGTTTTAGGACTGTGCTAAAGTGAATTCATCTAAAACAAGTAGACAATGGCACCTTCACTCCGCTTCGTTTTAGGACTGTGCTAAAGTGAATTCATCTAAAACCATAGGGACTGTTTAATTGCTATATACGCTGTTTTAGGACTGTGCTAAAGTGAATTCATCTAAAACAGATGCAGTTGTGATACCTGCATAGAGTGTGTTTTAGAACTGTGCTAAAGTGAATTCATCTAAAACCTGTGTCAAGAACAGCACCATCGGAATTGTGTTTTAGGACTGTGCTAAAGTGAATTCATCTAAAACGACCGGAAACGACCAGTTGGAATTGTTTGGGTTTTAGGACTGTGCTAAAGTGAATTCATCATCTAAAACAGTTTAGTCTGTCTGTCAGAAATAAAATACTTCTTCAAACTTCTTGTCCATTGCAATGCACAGTATTAGGGCAAGCTTTGCAGTCGGACAGAACTGTCCTGTCTCAATGGAACTTATTGTGTTACGCGAAACACCAACCATTTTTGCAAGTGAAGACTGGGAAAGACCTTTCTCAATACGTATATCTTTCAATCTGTTTTTCAAAACCAAGCTGTCATCCATTGCCTCACCTCACATCTTTGTCAGTTGAATTATCCAAGAAGCAAGAAACGCAAGTGCTGCAACAACGTAAACTATCGAAATAAACAGTTCATGTTTGTGACGAAGTTTCAGATATTTACGGATGAAAATTGCCGAGCACCCTGCCATAACAGCAAAAAAGATTCCGCTGTTCATTCGTCCGAATATTACGGCTTCTACTACAGCAACCAATGCAAGCATGCATATAGCAACAATCCAGCCTATAGCCATGCTTGATTTTGAAACTTCAAGCTCAGCAAAATCCTGTCCGTGATTCTCCTCTCTGCTTTTCTCAAGTATTTCTTCTCTGTTCATATTAGACCTCTTTGTGCCAAGTATACTTGGCGCCAAGTATACTTGTCAAGATATTCTTCACTTTTCCCGAATTCGCAAATTGGATTTGCGTTTTCCGGGATTATATGGCTTGATTTCTCTTTGTGTTATTCAATATAGTTAGCATAGGCTAACTAAATAATATAGGAGACTAAACTTTGATTAAGACAACATTGAAGATTGAAGGAATGATGTGCGGAATGTGTGAGGCTCATATCTGCGATGCTATTCGTAAGGCAGTTCCTTCTGCAAAGAAGGTAGTTGCATCGCGCAGCAAGAAAGAAGCATCATTTCTGACTGAAGATACAGTAGATGCACAAGTACTTAAAAATGCAATCAATGCTAGCGGCTATACATGTTTGTCTGTTGAGTCTGCACCTTACGAGAAAAAAGGACTTAAAGCCTTTTTCAGATTCTGAACATCTCCGTCAAAGATAATACCGTGTATTCCCACTTCATTTGCGGCCTCAATGTTTGCAGGAAGGTCATCTATAAAGACGCACTCCTCTGCTTTCAGTCCGTATTTAAAAAGCAGATATTCGTAGATTCTTCTGTCAGGCTTACAGATTCCCAAAATAGCTGAAATGACGGTTCCGTCAAAATACTGATTTCCGGGTATACGCGGGAAGTACAAAGGCTGTCGCAGACTGGCATTGGAGAGAAGATAAATCTTATATCCCTTTTCCTTGCAAGTTCTCACAAAATCTTCCATTCCGGGAACCGGAACCAGGTCCTTGTCCCATTCAAGGATAATGTCATGGGCATAAGGAAGCAGGTGCTTAGGGAGTTTCTGAGAAACACTGTTCCACAGATCAAGTTCTGTCATTGTACCCAGGTCTGTTTGGTGCCATTCTCCGGAATGAAAGACAGTTTTCAAAAGAAGTTCTTCGTCTTCCTTTGAAGTAAGGCCAAGTTCCTCCACTATTTGAGAAGGAACAAACTTAATCAGAACATTTCCCATGTCAAAAATGATATTGCGAATCATTGCTTTCCCTTCTCGGTGTATTATAACTTAAAGAGAATGGAGAAAAAATATGACACTGTTCATTAATGCCTGTGTAAATGACAATTCAAGGACAAGAAGACTGGCAGAGTGCCTGCTTTCCAAACTTAACGGGAATTATGAAGAAGTAATACTTCATGAAATTACCTTCCCTGTAGCTGATCAGGCCTTTCTTAAAAAACGAGACAGCCTTATTGCGGCAAAAGATTATGACAATCCTATGTTCAAGCTTGCAAGACAATATGCCAAGGCTGATGAAATAATAATTGCTGCTCCGTACTGGGACCTTTCGTTCCCGGCTTCGCTTAAGCAGTACATAGAGCAGATTAATGTATTGGGAATAACATTCGTATACACCCCGGAAGGTGCACCCAAGGGACTGTGTAAGGCAAAACACCTAACGTACATCACAACATCCGGTGGTCCGGTTGCGCCTGAAGAATACGGCTATGGCTATATCAAAGAAATAGCTAAGTCTTACCACGGGATACCCGAAGTAAGACTGATTAAAGCCACCGGACTGGATATTATCGGTGCAGATGTAGAATCAATTCTTCAGAAAACTATTAAAACTATTTATCCCAGTACCTGCCGCTGAAACTCTATCGAGCTGATCGTCAGACAAGCTAAGAGTCTTCTGTGAAGAATTCTCAAAAAGTGTACTGTAAAGCTGCTGCTTATGGTCACTTCCGCGTGTAAAATCCGCATTCTTGAAAATATCTTCAGTATTCTTCATCAGATTACCTATCAATAATATCCTCTTTCTTTTCGTCGCCTGCCTTTGAAACACCGCCGCATGCGCTGTTCAGTTCTGCATCTGTCAAAACCTGTGAATCCTTAACTTTGAGAACAATCTCAGTCTCTTTATCATCTTTCCAAATAACATTTGACATTTTCGTGCCTCCGTTTTTTTCGTTACACATACTTATACACATCTGAAAAACGAAATGCGACTTTTTTTTGAAAAATTTTTACAAATTGATTTTTTCAGCTATTGTTTGGCACTTGGAAACCAGACGTTCCATACGCTTACCAACAGCCTTTTCATTGGAACCTATTTCCTCTGCAATTTCTCTATAAGACATATTCATGGTATAGCGCATTGTCAAAAGCTCGCGGTCACTGTCTTTCAGTTGTCTAAGGATAAGGTAGGCATCGTGAGCGTTGTCATCTGTAAGGGCAGCAAGTTCTTTGTCTTCAATTCCCGGTTCAACCACATCATCAATAGAAAAAGGCTGTGAAAAGCTCTTGTTCTTTCTCATGTAGTTAATCAGTGTGTTTTTTGCAATAGCATAGAGCCAGGTCAGAACAGAGCCCTTTTCCTGATTATAGGAATCCCAGGCCGAGTATGCATGAATAAAGATTTCCTGGACCACATCTTCGGCGTCGTCGCGGTTGAGCAACCTCATGTATACCATGTTGAATACATTTTTATAATATGTCTCATAGACCTGGGGAAACGTCATGCCTTTTTTCCTTTCTCAACCTGCTGGCGCTTTACAAGTTCAGCAAAGAAACCGTTCTTCTTCATCAGACTCTCGTAGTTTCCGTCTTCCACAATCCTGCCGTTATCCAAAACGATAATCCTGTCACAGTGCCTTATTGTTGATAATCTGTGGGCGATAACTATCCTGGTGCAATCAAGCTTGTCTAAAGAGTCTGTAACCTGTTTCTGGGCTAAATTATCAAGAGCACTTGTGGCCTCGTCAAACATCAAAATCTTGGGACGGGATGCAATTGCCCTGGCAATCAGGATTCTCTGCTTTTGTCCTCCTGATATTTCACTTGCACCCTCGGAGATAAGGGTAAACATACCCATGGGCATTTCCCTTAAGTCATCCGCAATACCTGCTGATTCGGCAGCTTCCCAAGCCTGATCCAATGTAAGATCGGGAGCAGAAATAGCAATGTTTGAGAAAATATTACCTGAGAAAAGATCCCCGTTCTGCATAACAGTACCTATCTTGGACCTAAGAGACTTAAGGTCAATCTTGGAAAGGTCTTTTCCGTCATAGTAGACAGCTCCCTTCTGAGGGGTCTCAAAACCAAGCAGTATTCTCATCAGAGTGCTCTTACCGCACCCTGTTTTGCCTGTTATTGCAACATACTCGCCCGGTTTTATCTTAAGGTTAAGATTGTTCAGAACCAGTGGCATGTTGTCATTGTAGCGGAATGATACATTGTTCAGCTCAACAGCTCCGGAGAGTTTTTCTATGACAGGTTTGTCCTCTGAAACCTCAGGAACTGTCTCCATTATGGGCTTAACAAGTTCAAGAATAGGACGCACGGCAGACACGGGGCCGATTATCAAACCAAGTGATGTAAGAGCGCCTGTTACCATTCCGAATGCAGTGTTAAATGCGTAGTAATCACCAACGGACAGGCCGGACTTTATTGCAGAAAGATAAATGACAATAGTACCGACCAGCGGGATTATTCTGGTTATTGCACTGGAAACCTTGATAAAGGCCGGCGGGTTGTACATAAGCTCAGCCTGCTGAGCATAGGCCTTTCCCCACTTGGCAAAAGCACGGTTTTCAGCACCTGCGAGTTTGATCTTCTCAATACCTGAAACAAAGGAATAAGACAGACCGCTTTCCTTTGCAGACAACTCCATCTGCTTTACTTTGATTCTTGATCTGAGAACAAGGGTGATAATATCCGTTGCAACTACCAAGACTGTGACAATCAAAGCCGGAAGTGCCACCGGAGCAGCAAATGTGAATATCTGAAATACATAAAGTATGGAAATGCCGGCTGTAAACAAACCTGCAAAACCCATGTCTATCAGATTCTCTGCAAGAAGAGATACATAGGAAACCCTTCTTCCCAAATCACCTGCAGAGTACTTCTTAAAGAAAGAAACGGGCAATGAGAGAACCCTCATCATTGTTGCACTTTCCAAAGTAAGGTTAACACCCAAAGATATCTTTTTCAGATACAGATCCTGAACAACGGAGAACAGGAATTTGCCTATGGAGACACAGAATATGAAAACTGCAACTGCAATAAGAGCAGAAGCAGAGCCCGTGGGAATAACTGTTGAAAAGAGGTTTCTGGACAAAAGCGGAAGCAGCATACCTGTAAACAAAGACACCAAGCCAAAGACAAGGTAGCCGGCAAGAGCCTTTCTATCCACACAGTTCAGAATAAAACGATACAGTGTCTTTACTGTCAGTTTTTCACTGGGAAGCGGCTTATAGAACACAACAGCTTCATTCTCAAAAAGCTTTTCACTGTCCTTGTTTACATGAGCAAAACGCCCCGTTTTAGGATCAAGGTATCTGTATCCCTTAACTCCGTCAGGAATCAGGGCAACCGGATTCTTACTGCCTTTGAAGTTGGCAAGCATTGCCCCGGATGCATCGCTGCTCCATTTTTCCGAAAGGACAACATCCCTCATCATTATTCCTGAAGGTCTGAGAATAGACTCTATATCTTTGGGGACTTCCCTGTTCTTTATGTGGTAGAAAGCAAGAATCTCTGCAACTGCACCGTCATGGAGGGCGGCGTTGATTATCTTTCCGGTTACAGAGCCTGCAATTTGCATACAGGAATCCTCAAGGGCTTCCTTATCTGCTTTCTTTCTCAATTCAATCTGTTCTTCAAACCAACTCAAAACAGTACCTACTCCTCAACGGTGACAAGCCTTGTATACCGGCCATCAAGCTTCATAAGTTCATCATGGGTCCCACGCTCTGTAATCTGTCCTTTATCAAGGACGATGATCTCATCACAGTCGCGTATGGTAGAGAGCCTGTGGGCAATGACTACACAGGTTATCCCCCTATCCTTAATTGACTTTACAACATCATATTCAGTCTGGGCATCAAGAGCGTTTGTAGCCTCATCCATTATGACTATAGACGGATCCTGAGCCAGCACTCTGGCAATCTCAAGACGCTGCCTCTGACCTCCGGAAAGGTCTCTTCCGTCTTCTGAAAGTCTGTATTGGTAACCGCCGTCACGCTCCATAATGTCGTCATGAATCTGAGCGTCTCTGGCGGCCATTATCATTTCAAAATCCTCAATTGAGGTATCCCACATCTTGATATTGTTGGCAATTGTATCCTCAAACAGGATTATGTTCTGATCAACAACGGCAACGGAGCCTGTAAAGACATCTCGGTCAATTTCATCTATAGCCTTGCCATCATAAAGAATCTCTCCTTCCCAAGGTCTGTAAAGACCTGAAAGAAGGCGGCTCATGGTACTCTTTCCGCAGCCGGAGCTTCCCACTATTGCAACGCTCTTTCCGGGTTCAAGTTCCAAATTGAAATCTTTGATAAGAGGCTCTGTCAGATTTGAATACCCGAACTGTACATTTCTGACACTGATGTTTCCGCTAAGTTTTGCCCTTTCCTCTTTTTTCTTGCTGCGCTTTGCTTCGGCAAACATGTAGTCCTGTGGATAATCCATAACGTCATCTATGCGTTCCATGTCGCTACGCATTTCCTGCATCTGACGTCCGGCTTCAGCAAGTGTCTCTGAAGGAAGGAAGAATTTTGTCATAAGAGCGGAAAAAGCCAAGACCATACCTGGTGTGAAGTTGCCTTTAATAACAAGATATGCTCCCATCACCAAGATCAGGTTTCCTGTAAGCTCCATTATTATCTGAGGAAGCTTTCCCAACCTTGCATCAAGGCGTGCAAATTCAACATTCTGGGTGTTTACTCCGGCCTGATATCCTGCCCACTTACGGAAGAAACTGTTTTCTGCACCGCTGCTCTTTATGGATTCCACCATATCCACACCGTGCAATGTTGCAGAATAAAGCTTGGCCTCGTTTCTGAGCATTACACGCATGAGGTTGGTTCTTTTGCGTCCCACAAGACTTGTTATAAACAGATTAAGAATTACAAAGAACAGCCCGATAAGGGTCATTGTAACGGAATACTTGAGCATTACCACAAAGTAGAACACAAGCATCACAATGTTTATGAACAGAGGGGCAAGTATGTTGACCAGGCGGTCAGCTATCTGGGCGCTGGATTCCCTTCTCTGCTCAATATCGCCTGCCATTCTCTGTGAGAAGAACCTCATGGGCAGATGCAAAACATGCCAAAAGAAACTGGCGTTCTCAGAAGCGGCAAACTTTCCGCTGATTTTAAATGAGTTATAGGACAGAAGCCATGCAGTTATGGCCTCTATAAGGGTGAAACCGCAGAGTATCAGTATAAACGGTCTTACTGAATCGGGGTTGCCTCCGCCAAGAAGGTTGTCCAAGAAAAAGCGTGACATTGCAGCTGAGATTATTCCCAACAGGGACAGAATTGCCGTGGCAATGGCAACAAAGCGCATCTCGTTCTTTATCTTCTTCATTCTTTTTGCTGCAAACGCAAAAATACTTTTCGGAGAACCTGATGGCTTGAAAGTCTTTCCCGGAGCGAACATAAGGCACACACCGGTAAAGCCTTCATCAAACTCTTTCTCAGATAAGACAAGATCTCCCTTCTCCGGGTCATTAATGTAATATCTGTTTTTTTTGAATCCCTTGAGTACTACAAAGTGGTCAAAGTTCCAGTGAATAATGCAGGGAAAAACAGCTTGCTGCTTGAGTTGTTCAAGCTCCATGCTGTATCCGTTGGCCTCAAGTCCATAAGTTCTGGCAACTCTTGCTATGTTACCCGCCTTGACTCCGTCTCTGGACACACCGCAGTCTTCTCTTATCTTTTCCAGGGGAACCCATTTGCCGTAATAGGCAAGCACCATCGTAAGACATGCTGCCCCGCACTCCTGAGCTTCCATCTGTAAAATGACAGGAACCTTTGCTATCTTCATACCCAATCTCACTCAGAAGGCAGAATGTATGTAACGGGAGCAACCGTCTTGCTTCCGGACGGGGTATTCACCGTAATGCGACCAAACACACTCCAGACTATTGCTCCTGCCAGAATAAGCAGAACGGCAATGAGAACAATCCAGATTCCGGGCGTTGTTGTCTTGATATAATCGTTAATCTTGTCCGGAGAGGAAATCCTTTCAAGGCTCTTCTCTCGGAATATTTTCTTATTCTCCATAACAAGCTCCGTTACATTCTATTCTAATGCTAAACGAAACTTGGTCAACTTTCAGATTAAATCAGATTAACCTTCGCATCTGTCACTTCTAAATTGATCTTTTCTGACTCTGACAAGAGTGGGTTTATTACCGCCGGTTGCCTTGTCCAGCAGTTCATCTGTCAGAACACTAGCCTTTGTTGTGACTCTTCCTTCATCTGCTTCTTTAATTTTCTTTTTATCTGACATCGTAATGCCTCCGTTTTTTTTCGTTATATACATTTATACACATTTGGAAAACAAAATGCGACATTTTTTATCAAGGCAGCAGCGTTATAACTTCAAAATGGCAGGCCTCTTCTGTTCTGAACGGGAAAAGCCACCCCGAAATACCGGAAGAAACATACACATCTGTGTTGCCGTGGCGATAGAATCCGTAGGCATTTAAGTTAAGCATGTTGTAAATAATCTGCAACGGGAAGAACTGACCTGCATGGGTGTGGCCTGACAACTGAAAATCTGCTCCTAAGTTGGCAATATCGCCATACTGGTACGGAGAGTGGTCCACACTCAGGACAAAAGCATTTCTGGGCAAGGCAGGAAGATCTTCAAGCGGAAGTCTTGTGGGCTCGGAAATATCCTCACGGCCAAAGAGAACAAGGTCATCTGCCACCTGGGTCCAACCATCCTGAAGGATTGTAATTCCGTTTGCCCTAATTGTGCTCTCAAGCTCCTGTGGCGTGTAAGCAGCTCCTCCAATCAAATCTGCGCTCATCTGTCTGTCGTGGTTTCCGTAGACATAGTAAACAGGAATGCCTGTTGAGCCCAACAGGCGATATATTTCTTTCATCTCTTCATTGGTTGTATGTTCATCAGTAATGTCGCCACCAAGAAGGATGAACTCTGGGTTATAGGACTTTATTTTTTCTATAGCCTTCTCTACTACCTTTGGTGTCTGGGAAGAACCGTAGTGAAGGTCTGAAAGGAAGACAAAGGTGTGATTCGTTTTCACCTTATCTGATTTGTAGGTAATTTCATTTGCCCTGACTGTCTCCATATTCACTGTGCCGTAGATTAAAAAGGCAAGAGTCATCAGAAAGACAATGACAGTCTGGAGGCGAATGTTGTTTTTGTTTTTGCGAATCAGCACAACAGGAATGCAGATAAGCTCTGCAAAAATGTCTCCGCCAAGTGCAACATAGACAGCACCAAGAAGATAGCCAACGTTCCATGTAATCTTGGAAATGATTGAAATTGAAAGGAAGGCAGTAACTACAAGCAGGAGTATCTTAAGCAGAAGTACTGCTACACGAACAAGAATTCCTTTCCTTCTTCTGATTGGACGCTGGATAAGATACAGGATTGCAGACAATCCCAAACATTCAGATACCCATAAAACAAACAACATTAACGTCATCCAAATAACCTCTAAATTGAATTACCGTATTCTATCTTTAACAGTGTTTTTCTTCAATGGAAGGTACAACAAAGCAATTAAAGAGAAAGCCAGAGCTACCAGAATTAAAAGATAGATAATCCAGGCAAGCTTTGTGTTCAGTGCAATTCCAATCGGTGTGCGGTACAGGAAAAAGAAGTTAGTTACGTAGTCAACACTGACAAGTTTTCCGTTTACATAGGTGGGGCTGGCAAAAATTGAATTGAAATAGATTTCAAAGAAAGTCAGACCAATAAGGGAAATCATTGTGCTCTTGTATGTGGACCATGAAAAGCGAACCTCTCCTGACATAGGAATGTACAGTCCCAAAGACAACAGTACTGAATGATAGATGAACAACTGGTAGGCAATTGGATGAGTAAATGCCTGATTGACTGTAATTGTTGTACTGAAGATTGAAGGAAGAGCTATGGCAAAGAATGCACCCAAAACGCATGTTGGATACATGAATGCAAGTAAGAACTGCTTTATCTTGCTTTCAGCTATGGTTCCTTTACCAAATCTGCAGTAGAAGATGGCAAATATCATGATTGAACAAAGGTGCAGCGGAAGATGCTGCATCTGAAGGTATGGATACATTATTGAGCCATCTGATGACGGTACCATCTCAATACAGCTTAGAATCTTTGTTACTTCTGATGCTACGCAGACAATACAGCATGCAGTGAGAACATTTTTAAGAGACGACCTTCTCTGCTTCATAAAGAACAAATTTATAGCAGTAAGGATAATTGATATTACCACCCATATTATGTGTTGCAAAGAAAACATAATTACTCCCCTTGCCAATACTGGAAAAAGAATTATTATCATATTTATGGATTATCTTGAAATATTCAATGCAAAGTATCGTAAAAAGAAGATAACGAATATTGTTATTTCATTTATCACCATGCTGATGGGATTCTACTCATTGGCCTATGTGTTTACTCACTGGCGGGGAGGTGGCCTTCAATTCAGATATCTCACAGTAGATGGTACTATCTTTACAACTGTGCTTACTACCATCGCTGTTGTTGTGAATATAGTTGAATTTGAGAAGTACACCGAACTTACAAAGAAATTTATCTATTTGGTAAGACTCTCAAGTGCCGTAACAGAGGGAATTATTTTTATTGTGGTAATGATCAGCCAGTTGCCTTTCTTTAAAGACCATATGACCATCTTCACGCCGGAAAATATGCTCATGCATGTGATAATTCCTATTCTGACAATAGCTTCTTTTATCTACAACGATTCCCCTATCGGAAAATTCCGCTTCAGATGGATCTTTGCTGCAAATGCCTATGCTTTTCTTTATGCAATAGTTGTTGTTACTCTTATTGCAAAAGGCCACATATCCCAGGACTTGGTTCCTTACTTCTTTTTGGATATCAGAAGTACAGGTGTTGCTTTTGTTTTGGGAATTGCAGCCATTATTTTCTGTATAGGCATGGGACTGAGCTATGTATTTGTAGAACTTAACCGCAAAGTCTACTGGCGGACCTTGTCCATCAAAGAATCCTGATGCCTTGTGGTATTTTAGACAGGGACTTTTAGAACAATCTTTTTCATTGGAATGCTTTCTTTTACGGAAACGGATGGCTTATGTCCGTCTTCAGGCGCAAGAACAGCAAAATCTCCAGCTCTGAGCAAGATCTTTCCGTATACTGCAGGGTCTGCATACAAGGTAATATCTTTTTCCGGATTGTACGGTTTGACCAACTGAGTAAGTTCGTCACGGCTACAGACTCCCATGTATTCAGAGCCTTTTACTATGTACTGAATATCAAAGTAATTGTCATGTGTCTCCCAGGTGCTTTCTTCCCAGGATTTTGAGTTGTACTCAAGAATCTTTACCTTAACCCCGTTTTCCAGTTCAAGGCTTCCTTTTTCAAGGTCTGAAAGATCCTTCCTTTTAAGAAACTCAAAGGCAGTTTTAAATGCCTTATTACTGATGTCGTATTTGTATTCAAGTCCGTTTGCAAAAGAAAACATAGCAGTCCTCCATACCTAATTGTCCGACAATTGACATACAAGGTGCAATATTAATTTGACATAACTTATTGAACAGCCCGACCGTTTTGTAATACGATAACAGAGTATTGATAAATCAATACTGATATAATTCATAGGAGAATTAAAATGGGAAGACTTGAAGGAAAGGTTGCAATTATCACAGGTTCCACATCAGGAATGGGCCGTGATACTGCTTACCTCTTTGCAAAAGAAGGTGCAAAAGTTGTAGTAACAGGTCGTAACGAAGCCAGAGCAAAGGCTGTTATTGACAAGATCAAAGCCGACGGCGGCGAGGCAATTTATGTTATCGCAGACACATCAGACCGCAAGGCTGCAAAGAAAATCTACGACGAGACAATGAAGGCTTACGGAACAGTTGATATTCTTATCAACAACGCCGGTCAGCTCAGCCTCACACCCGTTCAGAAGATAACTCTTGAGGAATGGGATGCAGTATTTAATGTTAACCTTACCTCTGCGCTGCTTCTTACACAGCTCTGTGAGCCCGAACTTAAGAAGAACAAGGGTCATGTTGTAAATATCTCATCTGTTGCCGGAACAGCAGCAAAATGGGGTCCCATTGCTTACTGCACAAGTAAGTTTGCCATGGTTGGTATGACAAGAGCTATGGCTCGTGAAATGGGTCCGGATATCCATGTTAACGGAATCTGCCCCGGTGCTATCCGCACAGCAATGCTTGAAGGCTGCGGCGCTGATGCAACAATTGAGTTCATGAAGGCTACAGCTCCTCTTCAGAGAGTTGGTGAAGGCAGCGAGATTGCAACAGCCTGTCTGTTCTTCTCAACAGACGATTCCAGCTTCATCACCGGACAGCTTCTGCGTGTTGATGGCGGAGTTGACGCATAACATTTCTAATAATAGAAGCTATAGAGGTTATCGCTTAATTGTGATAACCTCTTTTTTGTTATGTTTACTACAGGCCATTTAATCTGGATAGCTATATCCATCGTTTTAATCATTGCAGGTATTCTGTACCTCAAAAAAACAAAGCCTCCACTTATCAAAGTGATTAAAATCTGTTTTTTTCTAGGTCTTATCTCTGAATTTGTAAAAATTTTATCAGTTGCTCTCATTGTTCCGGTGGTAAATCCGGCAGTAGTAATGCAAAACGGCCAGCCTGTTCTGACCTATATCCCGGAAAACGACTACACACCATTACTTGGTTCTGAGCATATTCCCCTTGAATTGTGTAGCCTCCAGATTGTGTTAATGTTGCTTGCCATCCTTATCAAAGATGAGAAGAAAAAACAGAATATATACGCCATCATGTATCCTACAGGAGTCATTGGCGGGGTTTTTGGCATTGTTTTTTCAGGGGCAGCTTCCTACGCGGCCCTAATGGGCGATTTCTTCACATCTGCACGCATGTATCAGTTTTTCCTCTACCACTCCATGATTGTTGTATTGAGTATCTACATAGGCATGTGTCCCGAGAGTGGCCTTACATTCAAAAAATGGCGTTTGGCCCTGTTTGCTTTAATACTTATGGACATTCCTACGTTCTACTTGAACTCAGTTCTCTCAAATAAAGTCTACTTTAACGGAGAGCTTGTAGGAGCAACCCACAGAATCAACTTGTTCTCTTCTTACGTAAACCCTCTGGGTCTTGTGCTTACAGAGAAGTGGCAGTGGCTTTTGTACCTTTTGATTCGCTTTGTTCTTGCTCTCATTCTTTTAATACTTGTCTATATTCCTTTCAGGAGAAGGCCCGATGGAACCGCTTGAAATCTTTAATGCAAAGTACAGAAAAAAGAAGATAACAAACATAATAATCTCAATTGCAACCGTGCTGATGGGCATTTTTTCAGTCCACTTCATCTTTATGCACGATGCTGACGGCGTATTTACTTTCAGGTGGCTTACGGTAGACGGAACAATCTTTGCAACCGTCCTTACTGCAATAGCTGTAGTTGTAAATATTGTTGAGTTTGAGAAATACACCGAACTCACAAAGAATTTTATCTATTTGATAAGACTCTCAAGTGCCGTAACAGAGGGAATTATTTTTATTGTGGTAATGATCAGCCAGCTGCCTTTCTTTGAAGACCATATGATCATTGACAGATTGGACATGCTGTTTATGCATGTGATTATCCCAATTCTGACAATTGCTTCTTTTATCTACAACGATTCCCCTATCGGCAAATTCCGCTTCAGGTGGATCTTTGCCGGCAATGCCTATGCTCTCATTTATACAATAGTGATTCTTTCTCTTATTGAATTAGGCCCCATATCCCAGGACATGGTTCCCTACTTCTTCCTAGACATCAGAAGCACAGGAGTTGCTTTTGTTCTGGGAATTGCAGCCATCATTTTCTGCATTGGCATGGGACTGTGCTATGTTTTTGTAGAGCTTAACCGCAAAGTCTACTGGCGTACATTATCAATAAAATAAGGGTTGTCTGTTTAGGTTTTATCAGGATGATATTCCAGACAGAGCATGGTCATGTCATCAAACTGCTCTGCATCCTTTACAAAGTCTGCAACTGCAGCACGAATGCCCTCAAGAATGCTCTCAGGCGGACCTTCCGGGTTCTTGTTAAGAGCCTCAACCATGCGGTCTGTGCCAAACATGTTGTTCTCTGCATCTGTAGCCTCAGGAACTCCGTCCGTGTAGAGGAAGATCTTTGCACCGGGTTTAAGAAGGACTTCATATTCCTTATATTTAACACCCTTCATTCCGCCTACAACAAAGCCGTGCTTGTCTTCAAGAAGCTTGAAGTCCTCTCCCGGCTGCTTGATTACAGGATATTCATGACCGGCGTTTGCAGCCTTAAGCTTTCCTGTAGAGATTTCAAGAATGCCAATCCAGACTGTTACAAACATCTCTTCCTGGTTGTTAACACAGATTGATTCATTAGCCTTGTTCAAGACCTCTGAAGCAGAAGAGCACATGCCTCCCACACTCTGGATAATGGCCTTTGAAACCATCATGAACAGAGCTGCAGGAACACCCTTACCGGAAACGTCTGCCATAACCATACAAAGATGATCATCGTCTATGAAGAAGTAATCGTAGAAGTCTCCGCCAATTTCCTTTGCAGGCTTCATTGAGGCAAAGATGTCAAACTCCTTCCTGTCGGGGAACGGTGGGAACACGTGAGGAAGCATTCCACTCTGGATGCGGCTTGCCATCTTAAGTTCGCCTTCAATTCTCTCACGGTCAGCCTCTTCTCTGTGCTTCAGCTCCATTGCGTGCATGCGGCGGCGGATGTAAAGACCGACAAGGAAGGCCATGACAGTTACTGTGGCAAGAACTATGAAGATGTAGAACCAAGCCTGCTCATAGAAAGCCTTTTCTTTGACAATGGTCACTGTCATGGCATTGCTGCCTCTTCCAAGAGCATCTTTGAGTTCAAGTTCAAAGTAGTAAGTTCCTCCGGGAAGGTTTGTGTAGGAAACAGGACCAAGGTCACTGCGGTTTACTGTAACAGTCTCGCGTTCAAAGCCATTAAGGCAGTAACTGACCTGCGGGTCTGTAAGTGAATAGTTGTAAACAAAACCGTAGACAATCAGCTTCTGAACTGAAGAAGGAATTGTAAAAGCTCCTGACTTATCAGGATAGATGCGAACTCCGTCTGCATCTACAAAAGGAACTGCCTGTTTAAGGTCATTTACGTCTTCCAAAGACGACTCAATGTTAACCTGTGCAACTCCGGTGGTTCCGGAAAGATACAAGTCTCCGTCTTTTGTCAGTTCGCTGTAAGAGTTACTTGTAGAAATGCAAGGAAGACCGTTTGCTATTCCGTAGTGGACAGGCTTGATTTCCCCGTTTGCAACAAGTTCATCAGAGGAGATTACGTAGATTCCGTTACTGCTCAGAATCCAGACATCGCCCTTGCTGTTTTCATAAAGGTCAAGGTTGTTTGAGTATGGGAAGTTCTGAACTGTGGTTACCTTGTAATCATCTGTCATATAGGAAATTGAGTTACTGGCTATGATCCAGTAGATATTTTTAGTTCTGGAGCGGCTTATGCGCATGACAATGCCGGAACTAAGTCCGTCATGAGTACCAATATTGCGTACATTGCCGTCCTTTCCTATTACATAGATACCGCCGCCGTCAGAACCCAGGAGGATATCGCCGTTAGGCGCATTGAGAACTGTAAGGGTTGCCGTGTTGGTAATGCCGTTGGATTCTCCGTAGCTTTTGGCAACGCGGTCTCCGCTGATTATGCTAACGCCACCCGGGCAGGCAACCATGATTGAGCCGTCTGCAGCTTCAGAGATTGCACGCACCTGGTCGGAAAGAAGTCCGTCAGCCGAAGTGAAAGATGTAACAACGCCGTTGTCATAGCGGATCAGGCCTTTGGAGCCTCTCCATGTGGAAATCCAAAGGCGATTCTTGCTGTCTCTGAGAATGGAGCGGATACGAATTCCGTTAAGGAAATCCAAAAGGTCTTTTGTTTTAAGATCTGTGCCTGATGCAGTCTTTGCAGATGTAAGAGGTACTGTGTTTACCACACTCTTATCATCAATGACAATCAGGCCGGTATCTGCTCCGATAAAGAGCTGTCCGTTGTACATACATGTGCTGTTAACAACAGTAGATGCCAAGTTGTATCTGACAAAAATATCTGAGAACTGGTTTCTTACTACTTTCATTACACCCTTACGGGAAGATGTAAACCAAAGGTTTCCCTCATAGTCAGCCATAACATGGTTGACAGAGTTGTCCATTGGGAAATCTTCCATGTAGTAGAAATCTTTGTTGTCAAGAACACCGATTCCGTTACGGGCGCAGATCCAGATTTTGTCTCCGATCATCTGAACCTCCATCACATCTGAAAGAGGCTCAATGTCAATCTTATTCATTGTTGAAGGATTATTCGGATCTCCGTAGTAGAAGCCGCCGTCTGCTGTTGCAATGTAAACAAGGCCAAAAGAGTTTGGATCCGGAAGAATGCTGGTAATTCCGGAGAAACCTGACTGCTCATGGTCAATGTACTCTATCAGTTCGCCGTTTCTAAGGATAAAGAAGTCATCATCATTGGTAAGACAGTAAAGAAGACCGTTGTTACCCTTTATTATATTTTCTATATATGTAGTTGCAATTTTGGGATGATTCAGATGACTGATGGTAAAAGTCTCCGGATCCAGGGTTGTAATACCTTTAGTGGTTCCGGCATAGATTTTTCCGTCAGTGTCTTCTGTGATTGTACAGACATAGGAAGATCCAAGACCGTCATCTTCTCCCCACATTCTGAATTTCCCTTTTTCCATAAGAGCAAGACCCGTGTCATTGGTTCCGATCCAAAGTCTGTCCTTACTGTCTACATAGAGGCTGACAACGCTGGCAACACCTGTTGTTGAGTCCATTCTGACAAAGGTGTGGCCGTCATAGCGGATAAGACCGCCATAACAACCAATCCAGATAAAACCTTCAGATGTTTGAACTATTGCGTTTGCCTCTGCAGTAGGAAGCCCGTTGGTGTTGTCATACAGCACTGTGGAATAGTTGTCCGGCTGTTTGACAGGATCCACAAAGCCTGTTGCTGCAACAGGAAAGGCAATGAGAAAAATTGCGATAAATACAAATAGTCTGTTTATTATCTTCATCTTCTTAGTCTTTCTCCGGAGTATCAACACCCTTTGATTTTCTCTTCTGATCTGCAATGAACTGTTCGGCTTCACGCTTTTCCTTAAGGTTGGCCTTCTTATTTTCTTCATCCTTAAGATAAGAAACAGTAACCTGCGGGAACGGAACGTTGATTCCGTGCTTGTTAAAGACCAGATAAAGCTCTCTGTTCAGATCTCTCTGTACCTGAGCTCTGTCTTCTTCCAAACACTGGGCAACAACCAAGAGATTTACTGAACTATCAGCCATGGCAGAAACACCCTTGTAGAACGGACCGTTTACCATCTTGCGGACTTTTCTCTTGATGTTGGGGAATTCTTCCTTAAGAACATTTTCAACACGCTCAAGAGATTCTCCGTATTCAATTGAAAGAGTAATCGGTATTGTAGAGTACTCTTTTGTCATATTCAGAACACCGGAAATGTGACTGTTATTGAAAATCTTAATATTTCCAAGGAAGTCTTCAATCTTGGTAGTTCGGATTCCAATTTCAATAACTGTTCCTCTGAAGTCAGAGATAGTAACAATGTCTCCTACTCTGAACTCACCTTCAAATACAATGAAGATACCGGCAAGAATATCTGATATAAGGCTCTGGGCACCAAGACCAACAACAATGGAAAGGATTCCGGCGCTTGTCAGAAGCGATGCCGTGTTAAAACCTACAAGATACAGGGAGTAGAAGGCAATTCCAATAACACCTGCATACTTGATAACAGACTCAAGAAGGTGTCCTACAGTCTCTGCCCTGGCTCCAAGGTTGGAAGAAAGGACATTGATAATTTTCTGAACCATCTTGGCTCCGAACAGAACCATAACAAACAACATGGCACATTTTGTAAGAACAAAGATATTGGGAGTTCTTTCAAGATCACCGTGAATTATGTAATCCATAATTGAACCGCTTGGGAATATGTATTTAGCAAGAAGAACCGAAAGAAGGATAAACACAAAGAATAATATGGCGCACATTCCAACTATGCTTGAGAACTTCTGTTCAACAGATTTCTTGCTCCATTCCGTAAAACGTTTAGCCCATCTTGATTGGGCAGATTTGACAGTTTTCTTCTTGCCGTCAGGCATTGTCATTTCAAAGACAGCACTGCCCTTCTTCATCTCTGAGGCTGCTTGTTCAAGTTGTTCAGATTCCAAGTCTCTCTCTTCAAGATATTCCCAAATTGCGTCATCTTGTTCGCTGTTTGAATACAACATGAAACCAAGCAGGTTTGCAAAAGAAATGAAAGCAATAATGATTGTTGCAGTAGAAATGTTATTTCTCAGTGAGAACAATGTAGATGTCGGAATCAAAGTTCCAAGGAAGATTCCACCTGCTTCTCTGATACTTGAGTAATATTTTACTCCGTTTACTGTAATGAAACCGTTGAAGTTACCGTTAAACATTCCCTCTCTTACAGGAATTGTTACGTTTTCCTTGAACGGAGAGTAAAGAACCTTGTGCTCCGAATCTGCTGAGAAGGCTATGAAAGAACCCTCATAGAACATGTTCATGCCTTCAATGGTGTACTCAACCGTTGTCATGGAAATGTAGTCTTCTATGCTGTGAGCAGAAACACTTGTCTGAACAAGACCTCTGTGTCTGGTAATTGCAGAACTTGGGACAATAATTGTTCCGTCTTCTGCTCTAACACCGTTCTTATACTCATACTCTGAAACAAAACGCGTTGTTCCGTTGTCGTTGTATGTGTAGTAATAGTATGCGCTGCCAATGTACTGCTCTGACTGTCCAATGTCACTTGTCTGAAGGTCCTGAATCAAAGAGTCTGTATTTATAAGAACATCGCGGAACGGATAGGATTGAGCCTCAGGATCCTCGCTCAGGACAAAGTTCCACCACTGTGTGCTTGTGGCAATTACGCGGCCCTTGTCGTTGAAAACGTACATAGAAGCAAAGTCGTAGGCCTTACACAAAGCCAAAAGGTTTGGCTGATAACGTGCAGTAAGAACCGGGTTGCCGTAATTGTCTGTAACAATACTTCCGTCTTCGTTCTTAGCATACTCATAATGGACAGCATCTGTCATATCATAGTCAAAGACAAGTTCAGGAGCTCTCTTGATAATATCTGCCAAAAGCAGAGTCTTGTTCAGATTCTGCTTGTCGTAGAATTCAGATACAGTTTCAGCCCTCTTAATATTCTTCTCTACGCTTGCTCCAATTTCCTTAATTCTAGATTCTGAAATTCTTGTTGCTGTGGAAAGGTAGGCAAGTGTCTGCGTATAAATTGAAACAGCAAAAATAATCAGAAGTCCAATTAACAAAAGCGGGAAAATCTTTACAGCAAGAGCTCTGTTGTAATAAACCTCTTTTCCGGATTTTGTTGTATACAAAGTTTTACGTGTAGAGAATACTTTGGCGGTTTTTATCTGGTCTAACTGGAAAATAAGTGCATAGGTCAAAATAAGGCTTCCTACAACAATGAAGGCCAATAATGACCAGAAAATGTTGTAGATTCTGGAACCGTACAGTTCTGTTTCAGGGAGGGTTGCGGCAATTACAATACGGTCACCAAAGACATCTGATGTATACTGCTTGGCAACACAGTAGTACTCTGTTCCGAAAATTGTCTGAATTCCGGCATATCCGTCTTTAAGAATATCTTCAGTTAAGCCGCTTTCTCTGAAGTTTTCTCCTGTTCTGACAACACCGTCTGCATCTTCATAGAAAGAGAAGTCTCCGGTTGCAGGATCAAGAGAGAATACAAAACCGTCATCACCTACTCCAACGGAATCAAGAACATCCTTCATGTTAGTAAGACCGGCAATATCTTCTTCCATCTGGGAGGCATCTGCCATAGCAATAAGGAAGTAACTGGAAGCAGTTCCGTCTTCGTTTTTAATTGGGGTGCTGTAGTAATATCCGTGATATGTTTTACCGTCAGATGCAGTTACATCTGTCTGAATTGGTGAGAAAAGTGCTGTTCCGTTTGGCAGAAGCTTATATGTTCCCTCCCATCCGGCAGTGTTTACAGTAAGTCTTTCAAACTCAACAAGGGTAAAGGCTCCGTTGGGGTTGTCAACGCCTTTTATCATGTTGTACTGCATGTCTCCACCGGCCATGCGGTACACATCTGCATTGTCCATCAAAAGCAAATTACCGGCAGTATCCACAATCATCATGGAATACAAGCCTGTATTTGAAGTCAGATTTCTAAGGGCTGTAGCAGCCGATACTGCATCCGGTGCGTCATTGATTTCTTTAAATGCTCCGGACTGCAGGAATAAAGCAACAAGCCGGACAGAAATCTGGTTTGCGTTGTGGAACCTCTTTGTCAGAGCATCTACGCTCTCAGTATGAAGATCCAACTCTTCAACAATCTCATCCAACAGAGGAAGAAGGCTCATGTTCTTCTGATACTCTGCCTGACCACGTGTCTGCATAAATGAAAGAAGACCAATCATCAAAACAACTGTCGCAAGAACTGTCACAATGTATGTGATTATTTTTCTCTTCAGGACTTTCCTAGTATTTGCCACAGACAACCCCCATGATAAAACAATTACAAAATCATATCATAGAACCACAAACTTTTTGAAGATATTACGTGCGCGTGTAAATAAAGATTTGCGTTTTCTTCAGGATTTGCTATTATGTCACTTACTTTGTATGAAAAACCGTTCGTTTGCGGCATGGGCCGCTGAAAAGACCCTGAAACTGATAAATACAGGCTGCTTTGACAGTGTTGAGAAAGCACAAAAGTACATGAAAAGACGCAGCCGTATAGAAGACAAACCCTACAGACTCCCCTTCAGATTATACCGTAGCAATGTTGAAATAACCGAGTTTCAGGGCAACCAGGTAATCCGTTTTTCACCGAAAAACGAATCTGCAAAGACAGTTTTCTATCTTCACGGAGGAGCCTATGTTCAGCAAATATCGTTCTTCCACATATGCTATTGCGATGTTTTGTGCTCTGAAGCAAATGTAAACTTTGTTATTCCGCTTTACAGACTTGCACCAAACCACACGTGGGAAGAAACGTTTGACTTTCTCTTAAATCTGTACAATGCCAACCACCCCGCTGTGATAATGGGAGACAGTGCAGGAGGCGGTCTGGCTGCAGCTTTTGTAATGTATCTTTCAGAACAGGGCATAGCCTTACCAGAGAAAGTCTGTCTGCTCTCCCCTTGGGTTGATATTTCAATGTCAGGTGACTACTCGGATTATGAAAACAAAGATCCCATGCTGGGAGTTGACGGACTTAGGGAGATGGGACGCATCTGGGCAGGGAATCTTGATTCAAAAGATCCAAAAGTAAGTCCTCTGTATGGTAATCTTGAGAATTTTCCGGAAACCTTGCTATTTACAGGAACTAGAGAGATTTTTTATCCGGATGTAACAGCGTTTTACAGAAAACTGGTGCAGGCAGGAAGAACGGTAGAACTGATTGTGGGAAATGGCCTGAACCATGTTTACCCGCTGTATCCTATTCCTGATGCAAAATCAGCTCATAAGGCTGTTGTTGACTTCATTTCCGACAAATCCAAAAGAATTCTTCCTTCAGACTCATTGAACAGTGTTTCCTTTAATTTGAAAGGATAATCTTCGTTTCCCTTCAGGGCTCCCTTTTTAATGCTGTCAATTATTTCGTTTATGTATATTTGGCAGTATTCAGGGATATTTGGGTTTCTGTCAATGTAGGCCGAAAGAGGATTGTTCTCACGATACTTGTTGCCGTTTCTTGAGACCAGCATAAAGTTTGAAAGTTCATTCTTTCCGCCCATGCTGTGAGGTCTTATATGTTCAATTGTGGCAACTGAGCCCATCAACAATCTGCTAAGAACCTCATCTTCATTTCTGACCTTGTACTTGACAATAAAAGCATGTTCACTGCTACCTGATGTAGGAAGAAAAAGTGCAAGGTTCCTTATTTCTGATAGAACTCTTTCTTCATAGGGATTCCGTGGCTCTATGCCTTCAAGGGCGGATAGAAAACCTTTGCGTCTGAAGACAGAATCACTGCTGATACTGAGAATTTTGGTTCTGCAACTTGTGGTTTCTTTCCTAAGCTTCAGCTGTGTACCGGCACTTAGGATTGATGATTTTTCATCCACCCTGTCTATAACTCTGAACTCTTCAAGCCTGAGCTTTTCAAGATGGAATTCATAGTTTGAAGAAAAGAAGTCAGCAAGCCCTTTGTTAGGATTTGAATCAATGTAATATGTAATATGGTCAAAGATTCGGTGTTCAACGGGTTGCATATGACTTGCATACCTTGATAGAAGAAACAGTTTTTCCTTTATGTTTCTGCACTCACCCAGTTTGACTTCAATTCTGTTCATCATTGAACCGGAAATCATCCTTATCCCAGTGTAGGGACAGGTAATGTTTCTGAGTCTCTTTAAGATGTTTCCTTTTGATGTTTCAACGTTTTTCGCTGCCATACCTTTATTCAACCTTGGCTGGCCATTTATCCAGCACCCTCCTGCGGAATATAACACTCATTATCAGGACAATCAAAAATGCAAGGTAGTCAGTCAGAGCATATCCTACCCAGACACCTGTCAGTCCGAATTCTTTGGATAGAATAAGACAAAGAGGTATAAGAATGCCCACCTGCCTTGAAATTGTATATATCATTGTAAGGTAAGATCTTTTTGCCGGCGGAAAGCTCTGTGAAAGAACAATTGAGATTCCGCATATAAAAAGAGTAGTTCCCAAGTATCTGTATGCGCTCATTCCGATTGTGCGCATATTTTCATCTGCATTAATTAAACTGAGCGCAACGTTTGGCAGAAGAACGAAAGAAAGACCTGAAACTGAGGAGATAATGAAAGCACAGAAAAGTGCAATTCTTCTGGTCTGAATGAAACGTTCGCGGTTTTTTGCTCCGTAACTGTAACCCAAAATAGGAGTCATTCCTCTGGTTATTCCAAATACCGGAAGTATTCCGAAACTGCTGAGTTTGGAAAAGCCTCCATACACTGAGATTGCAGCAGAACCATAGACGGAAATAATCTTGTTTGTTATTCCGCTTACAACGGATGTTGTTGCCTGTGTAAGCATTGAAGGTATTCCTACTGAAAGAATATCCTTCATTACATCAATATCCGGTCTGAAGCCCTTTATTCTTACCTCCAAATTCTTTTTGTTTACAACAAACACCCCGTACAAACCCACACTCATTGAAACAATTTGGGCACAACCTGATGCAAGACCCGCTCCTTGAATTCCCATATGAAAAACAAGAATCAGCAATGGATCAAGAACAAGGACACTTATTGCACCTGCTATTTGAGAAAGCAATGGAATGACCATGTTTCCTGAGCCTTGAAGAATTGAAAAAGAAATTTGGGTAAAAATCTGACCAAAGGCAAGAAGAGAAATAGTTCTTATGTAGATTATTCCATCACTGATAAGAGTAGGATCAGATGTGTATAATCCAAGAAATGTTCTTACTCCGAACAGACCGAACATAATCATAATAAATGCGGAAAGCAGGCCTATTGCCATTCCGTTTACTGCCGCCTTGGAAGACTTGTCAGGACAACCCGCTCCAAGGTTTCTGGAAATACTTGAGTTTATACCTACGCCTATTCCGGTTGAAATTGCACCGGAAAACATAGTTACAGGAAATGCAAGGGTTATGGCTGCAAGACTGGTAGCACTGATTCTACCCACAAACATTGAGTCAACAGTACTGTACAAAGCCTGCATTATCATTGCAAAAACCGAAGGAGTTGCCATTCTAAGCATTAATCTTCCAACCGGTTCTGTTCCTAATCTGTCTTTTTCCGTCATATTTTCAATCTTAAGGATAGCTTAACTCTTTGAAAAGAACATATTTGTCATTTATAATCGTAACATAAAACCACAAAGAGGTAATTATGAGTAATTTGGTAGTTGGCCTTCTTGGCCTGGCGACAATCGTTGCCATAGTAGTCACCTTATTCAGGAGTAAAACCCAGCCGGCTATTGCTTTTATTGTTTTCCCGGCAATTCTGGGTTTGATTCTGGTCATCTTCGGAAGAAACTCCTTTGATGATCTCGCAACAATGATCAAGTCAGGTTTCAGCAGCACAGGTCCTACAGCAGCCCTGTTTGTGTTCTCTGTTCTGTACTTCGGTGTCATGACAGATGCCGGAATGTTTGACGCAATTATCGGCAGACTTATGAAACTGGTTGGAGACAACGTAGTTGGTGTTGCTGTTGTTACAGCTATCATTGCCCTTGTCGGACACCTGGACGGCGGTGGAGCATCAACATTCTGTATTGTTGTTCCCGCAATGCTTCCTGTCTACAAGAGAATGCACATGAGACCGACCACCCTACTTCGTATTGCAGTCCTTTCAATGGGTGTTCTTAACCTCATGCCTTGGGCAGGACCCACAATGCGTGCAGCATCTGTTCTCGGAATTGAAGCCGGTTCACTTTGGCAGACAATTCTCCCCATCCAGATCTTCGGTATCATCCTTGCAATTGCACACGCAGTTCTTGCCGGTTTCCAGGAAAAGAAACGCGGTGCAGGCCTTCACGGAAAGCTTGCTGACATTGAAGGCAACATTGAAGTTGTTGAAGTTGTTGAGGAAAAGAAGGACAACGAACTTGCAAGACCCAAACTCTTCCTGTTCAACATTGCCCTTACAATTGCAGTTATTGCAATGCTCATCTGGGACGTATTCCCCAGCTATGTACCGTTCATGATTGGTCTTTCAATTGCTCTCTTTGTTAACTACGGTTTCTCAGCAAAGATGCATAAGAAGATTATCAACCTCCATGCAGGTCCCGCATTGATGATGTGTTCAACTCTCATGGGTGCTGCAGTTCTGATGGGTATTCTGACAACAAGCCTTGGAGCAGACGGAAAGGCTATCTCCGCCAAGGTTATGGAACTGCCCGCAGACGCTATTCCTTCAGTTGTACGTTGTCTTGCAGGTATTGTTTCTCAGATTCTTCCTGCCGCCCTTGGACAGCATCTGCCGCTTATCATCGGTATCCTTTCTGTTCCTCTTGCTCTTGCATTTGACACAGACAGCTACTTCTACGGCATGCTCCCCGTCATGATCGGAATTGGTCAGGCATTCGGCGTCAACGCACTTCCTATTGCTGTTGCAATGGTTGTTTGCCGCAACTGTGCTACATTCATCAGCCCCATGGTTCCCGCAACACTGCTTGGAACAGGTCTTGCTGAAGTTGACATCAAAGACCACATCAAGTCCAGCTTCCTCTATGTTTGGGGCTTCTCAATTCTGTGTATGATTTTTGCAGCAATTGCAGGAATTATGCCTCTCTGATTGAGA
>CADCOT010000088.1 GCA_902803145.1 uncultured Spirochaetales bacterium | reverse complement strand
CGCAAGCCAGTTTGAGATGTTTGATGCTCTTGTAAAGGAAGATGTTGATTGGAGCAAGGTTGAGATGTTCCACCTTGATGAATATGTGAACCTTCCTGTTACTCATCCGGCTTCATTCCGAAAATACCTTACAGAGCGCTTTGTTAACAAGGTCAATCCCATGGCTGCACACTTTGTAAACGGCGAGGGTGATGTTGAGAAAAACATTGCCATACTTACAGCCCAGTTGAGAAGCGCTCCCATAGACCTTGGAGTAATCGGAATAGGCGAGAACGGACATATTGCCTTCAACGATCCTCCTGCAGACTTTGATGCAACTGAAGCCTATAGGGTTGTAAACCTTGACAGACGTTGCCGTGAGCAGCAGGTAGGTGAGGGCTGGTTCCCAAATGTTGACAGTGTCCCCGCTCAGGCCATATCTATGCTTCCGCGCCAGATTATGTCCTGTAAGTGCATAGTCTCAGTTGTTCCTCATGCCGTTAAGGCAGAGGCTGTGAAAAATACAATAACACATCCTGTAGATCCCATGGTTCCTGCCACGTTGCTCAAGACTCATGGCAACTGGCATCTCTTCCTTGACGAGGATTCGGCTTCGGCTCTCCTCTCATAGCAATAATTCGGAGGATAGCCGATGGATGCCGTAATCAGCGCAATCAATATACTGGATAACAAAGCTCTGGAGTTGACGCTTGATAAGGGCGTTATTACATCTGTCAAACCTACAAATCCCAAACCGGGCATGTCCTATATCTGCCCGGGCGGGATGATTGATACCCAGGTCAACGGTTACATGGGTTTGGATTATTCGGATCCGCTATTCAACTACGAATCAGTCTGGAGCATATGTAATGCCCTTGCAAAAACGGGCACACTCCAACACTTTGCCACAATAGTAACAAGACCTCACAAGACTATTTTGAACAACATTGACCGCATTGTAGAGGCCAGGCGCAATTCTGTTACTGTCAGAAATTCTCTTGTCGGTATCCACATTGAGGGTAACTATATCTCTTCCAAGGACGGCCCGCGCGGTGCCCATGATAAGAAATATGTCAGAAAGGCAAGTATTGAGGAATTTGACCAGTACTTAAAACATTCAGACGGCATTCTGAAGTGCATCACCGTAGGTGCAGAAGCTGAGGGTGTTATCCAGCTGATTAAGCATGCAGTCTCCTGCGGCGTTGTTGTGGCCCTAGGTCATACCGGTGCAACAAGGGCCCAAATTGAAGCTGCAGTAGATGCCGGTGCAAGTGTAAGCACACACCTTGGAAACGGAAACTATCAGAAACTTGACCGCTTTGAAAATCCTCTGTGGCCCCAACTCAGAGACTCAAGGCTTACCGCCTCAGTCATTGCAGACCTATGTCATGTTACACCGGATCTTCTTTGGATAATCTCAAAATGTAAGAACAGTAAAATCATCCTTGTTTCAGACCTTGCACCTTGTGCCGGCCTTCCCAAAGGCAGGGTGAAGTGGGGCAATATGGATGTTGAGATAGTTGAGGACGGCTCTGTAAGACTTGCAGGAACTCCTTACCTTGCAGGTGCAGGTTCATCTTTGTTCAAAGATGTTTTCAACTTTGCAAAAACTGCTGGTGTTTCGTTGGATAAGGCTTTCCGCCTTGCAACAGAAAACCCCGTAAGAAAATACTCTTTGGACAGTTCTCGTCTTGTACTGCTAGAAGGTCAGGTAGCAGACTTCATTCTCTTTAACAAAGAAGGAACGCTGAAGGCTGTATACATGCAAGGAACAAGGCTTTTCTGATTTGATATTGACTAAAGAGTCATAATAAAGTACATTCTTTTTTGTTCGTGGAACATTCCCCTGTAGCTCAGTCGGTAGAGCAGGTGGCTGTTAACCACCCTGTCGGCGGTTCGAGTCCGTCCGGGGGAGCAAAAAGAGCGCTGATTATTCAGCGCTCTTTTCTTTTCCTAAAATCATTTTCAGACTGAAGCCGTATGCCTTAAAAAGAATCTTTCCCAATTCTTTTATCGCATCCTTATCTTGTGGACTTAGCTTGTTGTAAACGGCCTTTATCTGTGCGGGGTGCTTTGCTGCGCAGCTTACAATGTCCTTTGTCTTTACAGCCCCTGTTGCCTCAATCATGTCAAAGATGGCATCAACAATGGTTTTTCTCTGCTCCCTTGTACACTTTTCAAGGAATGTGTGTATGGCATTGTCAGTGACCTTGCTTGATAAGGTTGAACCCTGTGCATCTATAAAGTCATTTCCGAAAACATGCCAATAGAACGGGTTGTGCTGCATAATGCTCATGCTGTCGGACTCAATTGTTCTGTGGTTTTTAATGTAGCCCATCAGAAGTCCAATGATGGAAGACTCAGGAACAATCAGATGTGCTCTGCTAAGTATGTTCTTCCAGCCGTCAGTGTCCAAAACACTCTGGTCCAAACCGGGTCCGTCAAAGCTGAACACGGCCTTGATCATGTCCTGCTTCTTTGTCAGAGCAGAGGCATACATTGCAAGGTTTCCGCCTTTTGAGTGGCCGCAAACATAAACTTCATCGTAGCAGTCGGGAATGTTATCCATGAAAGAGAGGGCATCTGTCTGTGCAGGGATAGGGGATTCAAAGCTCATCAAGAAATCTTCCCTCCATCCTGTAACTGTTGCATCTGTGCCCCTGAATGCAATTATTGCCGTTTTACCTATAGCAAATTCGGCGGCAGCAAACTGTTTTGTGTGCTCAGGTTCAAAGTGGGAAGAAAACTTCATAAGCTTTACATCCGCAAAGCGGCGATATTCTTTCATCATGTAAAAAATATCGCTGCGGCTTGAGAGAAGATTGTACTCTTTGCCTTTCACCGGCATAGGGTAGACCTCCGGCAGCAACTGTAAAAGTGTCTTTCCTTTATAACTTTCATCCCCGTCTTTAAGCAGCCTTTCAAGCGGGGCGTGAACTATTTCAGAAAAGATTAGGAGGTCTACAGAAGTAAGAGGAGCCTGGCTGAATGCCAGGTCTCCTCTCCATTTAAGATAGTCAAACAGGTTTGTCATTAATTGAACCTGGAAATGATTGCTTTCAGTTCATCAACACGCTGTTTGAGTTCTTCCTGAGACTTTGCTTCTACAACAAGTCTGAGGAACGGTTCTGTATTGGACTTTCTTACGTTGAACCACCATGTGGGGAATTCTACGCGGTAGCCGTCAAAATCCATAACCTTTGTGGGATTCTTATCCTTGTATGCGTTGTAAAGGGCCTCCATGGCCTCGTCTTTGTGCTCAAGCTTGAAGTTTGTTTCACCGCTGTTTGCGTAGACAACAATTTCATCAATAAGCTGGCCAAGTGTCTTGCCTTCTTTCTTGAGTGCGCAGACTGTCTGCAGAACGAGCAGAGATGCAAGAATTCCGCTGTCACAGTTGTGGAAGTCTCTGAAGTAGTAGTGTCCGGCAAGCTCGCCGCCGAAGATACACTTCTTTTCTCTGATCTTCATCTTTGCAAATGCGTGTCCTACCTTCCATGTAATGACTTCAGTTGCGCCCTTCTTAAGAAGATACTCAGTTGTTGATCTAGAAGTTCTGATATCAACAAGAACAGAACCCTTTTCCTTTGCAAGGTAGTAGGCGCCGATAATGCCAGTTACATAGTCCGGCTGGATGAATCTGCCGCGCTCGTCAATGAACATAACACGGTCTGCATCTCCGTCGTAGATTACACCGACATCACTGTGGTTCTTCTTAACATCTTCCATAATCTGGTGGCAGTTCTCAACTTCAAGCGGGTTGGGCTCGTGAGCGGGGAAGTTGCCGTCCATTGTGTCGTTAATGTAGTGAGCATGGTCGCCGAACAGCTGATGTGCATAGAGGCTGCTCATTCCGTTTGAACAGTCAACTGAAAGCTTTACGCCGCTCAAGTCGGGCAGGAACTGCTTCTGATAGTTCAGATATGAATCTCTGATGTCTTTTTTAATGATTGTGCCTTTCTTTGCTGCGGGAACAATCTTTCCTTCGTTGCAAAGCTTCTCAAGGTCCTTAAGGCCTGTGTCTCCGCCTACAGGGATTGCGCCTGTGCGCGATATCTTCATGCCGTTGTACTCTTTCGGGTTGTGGCTGGCGGTAATCTGTACACTTGCATCTGCATTCAGATAGACAGTTGCAAAGTAAACCATGGGAGTAGTGGAAAGGCCAATGTCCCATACATCGACGCCTGCGTCGTTGATACCCTTTGCCAGGTTCTCAAAAATCTCCTCTGATGTGAGACGGATATCATGTCCAACAACAACGTACTTGCACGGAAGCAACTGCGGAAGGAAGTAACCAACCTTGTATGCTGTTTTCTTGTCAAAATCGCGGTTATAGATACCGCGGATGTCGTAAGCTTTGAATGCTCCCATCTTTATTCTCCTTTCTTTTCTATAATTTTCCTAAACTCCTTATCAGGAAACTGGAAAAAATATTGTTTATCTCCTGTGTCCACAAGGAGCACAGTGTCCATAAAAATCCTTGCAATAAGAGGCGATGCCGTTGCCTTCTTTCCTGCGGCTATGCATCTTAGGGCCTTTCTCTTGGTAAGTTTTGCTACAAACTTAATGTCCTCAAGATTGAAAGAACCATTGAACGGCACGTACTCTTCAGGGTTTTTCTCCTTTATTTCAAATCCAAGCACGGTCTTAACATGCTTGTAATCCCTGAAACGGAATACGTTGTCAATTAGAAAGAGAAAAACTCCGTACGGGCGCAGATTTGAATCTGAATCTGCGTACCAGATTGAAAAAGATTTCCATCTGATTTTTCCGTTGAATTCCTGTTCAAGACTTTCAATCATGCCCTAATTTTAACAGACAAATTTTCATAGTGACAGTATTACTTTTCCTTTTATCATTAAATGATTATAATCCCATTGTTTATGGATTATTTGATAAAGGATTTTGGAAAGCTTCTTAAAAAGAATCACCTGGACAACCGCCACCTACTGGGAACAGACACAGACTGTATGCGTGTCTATGATCGCAACCAGGAACGTCTTCCCATCACCGTAGATGTTTACGGTCGCTATGCAGTTGTTACAGATTATTCAGAAGAGGGCCTTTCTTCAGACCTGAAAGAGAGTGTACTTGAATCATGTTCTTCCAACCTTTATTTGGACAAACAGAATATTGTCTATAAAAGACGTCCCAAAAGCGGTGCAATGGTTGAGGAAGGCACTGCCGTTACAACAGAAGTTGCAGAAGACGGCCTTTTGTTTGAAGTAAATCTTACATGCTATGCCGATACCGGCCTTTTCCTTGATCAGGCGCTTGCCAGACGTTTTATCCGTGAGCAGAGTGCCGGCAAGACCGTGCTGAATCTTTTTTCCTACACAGGCAGTTTCAGCGTCTATGCTGCTGCAGGCGGAGCTGACAGCGTCACTTCCGTAGACCTTTCAGCAACCTACACAGCCTGGGCCGAAACCAACCTTCAGAAAAACGGATTTTCCGGCACCAACTACCAGTGCATCTGCTCTGATGCTCTTGCCTTTGTCAACGAGGCAATCAGTGCCAACAGACACTACTCAATTATCATCTTTGACCCGCCGTCATTCTCAAACAGCCACAAGATGGACTATGTTTTTGACGTAGGAAGGGATTGGAAGAAGTGGATAGATCTTTTGCAGAAGATTCTGACAAAGGACGGCTTTATCTTCTTCTCAACAAATTTATCATCATTTAGAATGGAATCAACAGGCCTTAGAACGGCTGAAATGACTTATTACTTCAGAGCACCCGGCTTCAAGAAGGGCACGAGGGGTTCTGTCAGGAGTTGGATAATGGCTAAAGAAGAAAACACACTCTCTCTGAACTGGAGCGACGAAAAGAAAGAGAGGAGGGAAAAAAGAACATTTGGCCGCAACGAGTACAAAGGCCGTTCCGATCGTTCTGACCGCCCTGCAAGACGCTTTGAGGACTCTGATCGTCCTCGTAGACGCAACGAAGATAGCGACCGCCCTGCAAGACGCTTTGAGGACTCTGACCGTCCACGCAGACGCTATGGTGACAACGACCGTCCCGCAAGACGCTTTGAAGATTCTGACCGTCCCCGCAGACGATACGAAGATAGCGACCGCCCTGCAAGACGCTATGAAGACTCGGACCGTCCCCGCAGACACTATGGTGACAATGACCGTCCCGCAAGACGCTTTGAAGATTCTGACCGTCCACGCAGACGCTACGAAGATAGCGACCGCCCTGCAAGACGTTTTGAAGATTCAGACCGCCCCCGCAGACACTACGAAGATAGCGACCGCCCTGCAAGACGTTTTGAAGATTCAGACCGTCGTCCCCGTGAGCCCAAAAAGCAGAAACCATACGGCTATGACTCATTCCGCCCGGCACGCAACCGCGGAGATGACTCCAAATTCTTCTGGAACGAAGACGAAAACTAATATCCTAGTTTGGGTATTTGACACGTTTTCACCGTTTTGACCGTTTTTGCCGTTTTCACCGCTTTCACGCGTAATCATTTTCTAAATAGTTTTTGGTCCATTTCTGCATATTCTTTAGTTTTGAATTGCTTTGCAAACTCATGTACTTCTTTTTTCTCTTTGCCAAGTAGGTTGTATAGTTCTGAAAGATTCAAACCATACAGAGTTGCAACTTCATTTGCTCCACGGTCCTTTGCGTCTCCACCATTCCAGTTTTCAAAACTGGAATATGGTGCTTTTTCTCCAATCATACGCAATTCAAGATCATTGTCACAAATGTACTTAAGAGTAATTAGAAGCTGAACACGGTTTCTAATGGGAACAAAACCGGGCCGTCCATCAAACAGATGTTCCAAACTCTTTTTGTTATTAGCCAGTCTGTTTCTGTTTACAAAAGTAGAAGTTCTATTACCTGCCATTGCCTTTAGTTTTGAAATATTGCCCACATCCTCTGAGTAAAGGATTTCGTGGATGTGATTAGACATAATCACCTGGCAGATAATCAGAACACCGTAATTTGCGCATTTTGATTCTGTAAGAGTGTGATAATACCACGCAGTGTTACCTGTAAGAATGTGATATCTGCGAAAAGCTCTTTGACTTACATGGTAGAACTTCCAGTTTTTATCAACGTTTCTTCGAGTTGATACACCTACTTTTTCATTTGAGAGTTTCATGTTTTCCAAAGTGTTGCTGAAAGGGTTGTTCATTGTACAGAATACCTCCACTTATATAATGGTTTTTTAATGGAAAAATCTTTCTCCTGTTTTGAGGGGGTTTAGGTGGTTTTTTTCGAAAAAGTTTCAACGGTGAAAACGGCTAAAACGGCTAAAACGCGTCAAAATAACAAATAAAAAAGCTGAAAGCGCAATGCCTTCAGCTTTCCATAATTGCAAAGTAGGGTAATTAAATACCCATCTTGGCCTTTTGCTTTGCCCAGCTGTCTTTAAGGGTTACGGTCCTGTTGAAGACAGGGTGGTTTGCAGTTGTGTCGTAATCAGGGGTGAAGTAACCGCTTCTGATAAACTGCAGGTACTCGCCGGGTTTAGAGTTTTCAAGACCCGGTTCAAGCATGCCTTCTCTGATTACAAGACTCTCAGGGTTAAGGTCATCAAGGTAGTTGCCTGTTGCCTTGCCGGGATCTTCTGCTGCAAACAGCTTGTCATAAAGGCGGATTTCTGCCTTAACTGCGTGCTTTGCACTGACCCAGTGGCTGGTGCCCTTGACCTTGCGGCCATCGGGAGTTTCACCGCCCTTGGACTGCGGATCGTAGGTGCAGTGAATGCAGCTTACGTTGCCCTCTGCATCGGTTTCATAGGAAACAGCGGTAACGTAGTAGGCACTCTTAAGTCTTACCTCGTTGCCAATGTAGAGGCGGTGATAACCCTTGGGCGGGTCAATGGAGAAGTCTTCGCGCTCAATGTAGAGTTCTTTTGAGAAAGGAACCTTTCTTGTTCCGGCATTGGGATCTTCAGGATTGTTCTCCATTTCAAAGTACTCAACCTGATCCTCGGGGTAGTTGTCAATTACAAGGCGCATGGGGTCAAGAACTGCCATGACACGCTTTGCGCGTTTGTTCAGATCTTCACGAACGCAGAACTCCATAAGAGAGTAGTCAACAACAGACTCAACCTTTGCAACACCTACGCGGTTTACAAAGTCACGCATTGACTCAGGAGAATAGCCGCGTCTTCTGATTCCGCTGACGGTAGGCATTCTGGGATCATCCCAACCTGAAACAATGCCCATTTGGACAAGTTGGAGAAGCTTTCTCTTGCTCATCACAAGATAGTTGATGTTAAGTCTGGCAAACTCGTACTGATGAGGTGCATGTTCAATGCCGTCAATGGAGCAGGCCCAATCGTAAGCGGGTCTGTGGTCCTCAAACTCAAGAGTACAGATTGAGTGGGTAATGCCCTCAATTGCGTCACTGATGGGGTGGGTGAAATCGTACATTGGGTAGATACACCACTTCTTGCCTGTTCTAGGATGATCTGCGTACTTGATTCTGTAAAGGGCAGGGTCTCTCATGTTGATGTTGGGACTTGCCATATCAAGCTTTGCCCTGAGAAGGAACTTGCCTTCAGGGTGCTTTCCTGCA
Organism: uncultured Spirochaetales bacterium; assembly: GCA_902803145.1. Taxonomy (GTDB): domain Bacteria; phylum Spirochaetota; class Spirochaetia; order Sphaerochaetales; family Sphaerochaetaceae; genus RUG14846. The sequence goes on along the minus strand of CADCOT010000088.1, from coordinate 2,099 downwards.
CGCATCTCCTCAAAGAGGCGGAGGTTTTCCTCAATGCTGCGGTCTCTGTCGGGACTGTTTTTCCCCGGTTCGGTAAGAGTTCCGCGGTTTTCCTTGACCTGCTCCGGAGTCTGGCTGTCAACGTAGGCAAGACCTTCCTTAATCAGCTTGACTGCAATTTCGTAAAGCTGGTCGTAGTAGTCAGAGGCATAGTACTCATGTTTGCCCCAATCAAAACCAAGCCAGCGGATATCGGATTTAATGGAGTCAATGTACTCCATGTCTTCCTTGGCAGGGTTGGTATCGTCAAGTCTAAGGTGACATCTTCCGCCGTACTTCTGTGCAAGACCGAAGTTCAGGCAGATGCTCTTGATATGGCCAATATGAAGATAGCCGTTGGGTTCAGGTGGGAACCTTGTAACAATAGTGTTGTTAGGTACTCTGCCGTTGGCAAGGTCGTCTTCGATTATCTTTTCAATGAAGTTGAGAGAAGAAGTTGTGTTTTCCATAATGCATTATTGTATAATCAAGACATGATAGTTTCAATTGGTGAGGCATCAATGGCCTCTGACAAACCTTCATCAAAGGCTCTCTTCACAGCTTGGAGGCTGGCACAGATGGGTTACAGTTCCATGTATGCCGGCCCAATTGCCGGAGATGAGCAGGGGATGAAGATTCTTGAGTTTCTCATAGACAACTGTGTTTTCTTTGACCCTGTGTTCTGCAAAGAAGAAAAATTCAGCAAAGAGAAACTTGAAAGCATCTTTGACCTTAATGATGACATAGACGTAGTTGTTCTCAGCGGAGAGTGCCTTAAAGACAAGGCAATTATCAACATACTCTATGAGGTTTTGAGCACAAAAAAAGGTGCAAAGATTTACTTAAATGCCACTGACAATCCGCAACTGGCAGAATCCAAACTGGCCGGAATCTGCTGCAAGGTCAGAACAAAAGCGGATGAAGATGAAGAATATGATGCACGTGTTGCAGCAGGTTTGCAAAACGGTGCCAAAGAAGTATAGTATTACCCCATGCTGAGCAGGAACAAAAAGACACTGAAAATCATTCTCATAGTTGTAGCAGCAGTGCTGTTTTTAACACTGGTACTGCTTCTTGCACGCTGGACACGTTCCATTGAGAACAGACAGCGTCAGACTGAGTTTATTGACACTCTCAAGGAAGTGGTTTCAGTTTCCGGAGAACGCGGACTGTTAGAACTGGCCGGCATTCATGTAAATGATGTTTACTACGGAGATGAGGGTGTAACCATATTCAAAGGGGACAACTCAGCCTGGAACTACAGCGCAGAAGAGCTTCAGAACATGGCAGTATTTGAAATGGCCAGCCCTGCAGTTGTTAACATAAGCACCATTGCAGATTCCAGCGTCTCATCGTTCCTTGATGTAAGTGTTTCAATAGGAACAGGATCGGGATTCTTTGTTTCATCAGACGGCTATATTTGTACAAACAACCACGTTATCAGCGGTTCCACTTCAATAACAGTCACAACTGCTGACGGCACAAAATACAATGCAACTGTTGCAGGAACTGACCAGGAAAACGACATTGCAGTTTTAAAGATTGAAAGCAAAACCGGAGAAAGTTTCCCGTACCTGAATTTTGCACAGTCGGACAGCCTTGTTGTAGGACAGAGGGTTTTGGCAATAGGAAACCCGTTCGGTTACGACAGAACAATGGCAGAAGGAATTATTTCCGGCCTTTCAAGACCTATTCGTGACACAAGCGGTCACATTATGCTCGGTATGATTCAGACAGACGCCACAATCAACCCCGGAAACTCAGGCGGACCGCTACTTGATACAAAGGGCAGGGTAATAGGAGTCTGTGCAGAAATTTACACATCTACCGGAACAAGCCAGGGAATGAACTTTGCAATTGCCGCAGACACCGCATACTCGTCCGTTCAGGACCTTATCAAGTACGGAAAGGTCAACCGCGGCTGGATAGATATTGTGCCGGTCCAACTGAGCTCGCAGATAGTTGAATACGCAGGGTTGAAGGTTGACGAGGGCATTTTGGTCAGCCAGCTTGTTCCCAACGGAAAGGCCCAGGCAGCAGGAATGCGCGGCGGCACACAGCAGGTCATGTACGGCACCTCT